>JAFSRH010000038.1 GCA_017446225.1 Oscillibacter sp.
ATATGCTATACTCATTTTACTCGCCTGCTTTCTGTGTTCTCGACAATCACATGATACCACAGGCAACGCCGGAGGACTACCCATGCCCCCCGGCTTTTAGTTTATTTATTTACTTGCCAAGAAAAACTTTACACATACCGCGCTTTCATTCTTCCGCGGGCTGTTTCCTGTCCGTTTTCTCAACGGGCGCGGGCAAAAATGAAGGCGCGTATGCCTTGACAAGAATTGTCAAATCTGATAGCATAGCGCCAAATTCTGTGTCGTTGTGACATCTAAAATACGGAGGAAACGTTATGAATGCCTATTGCGGCGCGAACTGTGAAAACTGTCCTTCCAAAGCAACCTGTAAAGGCTGTCGGAATTCCTGCGGCTCTCCGTTCGGCGGGCGTTGCGTTGCGGCGGAATACATCAAGGCTGTCGGCGTTGAGGCTTACGAGGCGTTCAAGAAAACGCTGACGGAGGAAATCAACGTCCTTCTGTCGGCGGAAGGACTTCCCCCGGTAGACCGCCTCTTTGAACTGGTCGGCGAACAGGTCAATCTCGAATACGCCATGCCCAGCGGCCGGAAAGTAAAGTTCCTGAACGACAAGAACATCTATCTCGGAGCGCAAATTGAATTTGCGGACCTTGGCGTTTGTTACGGCGTGGTCGCCGACACGACCTTTCTGCTGATTTGCTCTTACAGCGTAAACGGCAGTGAGCCGGAAGTCGTACTGTACAAGAGGCGTTGACGCGTACGTTTCACGCAACGCGCGCCCGGATGGTTGGCCCGATAAAGACCGCAATCGCAATTTTGGCCAAGTCGACCGGTATAAACGGAAAGACCGCCTGACCGAGCGCCGCCACAACGCCCGTATTCATGACCGCACAGAACCACGCCGTACCCAGCGCGTAGCACACGGCCGTCCCCAGTACCATGGCGAGGAAATGTACGGCGCGTTTCTGGAAACGTTCCACGGCCGCGCCGCCGATTACGGCCATGGGCAGAAACCCGATGATGTATCCGCCGGTCGGCCCCGCGAGTTTGCCCAGACCGCCGCTGAAGCCTGAGAACACGGGCAGTCCCGCCACGCCCAGAAGAAGGTATACCAGATAGCTGAGCACGCTTCGCCGCATGCCCAGAAGGTACAGAGAGAGATATACGGCCAGATTCGTCAGAGTGACGGGTACCGGTCCGATGGGGATAGACAGCGGCGCAAGGACACAGGTCACCGCGGCCATCACGCCCACAAGACACATATCACGAATTCTACTTTCTTCCATTGAGAAGTCCTTTCTCCGGTTTTTCGGTCATTGCTTCGACAGGATAGCATAGCTTGCCCTGATTGTCAACCATTATTTTTAATCCGGTTTACAATTAAGAGTTGGAACGTCCCGGAACATTTCGCGGCCCCCGCGACAAATTGCCCCCGATTTTTTTAAAATCCCGCTTGACATTCTCTCCAAGCCGGTATATAATCCCTGTCACGTTCCAAAGACAGCAGGCAGGTTTGACCCGTAAGCCCCGCCGAGGACGGCTGTGCAATGTGTCATTGCGCGTCCCGGTGTCTTTGCGCGCCGGGGCGCTTTCCGTCTGTCCATGGACGTGGATTTATTCTTTATGGAGGTGAACTCAGAATGCCCAACGCTAAAGTCCTTGCGGAAAAAAAGGCGCTCGTGGAGCGGTTGACGGACAAAATCCGCAACGCCGCCGCCGGCGTCATTGTGGACTACCGGGGCATTACCGTGGCGGAGGATACCGCGCTTCGGAAAGAGTGCCGGGAAAGCGAGGTCGATTACTCCGTTGTCAAGAACACGCTCCTTCGGTTCGCGTTCGACAACACCGGCCTGAACGACCTTGACTCCCATCTCAACGGTACCACTTCTCTTGCCCTCAGCGCGGACGACCCCGTTGCCCCCGCGCGGATCATGGCCGATTACGCCAAAAAACTGAACGGGAAGTTCGAGATTAAAGGCGGATTTATGGACGGGAAGGCGGTCGACTTGGAGACCATTAACGCCTTGGCCGCGATTCCGCCTCTGCCCACGTTGCAGGCGCAGGTACTGGGTACCATGCTGGCCCCGATTACCGGCCTTGCCGTGGTGCTCAACCAGATTGCCGAAAAGATGGAAGCTCCCGCCGGGGAGTCGGCCCCCGCCGCCGAATAAGACCAATCATGATGTCAGGAGGTACTACCCATGTCTGAAAAAGTCACCGCTCTGTTGAACGAAATCAAAGAGCTGAAAGTTCTGGAACTCAGCGAACTGGTCCATGCGCTGGAAGAAGAGTTCGGCGTATCCGCCGCCGCCATGGCCGCCCCCGCCGCCGCGGCCGCCCCCGTTGTGGAGGAAAAGACGTCCTTTGACGTGGTCCTGACCGGCTTTGACGCCGCCGCGAAGATTAAGGTCATTAAAGTGGTCCGTGAAATCACGGGTCAGGGCCTTGCGGAAGCCAAGAAGACCGTTGAGGACAACCCGTCCACGCTGAAAGAGGGTCTGGGCAAGGAAGAGGCCGAGGAACTCAAGAAGAAGATCGAGGAAGTCGGCGGCAAGGTCGAACTGAAATAACCGATACCCAACCGGACGTTGTCCCGCTCCCTCACCGGAACGGGACAAGTAATTTTTATTTGGAGGAGACGCCGTTATGGACTTTAAAGCCCTGTCAGAAGCGCGTTATTCGGTACGCAAGTACAGTGACGCCCCCGTGGAGCCGGAAAAGCTGGAACTGGTCCTCAACGCCGCGCGGACCGCGCCCACCGCCCATAATTATCAGCCTCAGCGCGTCTTTGTGCTGGAAAGTAAGTCGGCGCTGGAAAAGGCGGAGGTCTGCACCGCGTCCCATTTTCACCCGCCGGTCATGCTGGTGGTGGCCTATGACGCTTCCGCATCGTGGAAGCGCGAGTATGACGGCAAGGACCACGGCGAAATTGACGCTACCATTGCCGCCACGCAGATGATGTTACAGGCCGCTGACTTGGGCCTTGGCACAACCTATATCGGAATGTTCGAGCCGGAAAAACTGCTCGTGGAGTTCCCGGAAATGGCCGGAACCATCCCGATCGCCATGCTCTCCCTCGGCTATCCCGCCGAAAACGCCCACCCGTCCCGGCTTCACTACGACCGCAAGCCGCTTTCGGAACTGGTCACGCGGATTTGACGGAACGTCACAGGGACGGTCCCCGTTTTGGGGCGCCGTCCCTGCGCGCGTCAGATTTTCTTGAACAGCCGCCGCAAGCGGAGTTGGAGTTCCTGCGGAATAAAGCCCATATTGGCCATTTCCAGTATCTGGCGCACCATCGCGGGAGGAAGATTTCTCAGTTCCTTATCGGACATATTCGTCAATTCCTCCACGGCGGCGGAAAGCGCTTCGTTGATGTCCATCGCATCATCGTCTTCTTCGTCCTCGTCCCATATGTCATCCCCGTCCTGAAACATCAGGTCCCAAATCTGCGTCCGGGCCTCGTCCAGCGCCGGCAGATTCGCTTCCACGCTGAAAAGAATGCGCGCGTTCAGGCAGAGGTCCTCCAACAGGGCGCGCGTCCGCTCATCGCGCAGACGGACGGCGCGCGGACATTCGCCGCTTTCCAGAAGCGCGTGCACGAACGCGTCCCGGAGGGCTTCCGGATGGGTGTCGTAGTCCGTGACGGGGTTGGTGGCTTTCAGGTAGCCCGTTTTGAGATCGGCGCAGACCAGAAGCACGGGGAAGTACGGGGCCGCCTTGGCGTCCGTCTGCGTTGGCAGCAGACCGGGCAGACGGAGCAGTTCGCAGTCGTACACGCCCCGCTTTTTCAAGGCCAGCAGTTCCGGGACGCGTTCCCTTTCCAGTCCGGCCGGTTCGGGGTACGGCTCCTCCCAGACGGGCGGAACGTCCGTACGGGTCACTTTGTAGCACTCCGGAAGACAAACGAGAAGCGGAAGGGTGTCGGTCTCCGGATCGACCGGGAACAGGCCAAGGTCCCGTTTGGACTTGCCTTCCAGCAGTCCGGCCAAGACGACCGCCGCCGACAACGCCTCACAGATTCGCCGTCTGTCCTTCGGCGTCTCAATCGTCCACGGCGCGCGGTAACGCGCGTATTTTGCGAATTTCGGCCACGGGCACGGGCCGTGCAAGCGGAAATTATGGGCCTTCGCGTAATTGCGCACCTGCCTGACTTCCCACGATTCCAACGCCTCCCGCGCCTCAAAGGAACACTCCAAGAAAGACTGTTGAAGCATTTGTTCGGTATCGGAAAAGTCCACGTCATGCAAGGACAACGGCGCGTTGTCCCCGTCCCGGAACAGCAGTTCCCGGTAACTCTGAAAGCCTTCCTCCCCGACATACACGATCAGCGATATCCGCTCTCCGCTCTGACCCATGGCGCAACAGTACCCAATTTCCCCGTCAGAGAAGCGGAACGCGAAAAGCTCTCTGTCCAGTATCCGCGTCCAGAGTTTGGAGTCCCGATAGCGAAAGGCCGCGTCATACATTTCTTCTGTTGCCATAGGTCCGTCTCCTTTGTTCAAGATGTTCTTCCGGGAGTATAGCACAAAAACACGCGGAAGTCTACCGTCGGTTGAAAGAAGATTGCGCGGCGCGCGGCGGAATGTTAAAAAAATACTTGACAACAACTTTTCCGTGTGCTATCCTGAAAGCCTATGCGGGTACGGTCCGCGTACCCCTCACTTTTTACAGAAAGGAGTAATCGTCATGCCTACCTTTAACCAGCTCGTCCGGAAAGGCCGTGAAAAGACTACCTACAAGTCCACGTCTCCGGCGCTCCAATTCGGACTCAACACGCTGAAAACGCGTACGACCGACCTGCCGTCCCCCCAGAAGCGCGGCGTGTGCACCGCTGTGCGTACCGCCACGCCCAAGAAGCCGAACTCCGCGCTGCGTAAAATCGCCCGTGTGCGCCTGACCAACGGCTATGAGGTCACCGCCTATATTCCCGGCGTGGGCCATTCCCTTCAGGAACACTCCGTGGTCATGATCCGCGGCGGACGTGTCAAGGACCTTCCCGGCGTCCGCTACCACATCATCCGCGGCACGCTCGACACGCAGGGCGTACAGGGCCGTATGCAGGGCCGTTCCAAGTACGGCGCAAAACGTCCCAAGCAGAAGTAATCCCGTCTTCGCACTCATTGACATGATAATGCCGAAAGGTTTGACATATACCGTGGCAAACCCTCTTCGGCGGCATTACGGGAGGGGGTTCCCGCCCCTTTCGAGTACCCGCCCCAGTATCGGGGAAGCAGTTTACAGGAATGGAGGGAAGCAACGTGCCAAGAAGAGGGAATGTCCCCAAACGCGAAATCTTACCTGACCCCGTCTATGGCTCGATTCTCGTCACGCGTCTGATCAACAGCGTCATGCTGGACGGTAAAAAGGGCGTGGCCCAGAAAGTGGTCTACGCCGCGTTCGATCAGATCCATGACAAGACCGGCAAGGAACCGGTCGAGGTGTTCAATCAGGCCATGGAAAACGTCATGCCCAGTCTGGAAGTCAAGGCGCGGCGCGTCGGCGGCGCGAACTATCAGGTGCCGATGGAAGTACGTCCCGCGCGGCGTACTACGCTGGGCCTGCGCTGGCTGACGGCCTTCGCCCGCTCCCGGAGTGAGCGCACCATGGCCGAACGCCTTGCCGGAGAGGTCATGGACGCCGCCAACAACACCGGCGGCGCGGTCCGCCGCCGCGATGAAATGCACAAGACCGCGGAAGCCAACAAGGCCTTCGCGCATTTCCGCTGGTAATCGCTCCGTTTCCGCGCCCGCGCGGGAACGCCGGTCCCCCTCAGCGGGGAGTAAAACAAGACAATGAGAAAAACATCTCTTGAAAACACCCGTAATATCGGAATCATGGCCCATATTGACGCGGGCAAAACCACCACTACGGAGCGGATTCTGTTCTACACCGGCGTCAACTACAAGATCGGCGAAACCCACGATGGGACCGCCACCATGGACTGGATGGCGCAGGAACAGGAACGCGGCATTACAATCACTTCCGCCGCCACGACCTGTTACTGGTCCGGCAGTGACAACCAGTTTCCGCAGACCCGGATCAATATCATTGACACGCCCGGCCACGTAGACTTTACGGTAGAAGTGGAGCGTTCGCTTCGGGTTTTGGATGGTTCCGTCACGGTACTGTGCGCAAAAGGGGGCGTGGAGCCGCAGTCCGAAACCGTCTGGCGTCAGGCCGACACCTACCACGTCCCGCGTATGATTTACGTCAACAAGATGGACATCATGGGCGCCGACTTCTTCAACGTCCTTCGCATGGTCCGCGACCGCCTCAAATGTACCGCCGTACCGATTCAACTGCCCATTGGGTCCGAAGATACCTTCCGGGGTATTATTGACCTTGTGGAGATGAACGCCGATGTGTACTATGACGACCTCGGCAAAGATATGCGTATTGAGCCGATCCCGCTCGAAATGGAGGCCATGGCCAACGAGTACCGCGAGAAACTCCTTGACGCCGTGTCCATGATGGACGACAGCATTATGGAGGACGTACTGGAAGGGAAAAGCGTGGACCCGGCCAGAATCCGCGCCGCCATCCGCGCCGCGACCGTCTCCAACCAGATGGTCCCCGTCACCTGCGGCACGTCCTACCGGAACAAGGGCGTTCAGAAACTCCTTGACGCCATTGTCGATTATATGCCGTCCCCGCTCGACATTCCGGCCATTCGGGGCGTCAACCCCAAGACCGAGAAGGAAGAGGAACGCGCCGCCAATGACGAAGCGCCGTTTTCCGCGCTTGCGTTCAAAATCATGACCGATCCCTTTGTCGGGCGGCTGTGTTTCTTCCGCGTCTACTCCGGGCGCCTGTCCAACGGGGCCACCGTCTACAACAGTACCAAGAACATCCGGGAGCGGATGGGGCGCATTCTGCAAATGCACGCCAACCACCGGGAGGACATTGAGGACGTGTACGCCGGGGACATTGAGGCCGCCGTTGGCCTGAAGCGTACCACCACCGGCGATACGCTCTGCGATGAGAAACACCCCATCATTCTGGAATCCATGGAATTTCCGGAACCCGTGATTCGTGTCGCCATTGAGCCGAAAACCAAGGCCGGTCAGGAAAAAATGACCATTGGTCTGATGAAACTGGCCGAAGAGGACCCCACTTTCCGCACTTACACCGATGAGGAAACCGGGCAGACCATCATTGCCGGTATGGGGGAACTCCACCTTGAAATTATCGTGGACCGCCTGTTAAGGGAGTTCAAGGTAGAGGCGAATGTCGGCGCGCCGCAGGTGGCCTACAAGGAGACCATCAAGCGGGCAGTCGAACAGGAAACGAAATACGCCCGGCAGACCGGCGGCAAGGGCCAGTACGGTCACGTCAAAATCCGCGTGGAACCCAATCAGCCCGGGAAAGGCTACGAGTTCGCCAATGAGGTTGTCGGCGGCGCGATTCCGAAGGAGTATATCCCCGCCGTGGACGCGGGCATTCAAGGCGCGATGAACGCCGGCGTGATTGCCGGATTCCCCGTGGTGGACGTAAAAGTAACCTTGTATGACGGCTCTTTCCACGAGGTGGACTCGTCCGAAATGGCCTTCAAAATCGCCGGGTCCATGGCCTTCAAGGACGCGTGCCGCAAAGCCGATCCGACTTTGCTGGAACCGATTATGAAAGTCAGCGTCATTGTGCCCGATGAGTATATGGGCGATGTAATCGGCGATTTAAACGCCCGCCGCGGCCAGATTACCAAACTGGAGGCCCGCAACGGCGCGCAGCAGATTGACGCGAACGTCCCGCTGGCCGAAATGTTCGGCTACGCCACCGACTTGCGCTCCCGTACGCAGGGCCGCGGACAGTATACCATGGAACCCAGCCATTATACCGAAATCCCGCGCAATCTCCGGGAGAAAATCGAGGAGGCCCACGGCCACCGCTGAAACGCCGTTAGGGCTTGCATTTTCCGGAAAAACAGAGTAAAATAAGAATCACCTGGAACCGCGTCTTGTCATAAGAACAGGAGGAGTTTCCTAATGGCAAAGCAAAAGTTCGAGTGAACGAAACCCCTTGTCAACATTGGCACCATTGGCCACGTTGAC
>JAFSRH010000039.1 GCA_017446225.1 Oscillibacter sp.
AGTAAAAGCCCTCCGTCCAAGCCATGGAGACCAGATACGACAAGTTCCGGTAGCCCTCCTCGTTTTCGCACAGCAGGACCAGATGACGGCTTTCCGCGTCAAACTCGCGCACGCGGTCGAAGCGTGTCCGGCCGCGCGGGGTCATGTAGACCTCACAGCCGATAATGGGCTTAATTCCGGCGTCTTTACACGCGCGGTAAAAGTCAATGACGCCGTACATGACGCCGTGATCGGTAATCGCGCAAGCCGTCTGGCCCATGGACTTGACCAGTTCCGGGAGTTCCCGAATCCGGCAGGCCCCGTCCAAAAGGCTGTACTCCGTGTGTAAGTGCAAGTGTACGAACGCCATTGTGACGCCTCCTCTCCGGACCGTCCGCGAAATTATGCCAAGCCGCGCTCAGCAATCAGGCCTTCCGTAAGCTCCACGGCGGTTACAATCATAATGCGGCAGTGTTGCTTTTCCGACAATCCCAGACGTTTCGCGGCAGGGGTGGCGTCATCGGGCGTGAAGCGCAACGGGAGCAACTCCTGACAGCGCAAAGCCCCGAAACGTTCCTGAAAACGCTTTTGAAACTCTTTCGACAGCGCGGCGGCCTCCCGTTTTCCGGCGGCGGGGTTGTCCGGGTCGGACGGCGTCAGCAGGCCGAGCGTCATAACGGCCCCGGCAATCGCGCCGCACAACTCCCCGGTTCCCGCGCCGTTCCCGAATCCGGCTCCAATGCGCAGGCTCTCCGCCTCGCTTAATCCGGTGATGTCCGAAAACACGGCCAGCACGCTTTGGGCGCAGTTGCGCCCGCTCTGGTGATATTGACACGCTTTGTCCGTACGTTCCATGTCGATTCTCCTTTGTTCAGTTGGCCCCGTGGGGGTCGTACTTGTCGCTCTTGCCGAGGTTGCACTGGTCGCAGAGGGTGCGCAGATTGTCCGGGACCGTCAGGCCGCCCTTGGCCACCGGTACAATGTGGTCCACGTGCAGTTTTACGCCCTCTTTCGCGGTCCGGCCGCACAGCACACAGCGGAAGTTATCGCGTTTCATGATGTCGTACCGGAGGGAGTCCGTCATAAGGCTTCTCTGGTACGCCTTGGACGCCTGAAAGTCCACGTTCTTCCGGTACTGCTTCCCGACTGCCTCCATCTGCCGGACGGTGTAGTCGGCCGTGCGGGAGTAGTGGTTCTGTCCTTTCGGACTGGTATACTCCGCCGTGCAGTGGAATATCGGAGATGTAATCGGCTCTTTCAGGCGGCGTTTGCACAGCTTTACTTCCAGCGGGTCAAAGAACCCGATGCGCGCCGTTTCCCCCAATTTGACGCCCAACAGCCGCTCCACTTCCGCCTTATACTTGCGGTACTTGCGCTCATTGTTCTGCGCGCTTTCGAGAATCGCGCCGAAGGTCTGCGGATTGCGCCCGTACTCTTCCAGAAAGAAGCGTTCAAAGTCATAACGTTCCAACTGTTTCCGGGAATTGAGCTGGACCTTGTACTCGTAACGTGTCCGGATGCCATCGTCAAATTCGCACGCCTGATTCAGCGCGCGGAGGGCGTGGTATTTTCTCCCGAACAGCAGAATCAGAAGGACCCGCACAAAGTGAAGGACCGCCAGCCCCACAGGAACGCCGATCGCCGCAAGCAGAAGCGTTTCCATAGTCCAGCCGTCCGGAAGGAGGTCGTCCCTTGACAAAAGGTCCGGCCACGGCGTACCGTTCAACAGGGTCTGTAAAAACGTGTGCCACATATCCAACATACTATTCCCTCTCTCTAATTTCCGGGCTTCCCGCCAGTTCCGTGAGCTTGCGCAGACGGTGGTTCAGACAGGATTTCGTCACCGGCGGGTCAAATTCTTCCGCCAGTTCGCTGAGCGAGAGTTCCGGGTACTCCAGCCGAAGCGCGGCGGTCAACTGTAATTTGTCCGACAGAAGTTCCAGCCGTCCGTTGTCGCGCAGTTTCCGGATCGCCTCGGTCTGTTCCCGCGAAGCCTCTACCGATTTGTCCACGTTCGCCGTATCGCAGTTGAGGCGGCGGTTGACGCTGTTCCGCAGACGTTTTTCGTCCTTGGCCGTCAACAGACGTTCCGCCGCTTCCGGCGCGCCAATGAGGCGCAGAAACTCCGCGATTTGTCCGCTCTGCTTGAAGTAAGTGATGAAACTGCCGTTACGCTGAAGCGTTTTCGGGCGGCAGTCCAAGTCCCGGAGCAGGGCCTGTAATTCGCGGCCCACTTGCGTGTGGGAAGTCAGCAGTTCGAGATGGTAGCGTTTCCGGGGGTCGGTGACGCTCCCGCCCGCGAAAAACGCGCCGCGCAGAAACGCGGCCCGACAGCAGTCATCTTCCAGCAAGGCAAAGTTGATATGCAGGACCGGGGTCTGACGCGGGTCGTAGCCCAGCGCGGCAATGACGCCCCCGAGTTTTTCCGGGTCCGTGAGGCGAAAGACGTACTTCCCGGGGGAGCGCAGATCGGGGAGCGCGTCAAAACGCAGATGGAAGGCGCGGTGGAACAGTCGCGGCAGACGCGCGGCAAACAGCGGATTTTCCGTAATAATCCGGACTTCCCCGTATTGGAAGGTATTGCAATAGAGCAGAATCCCGTACGCCTCGGCCCGCGCGCAGCAGAGTTTACGCGCCGGGACGCGGCAAAGCTCCTGTTTGGTTTCAAAGGAAAAGGACACGGCGGACACATCCTCTCAATGGGCGTATCAGGCCCGGAACCGGTCCCCGGCGACACGGAAGGCGCGCTCCGAATAGAGCACCAGAATTTCCCGCGCCAGACGCTGGAAGTGGTGCACCACCCGCCCTTCCCGGACGGTCGACAGGGGACGGCTGACCACCTCCACGCCTAATGTCTGACAGCGTTTGGCGTCCAGCAGAATCGGCGCGGCCCCTTCCAGCGCGTAACGGTCCGCGGCGGCTTTCGGCACCCGGCTGGAACTGACCAGACAGAGCGGAAACAGTCCCGGCGCGGAGTGCTGGAAAATGGCCGCGATGTGGTCGGACACGGTATAATTTTCGGTCTCCCCGTCCTCGGTCATGACGTTGCAGACATAGATTTTCATGGCCTTTGAACGCTGAATGGCCCGTACAACGCCCTCTACCAGCAGATTGGGGATAACGCTGGTATACAGGCTTCCCGGACCGAGAAGGATTAATTCGGCTTCCCGGATGGCTTTCAGGGCGGCGGGGAGCGCCTGCGGGTGTTCGGGGAGCAGACGGACATGGGAAATCCGGCAGTCGGCCTGTTTCTTGTACTTCGAGATGATGGACTCCCCGATAACGGACGCCCCGTTTTCAAAGATAGCTTCCAGTTTGACGTCCGCGGTCGTGACGGGAAGGACGCGCCCCGTAATGGCCAGAACTTCGCTCATCCGGGCAACGGCGGCGTCAAAAGAAGGGGAAATTCCGTTGAGGGCCGCCAACAGCAGATTCCCGAAACTCTGTCCGGTCAGCGCGCCCTCCGTAAAGCGGTAGTGCATTAAGTCCTTGAGGACAGATTCCGTGTTTGCCAACGCTTCGCAACAGGCGCGGATATCTCCGGGGGGCGGCATTCCCAAGTCGTGCCGGAGCATTCCGGACCCGCCGCCGTCATCGGCCACGGTGACAATCGCGGAAATGTTTCTTGAGTATTCTTTCAGGCCGCGTAGCAGATTGGACAAGCCGTGTCCGCCGCCGATTGCGGCAATTTTAGGCCCGTAAGTGCGCGGAATCCGGTATGTTTCCTGTCTGCGCGCCATAGCTGCCTCAGTCCCCCCTTCCCATATCGCGGTGAACCTCCGTGACGGGGTAGCCATGTTCCCGTATGCGGTTGGCGATTTCGTGCGCAATGGCCACGGAACGGTGGTGCCCGCCCGTACAGCCAATGGCAATGACAAGGCCCGTCTTTCCTTCCTGCGCGTAGAGCGGAAGCGAAAAGGAGAGCAGTTCCCAGATACGTTTGAGGAACTCGTCCGTCTGCGGGAAGTGGAACACGTACTCAGACACCGCCCGGTCCAGTCCCGTGAGGTTGCGCAATTCCTCTATGTAAAAAGGATTGGGCATAAACCGCACGTCAAAGACAAGGTCGGCTTCCAGCGGGAGACCGTACTTGAACCCGAACGAGGTGACGTTGACGGTCATCCCGCCCTTTTCGCCGGACTCCCCGAACAGATTGAGCAGTTCCTGCCGGAGCCGCGCGGTCGAAATACGGGACGTGTCAATGATAAAATCGGCGCGCTGGCGTACGGGCCACATAAAGTCACGTTCCATACGGACCGCCTCATCGAGCGAGTCGGCGTTTTCATGGAGCGGGTGCATACGGCGCGATTCCTTGTAGCGGTGGATGATGACCTCGGGGTCGGCTTCCAGAAAGAGCATCCGACAGGAGAGGGTTTCCATGCCTTTGAGCTTTTCGAGAACTTCAAAGAAGTCGGACGGGGTTTCGGCGGTGCGTACGTCATAGACCAGCGCCACCCGCTGGTAGCGGCTCCCGGCGACCGCGCAGAACTCCGAAAACTTCAGAATCATGGCGGCGGGCATATTATCCACGATATAAAAGCCCATATCTTCTAAAAAGGAGGCCGTCTTGCTTTTGCCGGCCCCCGACAGGCCGGAGATGATTAGAATTTCCATAACTCGGACCTCTTCCCTGAAATGTTGGTTCTTATTCCAGAATCCGTACTTCCGGTTCCAGTTCGACCCCGGTCTGTTCGCGGACGCGCTTCCGCACTTCGTCAATGACCGCTAAAATGTCCGCGCTGGTGGCGCCGTCCCGGTTAATGACGAATCCGGCGTGTTTCTCCGATACTTCCGCCCCGCCCACGCGCAGACCTTTCAGGCCACATTGTTCAATGAGCGTACCGGCATAGTGTCCGGCCGGACGCTTGAACGTGCTTCCGGCGCTGGGAAAGTCCAGCGGCTGGGAGGCCTTGCGGCGTTCCATGAGCGTTTCCATCTTGGCGCGGATGTCCGCCGGGGCGCCGGGACGCAGACGGAACAGGGCCTGTAACACGTACGTGCGGGGCTGTTCCATGACGATACTGTGCCGGTAGGACAGTTCCAGCGCGTCCGCGGAAAGATAGTCAATGTCCGTGTCGGACAGGACCAGCGCGCCGGAGAGGACTTGCGACATTTCGCCGTCATAGGCCCCGGCGTTCATGCACACGCCGCCGCCCACGGTGCCCGGAATGCCGTGGGCGAATTCCAGCCCGGTCAGGCCGCGCGCGCACGCGAATTCCGCCGCCTGCCGGAGCGAACAGCCCGCCCCGGCGCAAACGGTATACGGGTCCGGACCGGGTTCCAGTCTGCGCATTTCGCGGGTATTGACAACCAGCCGGTCAAGTCCGGCGTCCGGCGCGAGCAGATTCGTGCCGCTGCCCATCACGAACGGTTCCGGGCCGTATTCCGGCGCACAGGAGAGCGTCAGGAGAAATTCCCCGGCCGTTTTCGGGAAGGCCATCCGGGCCGCCGGGCCGCCGGTACGGAAAGAGGTATGCCGCTTCATGGGTTCGTCCGGCAAAACTTTGATTTCCGGAAATACGGACATCTTACGGTCAAATTCAAGTTTCCAGTCCATGTGCCAGCCCTCCGATTTCTGACGCCCGGGGCGTCCGCTTCCAGTCTATGCCTCCCGGACCCATTACTTGCCGTCCGCGAGCCGGTCCACGCGCCGCGCCAGTTCTTCCGCGGCGTTCCCGCCGAACTGCCGGTGACGGTTGTTCATGGTCGCCACTTCCACGATACTGGCCAAGTTGCGCCCCGGCCGTACGGGGATCGTCATAATGGGGACCGGAATGTCCAGAATTTTGGTAAAATTCGTCTCAATGCCCAGCCGGTCATAAAACTTCGTCTGGTCCCACGGTTCAAAATGTATCACGAGGTCGAGGGACGTTTCCAGCTTAATGGCGCGCATGCCCAGCAACTGCCGCACGTCAATGACGCCGATTCCGCGCAGTTCGATATAGTGCCGGATGACCTCCGGGGCCGTGCCGATCAGCTCGTCCGAAATCCGCCGCAGTTCCACGGCGTCATCGGCAACCAGACGGTGTCCGCGCATAATCAGCTCCATGGCCACTTCGCTTTTCCCAACGCCGGACTCGCCGGTAATCATGACGCCTTCGCCGTAAATTTCCAGCAGTACGCCGTGCTGTACGGTGAACGGGGCAAGGCGGCGGCTGAGAAAGTCAATGGCGTGACTGGAAAAGTTGACGGTCGTTTCCTGACTTTGCAACAGGGTCCGTCCGTGGGCCTTCGCGCTCTCCATGCACTCGGAGAAGCAGTCCAGTCCGCGCGTAATGACCATGGCCGGGATGTTGTACTGGAACAGGGAATCAAAACTCTTACGCCGCTGCTCGCTGGTGAACCCGGTCAGGTACATGGTCTCGGCCTTGCCGATCACCTGTAGACGGCGGGGGTCGAAATAGTCGTAGAAGTTGAGGAACTGAAGCCCCGGACGGTTTACGTCCGTAATCGTCAGCAAGGAGGAATCATAGTCACTGCCCTTGAGGAGCACTTCCAGCCCCAGAGCCTTTACAAAGTCGCTGATTTTCAAGCCCTTTACGTTCATGGCAATCCTCACCTTTCCGCGCGTGCGGCTTTGCGACGTACCGCACGGACAGCCTGTCAATTTTCCGTCTATTATATACGAAACTTTTCCTCCGCGCAACAGGTTTCCCCGGACTTTTGCGTTTTTTTGGGGCGGCGGTCGCGCCGGAAGCGCGTTCCGGCCGTCATCCGGGGATCGGAGAACGGGAGCGGAACCCGTTTCCGGCGAGTGTTCCACGATCCAAAAGTTCAGGCCCTGTCCTTACGGGCGCCTTCCGCCGGCTCCGCGGGAAATAAGAAACGCCGGGAGAACCGCTCTCCCGGCTTCGCTCATTGCCAGAATACGATGTCCGTCTCTTTCGGATTGGGTCCGTACTCGTTTTCCCCGGGCTGGCTGTCCAGACAGAAGAACACAAACAGCACGACCGCCCCCAGCGGAACAAACGTCAGCAGAAACCATAAGCCGGTCCGGCCGCTGTCATGCAGACGCCGGAACGCCAGTGACAGAGACGGGATGAAAACGGCCAGCATAAACAGAAAGTTCAGGACATATACCAGCCGCGGCCCGCCGAGCGGGGTCGCAAGAATGGAAATCGCCATGGAAACCAGAAACGTGAACAGTACAAAGTACCAGTATTCGCTTCTCCGCGCGCGTCCGTTGAAATCGGCGTACTTGGCAAACGCCCGTTGTACCGCTTCCTGAAAGCCCATGTTGTCATCTCCTTATGTAGGCGGATTCCGTGCGGAAAGCGCCGTAATTCCTTCTTGTACGGTCGTAAACGTTTCCCGGCGGGAAAGCAGCCACTGATAACGGTTGTCCAACTGGCGGGTATTGGGTTCGGACGAGCTGTCTAACGGGGGTAACCCGTCCTTTTCCAGTTCGTAAAGGTAAAACGCGCCATTTTCAATGGCAGTCTCCAGACCGGTTTCAAAAATGCGGCGGATAATATCCGGGTCGCCCTTTTCGTAGGCAAGATTCCATGTCTTTTGGCAAAGCTGATTCAGTTCCGCTTCTACCCTGTCCCGCTCCTCTTTGCACTGGATGGAAGGGCGGTATTTCTGAAAATGCAACACGAGCCAGTATTCCAGACACCCGGTCGTCATCAGCAGACGCACCCGGATTCCGGGCTTCTTTTTCTTTTTTCGGAGTTTGTTTATCCTTGGCAAGATGAACTCCCAGTTTTTGTCGTTGCCGTCCGTGTCTTTAGTGTCGAAGAAGAACCAGATTTCGTCCGTCTCGTTTGTGTAATCCCGCACGGACGGATTTTTTTCAAACTGGCTGACCGCTTCCTCAAACAGTCCCGATTTCGATACGATTTTGATAACTGCCGCTTTGTCGTACCGTTTTTTCAGTTGTTGCAGATACTGTTTTTCGCTCTCTCCCTCATAAAAGGCGTAAATCAGCAGTTTTTCCGGGCGCTTAGGCCGTGACGCCCGCCCGCCGCTCGTCCTGCTCATGGCGCGACCTCCTCAATTTGGATGTCGGGCGATGCGCCGTATTTGCCCGCGAGGTAGGCCTTTCGGACGTTCTCATGGGTGGGCGTTGAGAAGTCGCTGACACTGTAGAGGGAGGAAACGCCGGTTTCACGGTCTTTGTCCGCGAGATAGATTTGGTCTTTGCGCAAAATGGACATGTCCAACAGTTCCGCGCTGTGAGTCGTGAAAATCAACTGCGCGTTCTTGGGATTGGTTCGCGGGCTTTGGAAGCGGGACAGAATCATCTTGACAAGAAGCGGGTGCATACCGTTTTCCAGTTCGTCCATAATCAGTACGCCGCCGCAATCAAGAACACGCTCCAGCACTGGAACCAATCCCATCAAATTCCGCGTACCATCGGATTCAAAATGAGAAGGCAGATCAAATAATCTTGACTTTCCATCTTCGCCTGTTACTTTATGCAGAGATTTGATTTGCAGTCTTTGGGGTGTTTCTTCCACATCAGGATTTATTTCCAGAACTCGTTTCAAAGAAGAACGAACATTATCAGGGAAATCTGAAGGGAAAATTCCCATAGAAACGTTCTCTTTCCAATTTTCTTTCCACCGTTCAAATTCCGTATCCTGCTTCACTTCAATGTGGTCAATTCCAACATCGGCGGCATTCGCGTAATCAGACATGGCCTTTATGATTGCGGGATTATCCGCGTTTTTGTAAACCTGATCAAAAAAATCATTATAATCATTGCCATTGAACAGATATTGCCGAAACCATGACATAGCGCGTTTACAGTCCGCGTCATTCGTGCCGCTGGCGACCGCGAGAAACAACTGATTTTCGGCGACCAATTCCCGAATCAGTTCCCGCTTTTTTTTGTCAGCATTGTTGCGGAACGTGAAATTCTGTCCCTCACGGGAAAAAACCAGTGCCTTTTGTCCCTTTGGAGCGTGAGAAAGAGATTCAGAGCATATTTTTTCCTTTGTAGCAGAAAAGCCGTACCAGTAGCGGACCCCGTCCATTCTGTACTCAAAATTGAACGAGGTAGGTGCTTGTTTGGAGGTGTCATCCAATAAAAAGGGAACAACAGGAATTGGGGCGTTTTCATGCTGGGTCTGCTGGGCATTGCAAACAAAACGAACTGCGTACCAAAAAGCGCACAGGACATTCGTTTTCCCGCCGCCGTTTTTCCCATAAATTGCCGCCAGTGGTAACAGCGTGTCCGAACCGTCCTTTCTGGGAGCCTCTTTAAGCTCCTTTAATCCGACCGCCTCCATAGAGAGAACAGTCTCATCCCGGAAGGAGCCAAAATTGGAGAATCGAAACTCTTTCAACATATCCGCACTCCTCCTTTCCTCTTCATAGTATACCCAAAGAAAAGAGAAAATGCAAGAAAAATTTTACGGATTTTGAAAAATATTTTTCTGATTTCGATAAAAACGGGGAAACAGGTTTCCCCGTTTCCCCGTTTGACAATCAGCCGAAATAACGCTTGAGCAGACCCGCGAACGCCTGACCGTGGCGCGCCTCGTCACGCGCCATCTCATGTACGGTGTCATGAATCGCGTCAAGGTCCAGCGCCTTGGCCCGCTTGGCAAGGGCCGTCTTACCGGCGCAAGCGCCGTTCTCGGCTTCCACGCGCATTTGCAGATTCTTCTTCGTGCTGTCCGTGACGACTTCGCCCAGCAGTTCGGCGTACTTGGCGGCGTGTTCGGCCTCCTCGAACGCGGCACGGCGCCAGTATTCGCCGATTTCCGGATAACCTTCCCGGTACGCGACACGGCTCATGGCCAGATACATCCCCACTTCGGAGCATTCGCTGCGGAAATCCGCCCGAAGGCCTTCCAGAATATCTTCCGGGGCACCCTGCGCAACGCCTACCACGTGTTCCGCCGCCCACGTCATGTCGCCGGACTGCTCCTTGAACTTGGACGCGGGAACGCCGCACTGCGGGCACTTCTCCGGAGGCGTTTCGCCCTCGTACACGTAGCCGCATACAGAACAGACCCATTTTTTCATGTTCGTTTCCTCCTGATTGTAAAATCCCCTCATGTAACGCCCTATGACACAGCCCCCGCGCGTTCCACAGGGAAGCGCGGGAGACCATGACACGCTATAAGATACCAGAAAAACGCGGAACTGTCAAGGGACAGTTTTTCCGGCCGCCGGACAAACGCATGAATGGCTTTGCGCTGAGATATCCGGACGCGTGGTAACGGGGCGGGTTCAGAAAAAGAGGCCCAGCCCCGTAAAAGGGCGGGCCTCTGATGTCGCGCCGAATTCCCACGCGTTCCGGGGCGGTCCATGTCTGTTAGGAACCCCCAACGCGGCGAAAGGGACGGGCGGCGCGAAGTTTCCTCAAAACAGCGCAGACTTCAAGCCTGTTCGCGCATTCTGGCAAAACATTCGCTGCAATAGACCGGGCGGTCGGATTTCGGCTCGAACGGCACACGGGCCACGCCGCCGCAGTTGGCGCATACCGCCTCAAAATACTGCCGGGGGCCGCGCGCGGCATTCTTGCGGGCATCGCGGCACGCCTTGCACCGCTGGGGTTCATTCTGGAAGCCGCGTTCGGCGTAGAACTCCTGTTCCCCGGCGGTGAACACGAATTCATTGCCGCACTCTTTGCAAACCAGCACCTTATCCTCGTACATGTTGCTACCCTCTCCTGTGATGAAAATTATATTGCGCTCAGCTCTCGCTGAATTCGCCGGAAAGAATCTGCCGCGCAACCTTGCGCCGGATGCGCTGCACTGCGTTGTCCACGGACTTCGGGGTCCTGCCAATGGCACCTGCGATTTCCCTGCATGAAAGGCCGTCCAGATAGTACCTTAAAATCACTGCTTCAAATTCGGACAACTGTTTCCGGACACCGGATAAGAGGGCCGCGGTATGTTCCCTGTCAATGAGGAACTCCTCGGGGTTCCGTTGAACCATGGGCGCGAAAACGGTGCTGGAGGTGCTGTCAAAACCGGGAGAATTAAGGGAAACGGACTGGGTAGACGCTTTTCGTTTGTCCCGCACGGAATCACGGAGAAGAGAGGCAAGGCGGCTTCGGACGCAGAGTTCCGCGAACGTGCGGAACGCGGCCTCTTTCCGGGGGTCATACTCCCGAATCGCCTTGAGCAGTCCGAGCATACCTTCCTGAATCAAGTCCTCGCTGTCCCATCCGGCAAGAAAGAACGGGCGGACACAGCTTCGGACAAGGCGGTAATGCCGTCTGACAAGGGTCTCTTCGGCGGCGCGGTCGCCGGAAGCGGCGCGGCGGCAAAGCTCTTCGTCCGGGAGCTGGCGGACGTTGTCGGGGGAGCGCCCGTAAACGGACTCCGTACAGAAATCAAACATGGGGCTATTATAACCGTCCTCTGTGGAAAATGTCAAGCGATTTTTCCTGTCAGGTACAAATTTTTCTTGAGAAATTCGGCGTTTTTTTGCTTTGAGGCCATATATTTACTTACTTTAGTTCATATTTTTACTCTACCGGGCTTACGCTTCCGTCCCGGGGAGTTCCATGGGAATCTGTTCCGCCGGGGAACCGGGAAGGGGCCTGTGAAGGTGCCGGTAGGCCGCCTGTGTCACACAGCGTCCGCGGGGGGTACGCGTCAGAAAGCCCAACTGCATAAGGTAGGGTTCGTAGACGTCCTCCAACGTGACGGCCTCCTCGGCAATGGTGGCGGCGAGCGTCTCCAATCCCACGGGGCCGCCGCGGTAATGGTCGATAATCGCCCCCAGCATGCGGCGGTCCACGGGGTCAAGGCCCAGATAGTCGATTTCCAGCGCGCACAGGGCCATATCGGCGACTTCCCGCGTAATGACGCCATCGGCGCGCACCTGCGCATAGTCCCGGACGCGCCGTAACATCCGGTTCGCGATACGCGGAGTGCCGCGACTGCGCCGCGCGATTTCAAACGCGCCGTCCGGCTCCGTCTCCACCCGCAAAATATGCGCGCTCCGCGTGACAATGCGCGACAGCTCCTCCGGGGAGTACAGTTCCAGACGCAAGGTCACGCCGAACCGGTCCCGAAGGGGGGCGGAAAGCTGTCCGGCGCGGGTCGTGGCCCCGATCAGGGTAAAATGAGGCAGATCCAGCCGGATGGAATTGGCGCTCGGCCCGCGGCCGACAATGATGTCCAACGCGTAATCCTCCATGGCCGGGTACAGGATTTCCTCCACGCTCCGGTCCAGACGGTGGATTTCATCGACAAAGAGAATGTCGCCCTCGTTCAGATTCGTCAGGAGCGCGGCAAGGTCGCCGGGCTTCTCAATCGCCGGCCCGGACGTGATCCGGACATTGACGCCCATTTCCTGCGCGATAATCCCGGCGAGCGTGGTTTTTCCCAGTCCGGGCGGACCGTGCAACAGGACATGATCCAGCGATTCCCCGCGCCGTTTCGCGGCCTCTATGAAAATCTGTAGCTGTTCTTTGGCCTTCTCCTGCCCAATGTACTCCCGGAGCGTTTTCGGGCGGAGCGTGCCTTCCTGCGCGTCCTCCTGTAAAAACGTCTTTGCGACAAGAGGCTCTTCGTAAATGTCGTTTCCAAAATCAATGCTCATGTTTCACGTCCGTTCCGTGTCATTTCGCCATCTTTTTCAAACTCTGCCGGATAATCTCTTCCAGCGACAGGGAAGCCGTGTCCAGTCCTTTCATGGCCGTCTGGACCTCCTGCGTAGAGTACCCCAGCGCGGCCAAGGCCTGCGCGGCCTCCGTGGACTTGCCCACAAAAGCCGGAGCCGTCCCGCCGGAAAAGTCCGCGCCCCCGAACGTCTCCCCGGACAGCTTGTCCTTGAGTTCGAGTATCATTCTCCGCGCGATCTTTTTTCCGATACCCGGCACGGCGGTCAAGGTTCGTTCGTCCTCCGTCACCAGCGCCATGGTCAGCGCGTCCGGGGTCACGGCGGACAGGACGGCCAGCGCCGCCTTCGGACCTACGCCCGACACGCCAATGAGCATACGGAAAGCGTTCAACTCGTTCTGGGTGGCGAAACCGTACAGGTCAAAAATACTGTCCCCAACGTGCAGAAAGGTATAGAGTTTTCCGCGCTGGCCGCGTTTGAGGGCCGAAAGCGTATTGGCCGTGGTGCGGCACGCGTACCCCACGCCCCCGCAGTCCACGACCGCAACGCCGGGCAAAAGTTCCGTTACGGCGCCGTCAAGATAATAAAACATAGGCGATTCTCCTTACGGTCCCGGGAGTCAAACCGTGGTCCCGGTCCGGGCGGTACGCGGCAGACGGGAAGTCGCGCTCCGCGCGTGGCAGAGGGCAACGCTCAGCGCGTCCGCGGCGTCGTCGGGTTTGGGAAGCGACTGTAATTTCAAGATACGCCGGGTCATGTCCATGACCTGACGCTTTTCGGCCTTGCCGTACCCCGTGACGGCAAGTTTCACCTGTGAAGGGGTGTACTCGAAGAGCGGGACGCCGTAACGCTCCGCGGCGCAGAGAATGACGCCCCGGCCGTGCGCCACCGCGATTCCGGTCGTGTGATTGGTGTTAAAAAACAGTTCCTCCACCGCGACAACGTCCGGTTTCAGCGTGTCGAGCAGGCGTTCCATGTCACGGTCGATTTGCAGGAGCCGTTTCGACAGCGGCAGTCCCGCCGGGGTCGTGATGACGCCGTAGGTCCGCATACGTACCTGTCCGCGCGCGGCCTCCACGAGTCCGAAGCCCACGATGGCGTATCCGGGGTCAACGCCCAATATCCGCATACCCGCACCCCCTCCGGACTATGTACCGCTGATTATAGCAGACCGTCCGGGAAAACGCAATCGAAAAGTATGCCGTCCGCCTGTCAAATAGAGCTTGCTTTATGCGTAAAATCAGAGTATACTTACGGCTTGTTAAAGAAAAACGGACAAATCAGGCCGGAAAGGAGCCATGCTGTGAAAAAAAACGATGCTCAGGAAGAAATCGGCGTCCCGGTCCGGACGGGTTTTTCCCTCGAACGCGGGACGCTGTTGGACCATGTCGCCGGAAACGATTCCGGCGTTCCGGGCCGCGTCGCCCTGACGCCGGATGAAATCCGCGACAGCGGCGGACTGCCGCGGGCGCTTTCCCGGAAGTCCGCCGCCGTCATCCGGGAAAGTTTTCAGGGGCTTGACATTCGCGCCTTCCCCCCTGATGTGCTGGAACGCTGGGAGTATATCCTTCCGCACTTCCGGCCCCATATGGACGAGTATTTGTCATCCCTGTTTCTGCGGGCCTGTCTGCCGGACGGGATGTGCCGCCTGAAATTAGGCGAAACGTTCCTGACTTCCCGCGACAATGACCCGGACGCCAAAACACGCTGGCCCCGCGCGGCGGTACTCGGAATCGGCGGGACGGTCAACGGCGGCGCCGAGCCGCTTCTGCTCTTTGACGAACACGAGGCCTACGGGACGGAACGCGAAAGCAGTTCTCTTGTCATTCTGATGAAGCGTTACCTGTTGGGAAAACAGCGTCCGCCCTACCCGTTCTATCAGATGTTGAACGAGGTCAACTATATTGATATGTACGGCGGCGGGCACGCCAAAAATCTGGCGACTTATGTCAAGTATCTGAACACCCTTCCCATGGACCGTTTCGGCGGGGAGGCGTACGCGCCAACATGGAAGGCCGCCGTGATTGACGCCTGTCTGACGGCGTTCTATCTGGGCCTGCGGGAGCCGTCCCCGAATTTCATGGACCGCGCGCGGTGGGAACCGTTCCTCAGGCGTTCCATCGCCGACTATCTGGCGCGAACGTCCCTGAAGGACGAACCCGGCTTTGACGATACCGCCCGTAAAATCACGCGCTACCTGACGACCATGTTCATACGAAGTCAGGGGCGCGGGGAACTCAAGCTGACCATGACCGATAAAAACGGGAACCGGATTGTCAAGGGCCGCGAGACCGGACACGAAACCGACTTGAATTTACTGGTTCCGTATCTGCCGTATCTGTGCGCCCGGGCATGGGGCGGGACCGCATCGCGGCTGATTATGTACTTTCTCTGGGAGAGCCGCTTCTATCAGGAACTGCTCTTTTCCCGGACTTATGAAAGGCTGTGCGCGGCCATTCCCAAGGACTGCGCGGAGGCGGACGCGCTCGAAACGCCCGTGGGGAAAATCGACATTGTGAGCTGTGGCCTGAAAGACAAAAACGGCGTGACGCTGAAAGTGTACGACTTAACGTCCACGGGCGGAATCGCGCCCGGTCCGCTCAATCGCTACCTCCGGACCCACAACGCCGGATTCGGCCTGACCCTCTTCCGGGACACGGAAATTCACTCCACGGTCCTGACGCGCGGCGAAGGCGTGGACATGGGCCTGTGGGAACGCCTCTGCGATGCCCTGATTGCCCGGGAAGGGGCCTCGGACATGGTTTCCGCCGCGGGACAAAACGGCGTCTGGCACGTGACCCGGAACCCGCACGGAATCGCCGGATTCCTGCTGAACGGAAACCCCACGCACCGTTATGTGCCCTGTACGGCGATTACGGCGCGGTCACTGGCGCGTCTG
Organism: Oscillibacter sp.; assembly: GCA_017446225.1. Taxonomy (GTDB): domain Bacteria; phylum Bacillota; class Clostridia; order Oscillospirales; family Oscillospiraceae; genus Oscillibacter. Next base: position 15,413 of record JAFSRH010000039.1, read on the forward strand.
GCGGAAGAATGCGCGGCGCCCTGACGCGCCGCGCTTTGAGGAGAGGAGTTATTCCAGAATCCGAATCACGCTGCCGACTTTGACGTTGGGCAAATCATGCTCTTCCACGCAGATGGTCCCGGGCTGGTCCGGTTCGGACGCGCCGTTGAACTTAAACGTACAGTGTCCCAGACCTTTGAGCGTTTCGGGCGCTTCCCAGCCGACCGCCGTAATTTTCAGGGCCAAGTCGTCTACCTGAAACGTCTGGCCCGGTTTGATTTCCCCGTTGACAGGGTTGACGCTGACGGTATAGCAGTAGTCCGCGAGTTCTTCCGGGGCGTTGTCCCCGAAGATGATCAGAATCTTTTCCTCCTCGAACTCGTGGACGCAGGTGCCCTCGCCTTTGACTTTGTTTTCATAGATAACCTTCATAGGGAAACCTCCTTGAACATGACGGAAACAGTATAGCGTGTTTTATATGGGATTTCAAGGGCGCCGCGCGGACACCCCTGAAATCCAAAAGAGAGGAGAGGGAGAAAGCGTAAATCAGGCGGCGTACAGGCCGAAACTCGCGGCGAACGCCAGCAGAATACGGATCCAGCCGGTAATGAAACGGGAGTACATGACGGATACCACGCCGACTTCAATCGTTTCCGTTTCCGCTTCCGCAAGGCCAAGGCCCACGGGGATAAAGTCGCACGCGCCCTGACAGTTAATCGCGAAGAGGGCCGGGAGCGCCAGAGACGGGGGAATGTTACCCTGTCCGATTTGCTCGCCAATCAGTACGCCGATAATCTGCGCAATGACCGCGCCGGGGCCGAGCAACGCCGACAGGCCGGGAATGGAACAGATGATACCCAGAATCAGCAAGCCGAAAATATTGCCGGCCAGCGGTTGGAGCAAGTGCGCGAACGCATCGCCAAAGCCGGAGCCGTTGATAATGCCAATGAGCATGGAGACGAACGCCATAAACGGCAGAAGCGTTGTAATGCACGTCTGGATAGCATCGCGGGCGGCCTGATAGAAGGTGTTGACGACTTTCCCCGCGCCGAGACCGATTTTAGTAATGAGGGATTTGTTTTCCTGTGCGGCCAGCGTTTCGGACACCTTTTTGTCGGCGGTGAAACCGGCGGATTTGCTTTCGGCGGGCTTTTTCTCAGCGGGCGCGGAATCCTCAAAGCGTCCGGCGGCGGGCTGGGAGCCGTCCGCAAGGCTGACTTGTTTGCTTGTCACGGCGGACACGTAAATGTCCTCTTTGATGTACTGCGCCATGGGTCCGGACTTGCCAACGGGCATGACGTTAATCGTGGGAATTCCCTTTTTCGGATAAATCCCGCAGCGGAGCGTTCCGCCGCAGTCAATGATGGCAAGGGCAATTTCTTCTTCCGGACACTTGGTCTTGAAGCCGTTGACAGGCGTCATCCCCGACAGTTCCACGATTTTCGACAGGCATTCCGGTTCCCCGCCGCCCGCGGTAATGTACATGACCTTGTCACGCTGTTCGGTGGGCGTAATCACGAGGGGACCGCCAAAGCCGCCCGCGCCCTTTTCCACTCGAATAGAATGCAGATTTGCCATAGTCGTTCCCTCCTTACACTGTGTCGTAATCCCGTTTCAGCGTGACGCCCTGCTGTTTTTCCACGTACCGGGTCGTAAACTCCGTGGCGTAGCCTGAAATGAAGTTTGCCACGAGGCCGACCAGCAGATAACGGACCGCCAAGGGCGTGGTATCGAGTCCCAAGGCCGTAATCCCGTTGGCAATGCCCAGCCAGATGAACAGCTCGGAGGCGTTGATATGCGGGAAAATGCCGTTGTTGGTGTGGCAGTGGTAGGTCACGGACGCGTAGAACGCGGGCTTGTAGAATTCCGGCATAAACTTGCCAATCGACAGTGCCATGGGGTTGCCCAGCATGAACGCGCTGACAAAGGGCAGAACCGCGTAACGAAGAATGGGATTCCCCGTACAGAAACGGGCGATACGGTTGATGGTCGCCTCACCGGCAAGGGCCATGATCGCGTTCATTAAAACCAGCAACATCAGAATCGTGGGAATAATGCCCGTGACCCAGTCCATGAACTGCGCCCCGCCGAGGTTGAACAGGTTCATGAAACCCGCCGCAAGTTTTACGATAAAGTCCATAAAAACACGCCTTTCTTCATGATTTATGTTGCCCGTCCGGTCAAGGCGCGTCCCGCTCTCTGGAACGGGGACGGCTTGTCGGGGACAATTTCACCGTTCATGACTTTGTTGTAAGTGTCTTTCGCGTCCAGAATCGCCTTACGGAGATTCTTTCCGTGGCGGGGAAGGTCCGCTTCCGTCAGGCCGCCCACGAATTTCCCTTCAAAGCCGGGCAGCGGCTTGACGCGCGCGAAAGACGTTACGCCCGTGAGCGTTTTCCCTTCCCGGATTGTTCCGTTTTCGTCAATCAGAAACAGGACAATCGCCCCGGCGTGGAACCCGCCTGACTGGCGTCCGCAGGCCACCTTTCCCCGGCGGCGCAGTTTGATGAATTCCTGATTGAAATGGCTGATTTGAAGGCTGGTCAAAAACGCCTGAATCAGAAACATTGCCGCTACAAACAACCCAAGTTTCAGCATGACAACCCCGCTTTCCTGTTACGCCTGCCGGTACAAAGCCCGTAAAAGCGATTGAAAATTTTGTGCGCCCGCGACTTTCTCTAAAAGCGCCGGCTCCTGCGCCACACGGATGATTTCCTCGTAGACCCGTATTAACATTCCGTCATCGGAATCTTCCGTTTCCGGAATCCCCATCAGGAAAATGACGCGGATGTCCTGTCCGCCGTACGGGACCGGCTTCGGAAACGCCCCGATCGCCAGTACCAGACGCGTCCCGGCGCGCTGGACCACATGGGGAATGGCAACGCCGTGGTCAAACACCATCGTTCCCAGCTTTTCCCGTTCCCGCAGACGGTTTAGAAATCCCTCGTCAAGCTGTCCCTGTTCGGTCAGCGCGCGGACCATGGTTTCCAGCGCGGTTTCGTAACTGTCCGAAGGGGACAGGGGAAAGAAGCGGCTTTCGTCCAGAAGTCCGCCCATGACAAACCAGTTGTTGTCCAGAACGGGCACGTCCACGCGGTCCCAGTATTTGGCCTTCTCGATTTTCTGCCGCAACGCCTGCTCGTTGAATACTTCCTGAATCCGTATGACCGGGCGGCCCGTGGGACAGGGCGGATCCATGGTGGCAAAAATCATGTCAAACGATTCCAGCATTTCCGTTGTGACGTCCGCGCCGGTAAGCTGTGTCAGCTCCACGGAGCTGTCCAGAACCTTCCGCAACTGCGCCGCGACAAGACGCCCGGTAATGCGTCCGGGGCCGCACAGGAGCGCGGCGCGGAACGGCCGGATTCGTTTTTCCTCCTGCTCTTCCAGAAACACGCCGAAGTAAGTGGCCAAAAAGCTCCGCTCGTCCGCCGTGACTTTCAAGCCGTAATCGTTGTAAATCACCTTGGAGGCAATGTCCGCCATACGCCACGCCAGAGGATACTTTTCCCGGAGTTCCTCCAAGAGCGGGCTTTTTGTCCGTACGTTGAACCTCAACTGGTTGAGCATAAACATCAGGTGGTAAAGAAACTCTTCTATCGCGTCCGGGTTTTCGATACGAATATCCAGTTCCTGCCGGATTTGACGAAATAACTTTTCTCCAAGCGCCCTCATGCCCTCGTCAAGTTCAATGGCCTGCATATTTTGAATGTCGGCGGGGGTACGCATTCCGATAATAGGGAGCAGCAGAAAGAGGCGTTCTTCCGCCGGAAACTCCACGCCCAGAAAACGCGCGATCCGTCCGGAAAGTCTGTCCACCACGGAAAATTCGGGCCGGGCCGTCAGGGCGTAAAAGGAGGCGGTCAATTCTCCAATGGGGTGGTCCGTCAAAAAACGGTCCAGCATGACCACAAGAAACCGGCGGAAGTTTTCGCGGGCGTTCGGTTCAAAGGGACTGTCCGCGAACGTCTCCAGCGTCATACGTTCGATTTCCGGCTCTATCGGGTAGTCCCGGTAGAGGGCGTCATAGGCGTTCTCAAGGACGTAATGACGGATATCGCTTTCGGCCCCCTGCAAGACCAGTCCCTTTCCGGTCTTGCCCACAATCACCAGCCGGTACATTTCCGCGTCCGCGCGGAGCCGCTTCAAGTCGTTGGCCAGCGTCCCCCGGCTTACGTTCATTTCGTACGCCAGTTCATCCGCGTTCAGGGGCGAGTCGGCCCGCATGAGCTTTCCGAAAATGTAGTCCATCCGGTTGCGGGGCGAGTTCAGAAATTTGTCGGTCTCCAACAGACGGGCGCACGCGGCCCGGAAACGTTCCATGTCATAGATGTGAAGCGTAAACTGCCCCTGTTCGCTGTCAATGGACGCACAGCCTTTGAGTTCCGCGTTGAGAAGGCGAATGTCATTGCGGACGGTTCGCTCACTTACGTCCAGCCGGGAGGCCAGCGCGGCGGCAGTAAGCGAAGGCGTCCCGCTGAACAGGCGCAAAATGCCCGCCGTCCGGTCGTCCCCAAACAGATTGCCCATACGCGCCAGCCTCCTTTCCGATTCAGTTTCGCGTTATCCTCTGGACTTGCCGCCCGAAATGTTAATGGTCGTTCCGGTGATATAACCGGCGCGGTCGGAGACAAGGAACGCCACAAGGTTTCCGACTTCATTGAGTTTTCCATCGCGTCCAAGCGGAATCACCTTGTTGTAGTCCGTGGACAGTTCCTCGACCTTGACGCCTCTGGTATAGGCCAAAGCCGCGTTGTAAGCCGGGGAACGAAGTCCGGTCGGCTCCATAATGCCGGGGGCGCAGGCCACTACGCGGATATTGTACGGGCCAAGCTCTTTCGCCCAAGAACGGGTAAAGCTGTCTCTCGCGCCATTGGTGGCGGAGTAGGCGGACTGTCCCTGAGAACCTTCTTTGCCGGATTCGGAGGACATGTTGACGATAACGCCGCCGCCCTGTTTGAGCATCTGGCGAACGCAGGCTTGCGCGCAGTAGAACATACCTCTGACGTTAATGTCAAACATCTTATCGTAGGAATCGTCATTGAGTTCGTATTCGGGATGTTCGCCCTTCACGTCCACCAGCAAACGGGGCAGATTGATTCCGGCAACGTTGACCAGCGCGTCAATTTTGCCGTACTTGGCTACCACCGCGTCCGCCATGGCCTGTACGCTTTGCGCGTTCGTGACGTCACATTTCACGCAGTACGCGCCGTCCAGTTCCTGTCCGCTCTCTACGGTCACGTCCACAATTACCGGAAGCGCGCCCGCGTCCCGAAGGGTCGTGACAACGTGGTTGCCAATTCCGGACGCGCCTCCCGTGACAATGACTACGCGCCCTTCCAGTCCCAGCCAGTTTTGCGCCATACTTTATCGCTCCTTTTCCGTTTGCTCTCCGTTGGGAAGGTTTTCCCAAAGCCTGAGGCCATTATACGGAAAAGTCCGCGTTGTTTAAGTCACTCTTTTTCCAAGGTCCGGAAATACGTTGCAACAGCCCCTTGCGTCCCGGGAGCGTACGGGACGGGAAAGTGAGGATTCCATGAGCGAAAAAAAACAAATCTACGTGGCCGATGACGACCCGCACATCCGGCAGATTATCCGCGCCTTTCTGGAAAGTGACGGCTACGGCGTGGAAGAGTTCCCCAACGGCGATCTCCTGCTGGAACGCTTTCTCTGTCAGGAATGCGACCTTGTCATTTTGGACGTGATGATGCCCGGGTCCAGCGGGTTCGACATCTGCACGGAACTGCGGAAAGTCAGCGCCGTGCCGATTATCATGCTCACCGCGCGGGACTCCGAGGCCGACTACGTCATGGGGCTGGGACTGGGCAGCGATGACTACATCACGAAGCCCTTTTCCGCCATGTCGCTGCTTATGCGGGTACGCGCCATTTTCCGCCGGATTGAGTTCGAGAGCCGGAAACACGCCCTCAGCGCGTCTCCGGCCCCGCTGACCGTGGGGGAACTGACGCTCAATGAGGCGGGGCGGCGCGTTCTCTGTCAGGGTACGCCGCTTCCGCTCAGTCCCACGGAGTACGAGCTTCTCAAGTACCTGATGGTCCGCGCCGGACAGGCCGTCTCCCGGGAGGAACTGCTCAAACAGGTCTGGGGCTTTGACACGGCCGTGGAGACCCGCGCCACCGATGACACGGTCCGCCGCCTGCGGCAGAAACTGGACGGGCGCGGCGTGGCGATAGAAGCCGTCTGGGGTTACGGCTTCCTGCTCAAAGCCGCCGGAGGGGACGCGTGAGGGCGGCGGGGCGGCAGTGGCCGATACAGACCCGGATTCTGGTAACGCTGGTATTTCTGACGGCGGCGATTTTACTGGCGGTGGCGCTGACGTTTCACCTGTTTGTCCGTGGCTACGTCTACGGCCGGGTCTCCGCGCAACTGGATTCCATGGTACAGAGCGCGCGCGGCCCCGAAACGCGGAAAGGTCCGGCCGGCAAAGGGCGCAAGTTCCCCGGCGGACAGGACCGCGTGACCGGCGTCCGCGGAAACGTGGTGGTACTCGGCCGGGACGGAGAACTCCGGGAGCTGTTGAACGGGGACCCCGAAACCGGGGAGGCGCTGTCCGCTTACTTCATGTCCGGACACGTACTGGATGAGACCGTCAGCAGACAGCCGGTCACGCTGGACAGCGGAAAATATATTGTCTCCGTGGTTTGCGACCCCGTGCAGCCGGAGGCGTACCTTGTCTGTTACGCGGACGTCACGTCCATTCAGGCGTTTACGGGAGAAGTCAATCTGGCGCTTTGCGGAATCATTTTGGCGGCTATCGCGCTTTCCGTGATTCTGAGCCGGTCCGTGGCGCGGTCGCTGGCCGAACCCGCGCAAAGCCTTTCGGCGTTCGCGGGGGAGATTGGGCGCGGAGAGTTCCGGCCCCGGCAGTTCTCCTTCCGGGACGCGGAGTTTCAGTCGCTGGCGGACTCCATGAACCGCATGGCGGAGGAACTCCGGAAGGCCAATCAGAAACAGGAAACGTTTTTTCAGAACGTCTCCCACGAACTCCGCACGCCGCTGACGTCCATCCGCGGCAACGCGGAAGGCATTGTGTACGGAATCATGGACCCGCGGACGTCCGGACAAATCATCCTGTCGGAAGCGGACCGTCTGGGGGGCTTTGTGGAGGAATTGCTGTACCTTTCGCGTCTGGGAAAGGCGACTCCGGAAGGCGCGGCCGTGCCCACGGATTTACGGGAGGTACTGTCCCTGTGCGTCTCGGAACAAAGGGCGGAGGCGGACCGGCGCGGGATTCAATTTTCGTTCGACTTCGACCCGGACCCCGTTCTTCTGGCCATCCGGGAGCGGGACGCCCGGCAACTATTCGGAAATCTGCTCTCGAACGCCATTCGTTACGCCGCTTCTTCCGTACGGCTGAGCTGTCACCGGGACGCGGACGGCGTGACGGTCAAGGTCCGGGACGATGGGCCGGGCGTCTCCCCGGAGGATATGCCGCATATTTTTGAACGTTTCTACCGGGGCGCGGACGGTAAACACGGCATTGGCCTTTCGATTGTCAAATCCGTTTCGGACGCCTACCACGGGAGCGTAACCGTAGAGAGCGGCGGCGGAGCGGAATTCCGCGTACGCTTTCCGGCGGACGGTTTCGTGAGTTTTGCGTAAATTTTGCGGCCGGTTTTCGGAGACTTCCGCCGCGAAGTCTGGTATGCTGTGTACCGTAAAGACCAGAAGAAAGGATGAACCAGCATGAGTAACAAACTTCTTGCGGGAACGGCTGTGCTGCTGGCCGCCGTGACCGTGATTTCCGTAGCGGCGGCCGCTTCCCGGAACAGGACGGAAACACAGGTTCCCGCGTC
>JAFSRH010000005.1 GCA_017446225.1 Oscillibacter sp.
CGAGATACCGCGTTTAATTCGTCGCCTTCAAGTGGACTTTTCCCCATCTGATTCCGCAAAAACTGCCTAATTTCAAAATTTCCCTCTTATCACAAGGGAATTTCTATACCCATTTGTCCTGTGAACTTTTCACTGTCCAGTTGAAATGGAGGATAACAAATGCAAGAAGTACAGGCGGTTATCAATAACATCTCGTTTCCCAAGTCGCTGGAAGAACTTCTTCAAGTTCAAAAAGTGCATGGTCACTTTAATGTGGAGGACCTCTTAGACGATTCAGAAGACAATGATGTAGCGAATGATTATACCGAATGGACCATGCCAAAATGGTGCAAAAGCGGTGATATTGTGTTCTTTATGCACGCAAAAACCGCAAATGCGACTATCTCCAGGTTAAAAAGGGAACTGCGGGAATCTAAGGACAAATATAGTGAAAGCGACTATGAAATTCTAAGTTCCGCGCTCCAGAGAGGGACAGAATTACATCAGCAGTACGGCGGGAAAATCTTTACGATTGGCAAAGTCTGTGGAAACGCTTTCTGCGATAATGGGGATGATTTTGATTTTGAGCCTCATTGGAAATCTTCCGTATATGCACCCATTGACGGTCTGTGTTGTTTGCAACAACCTGTGGACATTTCTGAGTTCAGTTCTTTTATCCAGATTGCTCGACAAAGTGCTATTACTCCGGTGTTTGGCAAGGAGTTTGAAGCGTTAAAGGCTCTGATTATGAGCAAGAACGCCGTCCCGCCCTATCTGGAAGAAAGCGTTTCCATGCCGATTCCGCTTTCCAAAATCACGGGCGATAACTGGATTCAAGTCGCCTCTCAATACAGACACGCTTTCTTTCTTGAAATCCAATTCAGAAGCTATTATGTAGACTACCTGCTGGAAAGTCTTGGAGACAGAAAAGGCTTTTTCAAAGAATGCGCCTGTATCAAGGGCGGACAGAAAGCCTCTTTTGTGGATAATGTGATGGTCATTGGCGGAAAATACCTCCCCGTTGAAGTCAAGCTGAATATCGACACGGAGAAAGATTTAGTCGGGCAGTTGCGCAAATATTGCGCTTTGGACAAATTAACGCTGGATACGAAAAAGCAACGCTTCGCCGCGCCGGAGAAAGTCTATGGAGACGGTCTGCTGGTCATCGACACCAACGGCGCGTACTGGTACGACCATTCGGAGCAGTCCGTCAGTCCAATATGCAATTTAGATGATGTTTCAACGCAACAGGATATATTGAATTTACGGGAAGAAATTCTCACCCTTATGGCGTAATCGTTTCGCGCTTCCGATTCCTGAAAACGTGCTGAAAAACGGCAGTCCCGCCAACCTTGGCACAGGCCGACGGGACTGCTTCTGTTGTAACGAAAATTGTCAAAAATCGCCTGACTTGCAAGCCGCCCGACACTTTTGGACAAGAAAAATAAGGGCGGGAAAAGATTTTGCTATCAAAATGCTATCAAACCCCTAAGCCACAGCCCGCAAAACCGCGTGGTTGAGCCATTCTTGCGAGGCCGTTACTTACTCCCACTCAATGGTACCGGACGGCTTCGGCGTCAGGTCGTACAGAACCCGGTTGACGCCCGGTACTTCCGCGGTAATACGTGCCGTAAGTTTATGGAGCAGGGGCCACGGCAGTTCTTCCACGGTCGCGGTCATGGCGTCACGCGTATTGACCGCGCGGAGAATCACGGGCCAGTCAAAGGTACGCTTCCCGTCACGGACGCCGGTCGAACGCATATCAGGCACGACCGCGAAATACTGCCAGACTTTCCCCGCCAGTCCGGCGTTGTCGAACTCTTCCCGGAGAATCGCGTCCGCCTCCCGGAGGGCTTCCAGACGCTCCCGCGTAATGGCCCCCAGACAACGGACCCCCAGTCCCGGACCCGGAAACGGCTGACGGTACACCATGGCGTCCGGAAGGCCTAACGCCTTGCCGACTACCCGTACCTCGTCCTTGAACAGGAATTTCAACGGCTCCACCAGTTCAAAGCGCAAATCCTCCGGCAGACCGCCCACGTTATGATGGGCCTTCACCGGACCGCTTTCCAGAATGTCGGGATAAATCGTGCCCTGCGCAAGAAAAGCGATTCCATTGAGTTTCCGGGCCTCTTCCTCAAAGACCCGGATGAACTCCGCGCCGATGATTTTCCGTTTCGTCTCCGGGTCGGACACGCCCGCGAGTTTGTCCAAAAACCGGTCCGCGGCGTCCACATAAATCAGGTTGGCGTTCATCCGGTCGCGGAACACGCGTATGACCTGTTCAGGCTCTCCTTTGCGCAAGAGGCCGTGGTTGACGTGCACACACACGAGTTGACGCCCCACGGCGCGAATCAGCAGGGCCGCCACCACGGAAGAGTCTACGCCGCCGGAAAGGGCCAAGAGCGCCTGTTTTTCCTTGATTTGCTCCCTGAGTACCCGGCACTGTTCCGTAATAAACGCTTCGGCGCGTTGCGTGGTGGTGATACGCTCCATGCTCTCGGGACGGACGTTGTTTGACATACGGACCCCTCCATTTCCAGATTGACGTTGTTTTTGTCACACGGACCGGAACACAATGTGTCCGGGTTCGGCGCTCTCAAGGATGGCAAGGGATTCTACGCGTACGCCCTCCGCCCGGAGACGGTCCCCGCCGCCCTGAAAGCCCTTTTCGATTACACAGCCAATTCCCAGCGGTTCCGCGCCGGATTGCCGGACCAGATCCAGCAGTCCGCGCGCGGCGGCCCCATTGGCAAGGAAGTCGTCCAGAATCAGGACCCGGTCCGAGGGGCGGATCCATTCCCGGCTGACCATCAGCGTGACGGGCTTGCGATACGTATGGGAAAAGACTTCGCTCCGGTAGACATCCCCGGAGATGTTCTTGCTTTTGGCCTTCTTGGCGAACAGGAACGGCTTTCCGAACTTCCGCGCCGCGAACGCCGCGACCGCGATTCCGCTGGATTCCGCCGTGAGAATCAGCGTGACCTTGTCCATGTCGAACCGCTTCCCGAACTCGGCGGCGATATGTTCCATCAGCACAGGGTCTACCCGGTGGTTCAGGAATGCCCCCACTTTGATAATACCGTCCGGCAAAACCGCGCCGTCTTTCAAAATTCGTTCCTGAAGTTCCCGCACAATGACGCCCCCTCCGCGTGTAACTCTTTTCATTATCCACAATTCCCGGAGGTTTTGCAACTGCCGTTTTCCACGAAATTTTGCGCCTTATCCCCGCAAATCTTTACAGCCGCGCCGTGAAACACACAGCGCGGCTTCATATCATTGCGGGTCAATGGCGTTGACAGCGTTTTCGAGCCAGTTTCCCTCAAAGGATTCCATCTCTCCGCGGTCCATCAGGGCGGCAAGGGCGGGGTCAATGGGCATTTCCGCCAGCACGGGCAGATTGTGCCGCGCGGCGGCTTCGGCCGTCTTACCCTCTCCGAACAGACGCAGTTTCTTTCCGCAGTCCGGACAGGTAGCGTAACTCATGTTCTCAATGAGTCCTACAATGGGGACTTCCATCATCTCGGCCATTTTGACGGCCTTTTCCACGACCATGGAGACCAGCTCCTGCGGGGAGGTGACAATAAAAATGCCGTCCAGCGGAATGGACTGAAAGACCGATAAGGACACGTCCCCGGTTCCCGGCGGCATATCCACGAACAGATAGTCACAGTCCCACATGACATCGGTCCAGAACTGCTGGACCATGCCGGAGATAATCGGGCCGCGCCAGACCACGGGGTCCGTCTCCTCGGGAAGAAGGAGGTTTACGGACATAATCTGAATGCCGGTTTTCGTGTTCACCGGCATGAGCTTTCCGGAGCCGGTCCCGAACACCTCTTCTTTCGTCCCGAAACATTTCGGAATGGACGGCCCGGTGATGTCGGCGTCCATGACGCCCACCTTGTAGCCGCGGCGGCGGGTCATCACGGCAAGCTGACTTGTCACCATGGACTTGCCTACCCCGCCCTTACCGGAAACAATACCGTACGTTTTTTCCACGCGGGCTTCCGGACTGAGTTCCTTTAACATACTTTGCGGCGCGGTACGCTGTGCGCAGTCCTGCCCACAGGTCGAACAGTTGCTTGTGCATTCGTTTGGCATTGCGAAATTCACCCTCGTTTCTATGGCAATCGGATTTCCGGTACGGCCGAAAAAATCCTGATGAGACAACAAAAACGCTCCAAGCCTTTCAAGATTATAACGGATTCCGGAAAGAATGTCAATCCGCTTTTCCCCGGACTCCCGGAAGGAACGCCTACCCTGATTTTTGTTGGATTGCGTCCGCCGCGCTTTCCGGACTTGTACAAAAAAAGCGGCATTTTTTAGTCAAAATGTCCAATATATGCAACAACGCTTTGTAAAAAACCACACAATTCCATAAAAACGTGACATTACCCCATACAACAAAAATCCATATTGCGCTAAACTTCATGATATCATGCGTCCTGTATCCCCGCAACGGAGTGACTTTCGCGGCGTGTCCGTGCGGCCATACCCGACGCCCGCTGTCCCCCGCCGGGAACAGCGAACCCACTTACGAGGAGGAAGATTATGAACATCCGGAAGTTTCTTGCTCTTGTTATGGCTCTGATCATGACAGCCTCTCTGGCCGCCTGCGGTGGCGGCGGTGGCGGCAATACCGCCGCCCCGTCCGGGGACGACAGTTCCGGCAGCGGCAACAGTGGCGGCGGCGGTTCCTCCGCCGGGCTTCAGGTCGCTATCTGGGACAATAACCAGCTCGCCGGCCTGAAAGAAATCGCGGACGCGTGGTCCGCGGAATCCGGCGTGCCCGTCACCATCAACGTCATCACGTGGGACAGCTATTGGACCCTGCTCAGTTCCGGCGCCTCCGGCGGTACCATGCCGGACGTTTTCTGGATGCACTCCAACACCGCCCAGATGTACATGGAAAACGACCTGCTCCTCAATCTTGACGACTACATCGCCAATGACCCCGCCATTGACCTTGCCAACTACTACCCCGGCATTGTCAGCCTCTACAGCTCCAACGGCTCCCAGTATGCGCTTCCCAAGGACCATGACACCATCGCCCTGCTTTACAATCAGGCGTTGTTTGACAAGTACGGCGTGGACGCCCCCACGGACGACTGGAACTGGGACAACGTCTATGAAGCCGCCAAGGCCATTACGGAGGCCGGAGCCGCCGATGGCGTGTACGGCTACGCTATGAACACGTCCAACAATCAGGACGGGTGGTATAACTTCGTCTACGATTACGGCGCACAGGTCATTACGGACGACCACAAGGGCACTACCATCGGTTCCGATCAGGGTAAGGCCGGTATGGAAATGGTCCGCAAGATTCTGACCGTCTCCGCGCCTCAGCCGGTTGTCGCCGAAACCGGTACGGACTCCCTGTTCCAGTCCAACCTCTGCGCCATGATTACGCAAGGCTCTTGGATGATTAACTCCTTCTACACCGCCGAGGGGCACGACAATTACAAGTGGGCCATCCTGCCTTACGGTGACGCCAACGCCAATGGCGTGTGCGACCCCGGCGAGCGCCAGTCCTCTTACAACGGCCTTGGCTGGGCGGCTGCCGCCAGTACCGCCAACCCCGATGCCGCCTATGGCCTGATCTCCGCCTTCTGTAGTGAGGAAGGACAAAAGAAACAGGCCGAACTCGGCGTGACAATGGCCGCTATCCCCGGTATCTCGGACGCGTTCAGCGATGCCTTCCCCGGCATGGACGTTTCCGCGTTCAACCGCATTGAGGAAGAGGGCACCCTGTTCTTCCGTCCCTACACCCGCAACACCACCGTTTGGGAAGACAAGATTCAGCAGGACGCCTTCCTTGCCGCGTGGCTCAATCCGGCCGATGAGGCCGTCATGGCCGCCGCCTGTGACAACGCGCAGTCCATTATCGAAACCGCGATCGCACAGGAATAATGTGACCACTTCCGGCGGCGGAGCGTGTTTCCGTTCCGCCGCTGAGGGCGGGCCGCGCCGTGAAAGTCAGGCCCGCCCCGTTACATAACCGTGAAGGAGGAGGAGAAATTTTGACCAAGACAAAAATGACCGCCGCGGAAAAGAACGCGGCCATCTGGGCATGGGCGTTCATTACGCCCACCATGGTGGGATTGATTGTCCTGAACTTCTATCCCATCTTCAACACCGTCTGGCAGTCCCTCTGCAAGACCGGCGACTTCGGACGGGGCAACACCTTTGTCGGACTGGCCAACTACGTAACCGTCCTGCAACAGGCCGAAACGTGGCAGTCCCTGTGGAACACCATCAAGTACGCGTTAATTGAAGTTCCTTTCGGCGTGGTCATTGCGCTGGTTCTGGCCGTGTTCCTGAACAGGAAACTTCCCGGGACGTCCGTTTACCGTACGATCTTCTTCCTGCCCATGGTCTGCGCGCCCGCCGCCGTTGCCATGGTCTGGCGCTGGCTCTATAACCAGCAGTTCGGATTGCTCAACAACATTTTCCATGTGAAGGTCGGCTGGATTAACGACCCGAAAATCGCGTGGATTTCCATCGGCATTATCGGCGTCTGGTCCATCATCGGCTACAACATGGTCCTGTTCATCTCCGGCTTACAGGAAATCCCGCACGATTACTATGAGGCCGCCGACATTGACGGCGCGACCGGTATTCGGCAGTTTTTCTATATCACCATCCCCCTGCTCAGCCCCACTACGTTCTTTATCGTCCAGACCCGCTTGATCGGCGCGCTGACCGTGTTCGACTTGATGTTTATGGTCATGGACAAGACCAATCAGGCCCTGAAACAAGTCCAGTCCGTGGTGTACCTGTTCTACCAGTACGCGTTTACCAACGGCAACCGCGGCTACGGCGCGACCCTCGTTATGGTCCTGCTGGTCTTTATTCTCGTTCTGACGGTCATCATGCAGAAGGCCGAAAAGAAGTTCGTGTTCTACAATTAAGGAAAGGGGGACTGTGCAATGGAAAGCGCGCGCGCAAGAGACCGTTTGAATACCTTCATTATATACGTCATCCTGACCATTATGGCCTTTATCATGCTGGTTCCGTTCGCGTGGATGGTCCTTACGGCCGTCAAGACCAATCAGGAAGCCATTTCCGTGGACCCGTTCTACATCTTCCCCTCCAACGGCTGGCACTGGGAGAACTTCGCGACCGTCTGGAAGTCCTACAACTTCTTCATTCTCTATAAAAACACCCTGCTGATGATTTTCTTCCGCGTGGTGTGCGCCTGTCTGACCGCCACCATGGCCGGGTACGCGTTCGGACGCCTCAAGTTTCCCGGCAAGACCGCCATGTTCTCTCTGGTCCTCATTCAAATGATGGTCCCCGGACAGATTTTCATCATCCCGCAGTACCTGATGGTCTCGAAAATGGGTATGCTCAACACGACCTTCGGTCTGGTCTTTCCGGGCATTGTCACCGCGTTCGGCACGTACCTGCTAAAGACCGGCTATCAGGGACTGCCCCGCGACTTGGAAGAGGCCGCGAGTATTGACGGGTGCAATATTGGACAGCAATTCCTTCTGATTATGATGCCCCTGACGCGTTCCTCTATGGTGTCTCTGGGTATCTTCACCGCCGTGTTCGCGTTCAAGGACCTGATGTGGCCCATGATTGTCAACACGAACGCCCTGACCACCACCCTGTCCGCCGCGCTCTCCAAGATGGTCGGGCAGTATTCCAGCGACTACCCCTCCATGATGGCCGCCGCCACCCTTGCCGTACTGCCCATGGTCGTTATTTACGTGATTTTCCAGAAGCAGTTTGTGGAAGGTATCGCGACTTCCGGCGGCAAACTTTGAGCGTTTCCGCGTACATCCGGCTCTTTGCGGGGCCGGATGTTTCATTTTACGCGTGTCCGTGACTTTGGACGCGGTTTTTACGGAAAACTCTTGCCTTTGAAAGGCTGATATGCTAAACTGTGCGCAGATTTCGTGGAAAGGGGGTCTTGTCATGGATGACGAAAAGAACCCGCAGGAATACGAAAAGGACTTTCTGGCCGATGCCGCCCGCCGCGCGCACGATGAGGAATTGGAAATGCTGGCCAATATTGCCATTATCCGTAGCGCTATGATGGGAAAACGCGATGATATACGGACGGAAGAGCGCGGCAGTGACGGAAAGTCCAAACAACGCGAACTGGAACGGCGTCTCTTGCTCCGCATGAATATGCGCGGAAACCAACGCGAAGACGGAAAGGACCAGTCATGAATAAAGGGACCGTGGAGGCCTATAACCATGACGGCGCGGGGATTGTGAAGCCGGGCGGCGCGGTGGTATTCGTACCGGGCGCCGTACGCGGGGAAGAGGTGGAATTTCGCGTAGTACGAACCCGGCAAAGCGTTGCGGAGGCGGAACTGTACCGGGTACTTTCCCCGTCCGCGCGGCGCCGTGCGCCCGATTGCCCGTACTTTGGGCGGTGCGGCGGATGCGCTTTCCGCCACGTGACGTATACGGAAGAGCTGTGGGCCAAGCGTCAGCGCGTACAAGACGCCCTGACGCGTCTGGGCGGCGCGGAAATTGAGGCGGAGCCGGTGACAGGCGCGGAACATCCGTACCGGTACCGGAACAAGAGTCAGTATCCGGTCAGCGCGGGGGGCGTGATTGGATTCTACCGGGCGGGCAGTCATGAGGTAACGGACGTGCGGGACTGCCTGTTACAGCCATCCGCCGCGAACCGTACCGCCGCGGCCGTACGAGCATGGATGTCGCGCTATCACGTCCCGGGCTACGATGAGCGGACCGGAAAGGGGCTGATCCGTCACGTCTACATCCGGGTGAACCGGCGCGGGGAAAGTCTGTGCTGTGTGGTTGTCAACGGAAAGGCCGTGCCGAAGGAGCCGGAACTGGTTGGAATCCTGCTGGAACAGGTCCCGGAGACAGTCGGCGTGACGCTCAACAGCAATACCCGCCGGGACAACGTCATTTTAGGCGGACGTTACCGCGTCCTCTGGGGGCGCGATTTCCTTTATGACACCTTGTCCGTACCGGCCCCGGACGGCGTCCGGGAACTGTCATTCAAGATCTCCTTACCGTCCTTCTATCAGGTCAACCCCGCGCAGACTGAAAAGCTGTACGCGCTGGCCCTTGAGAACGCGGCTCTGCGCGGTACGGAAACCGTGCTGGACCTGTACTGTGGAATCGGTACCATTACGCTTGGCCTTGCGCTGTGGGCGCGGCGGGTAATTGGCGCGGAAATCGTAGAGCGGGCGATCCGGGACGCCTCCGAAAACGCGCGCCGGAACGGAATCACGAACACGGAATTTGTGTGCGCGGACGCCAGCGAACTTGCGGCGCGCGCCCACGCGGACGGACTGCGTCCGGACGTTGTCACCGTGGATCCGCCCCGCAAGGGCCTGACCCCGGAAGGGATCGCTTCCATTGCTTCCATGGAGCCGGAAAGGGTGGTTTACGTGTCCTGTGAACCGGGCACACTGGGCCGGGATGTACGGCGGTTCGCCGGGTACGGTTACGTTGTTCAACGCGCGTCCGCTGTGGATATGTTCCCCGGTACCAAGCACGTTGAGACGGTTGTTCTTCTGTCCCAACAAAAGCCCGATGACAGAATAGTGGTCGACTTGGACCTTGACGAATTGGACGCTACCGCGTCCGAGAGTAAGGCCACCTACGCGGAAATCAAGGCGTATGTGTGAGAACATCACGCCTTAAAGGTGTCGAGCCTGTATATTTCGCAGGTGAAACGGAAATGCGGTCTGGAAGTGGGGAAGAACTACAACGTGTCGAAGTTGGAGAATCCGAAAGTCCCGCAGTGTCCGCCTGAAAAGGAACGCGCCATCATGAAGGCATTGAAATATTTCAAGATGATTTGAGCATTGAAAAGCCGCGCCGCGTGAATTATCGCGGCGCGGCTTTCAAGTCCCATTGTACCGACTTATGCTCTCCTGCGGCGACTTGGCGCTCCATTACGCGCTCATCCTGTATGACAAATCCAAGATTCAAATGGTACGGGAAATCGCGGAAGAACTGCCGCTGGCGCCCGTTTCCGCCTATTTTTTATGCGACAGTTGGAGAAAGTTATTGCTCCCCTGCCTCTTCCTTGTGCAATTTGACTGATTTGCTCATTTATAGAAAATCCCTCCTTGCACATGGTGTTTCGCAAAAGTCTAAGTCAAAGAAATACGTCCTAAAATTGCAATTTTTGCATTTTTCAGCTTCTTTGTTCGATATTCCTCAGATTTCTCGGAAAGAAAATCGGAACGCAAGATTTCAAGCGAGCATTTACGGGCATTGAACACCCCTAAAAATGCGCCGAACTGTTCGATTTTCAGTACGATATTTGAGGAAATCTAAACACCATGTGCAAATAACCATTTTTTCTGGAAAAGAAATACCGGGAGTTCACTTTTTTCAAGTGAACTCCCGGTATTTTGGTCCGAGTGGCGAGACTTGAACTCACGACCCCTTGACCCCCAGTCATACGGAAAAGGCGGAAATTTGCGGCTTCCCGGGCTGAAATTTTGTAATAGATTAGTAATAGCCTTAACCATAACAAGCCGTCACACGCCTAAATTGCGTCCGTAATCTTGCGCAAATCGGAGAAGGTCACATCCTGATAGTGCCGCAACATCTCCCCGGACGTATGCCCCATCAGTTCCAGTTTATCCTTTTCGGGGCCGTCCACACGTTTCATCAAGGTGGCGAACGTATGCCGGCAGGAATGCGGGGTGTACTTCCGCCGCTGTACGCCGGAGACTTCCGTGGCGGGATTGTCAATTCCACACGCCTCCAAGACGGAGTAGAACAGGGCGCGGTATGTTTTCAAGTCCATGACCGTCCCTTTTTCCGAACAGAATACCGGTCCGCGTGTTTTGTCTTTGACCAACCGGTCCACAATCGGCTGAATGACTGGGGAGACCGTAACAACGCGGTCTCTTCCGGCATCTGTTTTCGCGCCGCCCACAAAGGCCCGTTCCGTTCGGTTGTAGTTCCCGGCATCCAGTGAGAGGAACTCCGAAGGCCGGAAACCCAAATAGCACTGACACAACACATAATCCGCGCCCGGAATCAGTTCCACATTACGCCGGAGCGCGGCTACGGCCTCATCCGGGAGGGCGTCCTTCCCGCCGGCATCCTTCGCCCGGACGGTGATATACTGCCCCATATTCAGTGTGGCCAGATTGCGCGGAATGGCATACTTGTAGAGCAGTCCGCAAAGGGTTTTCATGTTCTGCTGAGTCCGTTTTCCCTTGGGACACTCGTCCAGACACTCCTGTATGTCGTCCACGGTGATGTCGGATATTTTAATGGGGTAGATGGGCTGAAAGTATTTAGCCGCTGCCTGTAGCAGTCCATTGTGGACTTGGAGGCCTTGTGCGTGGGAAGCCAACGCTCGTACAATTCCCAGAACGTGGTCACCGGCGGACGGCGGTCCGTTCCGATACTTGCAAGCGCGTTGACCGCCTCGCGCTTGGTCTTGAAGCCCGACTTCGAGCGGGTAATTCTTCGGCCGCGCTTCCCGTCCAATTCGATTTCATATCCCACTGTCCGGACCGCAATCCATTTCCCGTTAGGCAACTGGTAGACGCTGCCTTGTCCATTTCCCCGGCTTTTATGATTGCGCCGGGTATCCTGTCTTACGCCGCAATACGCGCAAAATCTGCTGTCGTCCGGAATTTCCTTCCGGCACTTCCGACACATCATAAAAATCACTCCCACGCTTGCAATTTGGCGAAAATTGCGTATAATGGGAGATGTCCGGGTTACAAGGACACCTCCTCGTTCCGCCGTCCCCGCGTATGCCACACGCGGGGACGGCCCTTTTTGTTACACGCCGGGAACAACATAGAGAAATACATCGTCCAGCCGGATGGTCAGGTCATTAAACAGACTGCACTGGAATTCCGTGACCAGCGCGGCCCTTTTTTCGTCCGTCATATGCCGGAGAAGGTAATCAGGGTACAGGTGGTACACGTCCCGCAGGACAAAGCGCCCGTCTTGTAATATATACTGCTCCACCGCTCTGTTCGCCGGGTCGACAATCCAATATTCCCGGACGCCGTATTTTTCGTACACCTCTTTTTTGTGGCCCTTGTCATAACGTCCCGTGCTGGGAGAAAGAACTTCCACCGCCAAATCCGGCGCGCCGTGTACGCCGTCCAGCTTCAGTTTGTCCCTGTCGCAGACTACCATCATATCCGGTTTATATTCCTCCGCGCCTTCTTCCAGAAACAGAGCGGCTCCGTCCTGAATAGGAACACAGTTCTTGCCACGGAGATAATCCCGGAAGATACCGAAAATATTGCCGGCAATAAAGGTGTGATTCAGCGTGGGCGCGGACATCATCACGACTTTTCCGTCAATAACTTCCTCCCGTGGCTCTTCCTCGAATTTGTATGCCAGATTGGTTTCCATACGCTTTTCCTTTCCGCCCTGCCATGAAGAAAAGCGGGGCTTTGGTCATTTCCGCGGGCGCCGCTTCCGGCACGCCGTCAAAGCCAAAAGGCGGAATCCCGCCGCCTGCTTGGACAGCGCGGTCTCTACGCGACACCGCCGCCGTAGCTGTTCGAGCCGAACGTGGTCTCCGGGTCGTCCTGCTCCATCTTCTCTTTGAGGATAACCTCATAGAGTTCATCGGCCTCGGCCCGGGCCTCCCGCTTGTGGCGTTCGTGGCGTTCCTCCGGAGTCTCCTCGTGTTCCGCCGCCGTAGATGATGCGGCAGGAATTACTCCGTGATTTGCAAGACGGTGTTGGAAGTGCGCCAGCAGTTCCCGCCGCTCTTTCGGCGGAAGTTCCATCCACGCACGGATGATTTCTTCCTCCAGTTCCGTCACGCCGCGCTCTTTCAGATAGTCGCCCAGCGTGTCAGGGCCTTTGCTCTCGTACATCTCCCCTTCACCCGTGCGGAGCCACGTTTCCGACACATTGAATGTCCGGCAGATGGCGTAAATCGTCTGGTCGGACGTGGGGCGTCCTCCCTCAATCAGCGCAATGGTGTTTTGCTTCAAGCCAATGCGCGCACCGAACTGCACTTGTGTCAGCTTTTCTTTGTTGCGAACCTCTTTAATTCTTTCGCTCAAAGACATAACGACACCTCCTTTCCTTTTATTATAAAGGAGAAATATCCTAAAGTCAATAAAAAATCGGTTATTCAACAAAATACCTCTTAACAATATGGATTAACTGCTATATACTATCGTTAAATCCACATAAAAATAAACCCTTTACAGGGTTCGGAATCCAAGTTAGAAACGGGGACGCGACTTTTTACGTGGTATTCATCCAGTTCTGAATCTCTGCGGAATAATTAAAGCCCGCACACAACTGACGGTTCACAGTGGCAACGAAAATCCGGTCGTTGTAGTCAATATAGGGCTTAAGGGCGTCACGGATGGCAATGTCAGTGGCATTGGTTTTTACCGCCCAGCAGGATTCGCCCAATTTGGCCCAATCTCCATAGGCTTTGATTGCGGAATGAAGTTCAGGGTAATTCTGTCCCGGACGGTGCAAATCGTAGGTGATAAGGTGGATGTCCATAGGGTTCCTCTCTGCGCGTCCCCGTTTCTGCCTTGGATTTTATCACAATTTTGTTTGACAGTGTAAGAGGATATGGCTTATATCTCTAAATTCAACGTCAAATTATACAAAGGAGGCGATTTTATGGAAAAGCAGGAGCTTGAAAGCATGGTGAACCTTCTGAAAGCTATGCCCACAGATGAACAAAAGTTTGTCTATGGCGTCATTCTCGGCGTCAGCGGGAATCTGGCGGGAGTGTCCGGAAAGGCACCGCGCAAACGCAAGCGTCAGCCCGTTGAGCGTCCGCGCACGGCGGCGGGAGCGTAAAAGCAAAGCCGCCCTTCGGGGCGGCGGGACTGGAAAGGACGATGTACGATGAAGGAGAAGCCGCGCAAGAGACTGCGCTACATCCGCTTCTATCTGGCGCCGTGGCGGGAGATTGTGAAGCAGTACGGTCATAACTCGCTGGGCGTACTGTTTGAAGCCGCGGTTCGGTACGCCGACACCGGCGAAGAGGCGGATTGGTCCGAATATCCGTCCCTCAGGTCGACATGGCTGTTGTACCGGAGCCAGCTTGACCGAGACATGGAGCGTCACGGGCGGCAGACAACTGAACAACCCGTCTGACGATGGCCTGTTGGGGGACAGGCCGAAACGCTCCGGAAGGGGCGTCACGGGAACCCCGTTGGGAGTACGGACCGGATGGCGCGGAACGCGCACACATCAGGGCCTCCCATGTCCGGCGATCAGGGAACAGGCCGCCCTGTTTTGAATATAGCCTCATATGGAGGCGCGAACCTTTTCAAGTACATAAAAAGCCGCGTCAGGCGGCGGAGGAACGGAGGTGAGAGAATGCGGGGCGTTTGTAACAGACCGGAACGCTTTGACGATGAGCCGTGTCCGCTGGATACGGGCGAATGTGAGGACTGTTCCGAATGCGAGTGGTTTACGCCGGACGAACAGGAGGAGCGATGAGCGGCAAGAGGAAGGACAGGGGACGGAAAGGATACGCGATTCCGGAGAACTTCGCGGCGAATGCGGGACGCCGGAACGCGGAACTCACGGCCTTGTACGGCGTCAGCGAATGGAGCGTATGCAAGTGGCGGCGCGAAACGGGACTGCGCGCGTTGAAAAGTCACGGGGAACGGAGGGCAAGGTTCGGCGCCTGTGATTCCGATGAGGAAATCAGGGCCTGTCTGACCTGTCCGGCCCTGAGCTGTTCCAACGGCGACTGCGCCCGCCGCAAAAACGCCGGAACGGACAAATGCGGAGAGGAGACGTAAAAATGGAACACAATCCTATGCGGTACATCAGATTTTATCTTGACCCGTGGGTCATTATGTCGGAACGGCTGACCAATGAGGAGTCCGGACGGCTGTTCAAGGCCGCGCTGGTATACGCCGACACGAAGGGGGAGGTGGAGCCGGATTTTTCGGACAATGAAAATCTGGCCGGAATCTGGGTGTTCGCGCGTTCGGCGGTAGACCGCGACATGGCGTGTTGCCAGATGAAACGGGAGTTGCGCGAATACGCGGCGTATATCCGCCGCGCGAAGAGACGCGGCCTCCCGTTTGAGGACTGGCGCGCGGCGGGATGTCCGAAGGAGGGCTGACAATGGCACGGAAAACGCTGGCAGATGTCAAGGCCATGACCTGTGATATGCTCACACCGGCGATTGTGGGCGATGTTTTGCGGTGCGACCCGCACTTTATCCGCTGTCAGGCGCGGGACTTTCCGGAAACACTGGGCTTTCCCACTTGCCTGATTGGCAGTCGTGTTAAAATTCCGCGCATTGCCTTTATCAAGTGGTGCGAAGGAACCGATGGTTCGGTGGCCTTTATCAAGGTGTCCGCGGACAAGGCCCCCGTGTGGCGAGAGCGGCTTAGAATTGACGCCGAACGGGCGGAGAAGGAAGCGAACTGGGAAAAAGGCCTGAGGGGAGGGACGTCATGCTGAACGGTTTGACGCGGGAACTTCACTGGCGGGACATCCGGAAGGAGACGCCGCAAAAGATGACCGCTTTCATCGTGGCGTACTTCAACCCGGACGACAAGGCGATTGTCCGGGACGCGATCTGGGACGGGACAAAGTTTGTCCTGAATGAGTATCCGTATCGTCCGTTGCGGATGGTCACGCACTGGATGCCGTATCCGTCACTGCCTCCGGCGCGGGAAATGCGGCGCGTGTTCCGGCAACTGCTCGGGGACGCTGTCCCTTGATAAGTGACGCACTTTTAGAAAGTAAATCACCAATCAAAAATGCGTCACTTTATGTGCTATAGGAAGGGTGAAGGCCATGCTGGAAGTAACGTTACGTGTGAACGCTCCGGATCATATGGCGCAGACGGTCAAGGAAAGTCTGTGCATGACGCTGGAGCCGTACGGCGATGTGCGCGCGGTGTCGGTACGCGCGCTCGGGGACGAGCCGGAACGGTATGTGCGGGAACGGATTCCCATGACGGGAGGTCGATAAAAGAATGCTCAGAATTTATGTAAACGATGCGGGAGCCGTGGGGGAGCTGTCCGCGACCGGTACGCTGCTGGACATGGCGGCGGGAATCTCCGCGGCGGTTGCGTTCGCCAACGCGGTCCTCTCGGAGACTTCGCCGGACGCGGCGGCGGATTTCCGCGCAATGATCGAACGGTGTGTGAACAGTCCCGATATGTGGGACGCCGAACAAATGCGGGGGCATATTGACAAAAGCGTATGCGCGCTCCGTTTGCTTCCGCCGGACGAGAAAGGAGAAGGTCGAAATGACAATGGCGTATGAGGTATGGCACGGGCTGATGTACGGCGTGGGCGTGTTCGTGACGTGCAACGTTGGCGGCATGGTTCTGGGCGCGGCGGTACAGCGTGTGTCCGGCCTGATGGAACCCCGCGCGGCCACGGACAGCGTGAAGGCCGATTCCGGGTTCGATTTCCCGGAGAAAGAACCCGTCCGCGCGGACGCGGAGCCGGTCACAACGCCGCGCGGCGGACAGAGTTTCGCGGATATCCAGCGGGAGATCAACGGCAGTATGGGCGGCGGAACCCAGTGGGAAATCAACGGCAGTACGGGCGGCGGAACGTAATAAAAAGGCCCCTGACGGTCGCGTACCCGTCAGGGGCAATGACAGAAAGGAAACCTATGAATGACCCAACTGTCCCCCGCGCGGATATTATAACACGGGGCGAAAGAAAACGCAAGCGGTTTTCAAAAGAAAAAGGCGGGTGAATTTTGTGGCGCGTAAGATGAACCCTGAAAAGCCCGGCGTCATGATTTACTTTAACCAAATCCGTGGGCTGACCAAGCGTATGGACGACCGGCAGAAGGTGCGGTTACTGGACGCTATTGTAAATTACGCGGAACTCGGCATAGAGCCGGATTTTTCAGACGATCCGCTTCTGGATACCGCGTTCTACGGCGCGTTCGCGCTCTCCGTGGACCGTGACGATGAACGTTTTACGGAAAAGAGCATTAACCGCAAATACTCGAATTACGCCCGTTGGAGCGAAAAAGACCATGCCTATGTCGTCAGCCGGGAGGAATGGAGGGCGGCGGGATGTCCGCCGTTCAGCGAAATCAAAAAGCGGCTTATCCAAATGGATACAAGTGGAATCAAGTGGAACCAAATGGACTTTTTTTATTCCGTTTGGAACACACTTACAGCGACAACTCCATCTTCAATTTTAAATTCACTTCCATTATCATCTCCAACGTCAGAGTCAGCCCCAACGGAGCCGCCTGACGGCGGGTCGGACGCCGCGGACCAATGCGGCGAATGTGACAGCGACAAGGCGCCGCCTTACGAAATTCCAACGCTTGAGCAGGTCGAACGCTACTGCCAAAGAAAAAATCTGACGTACACAAACTCCGCGGAATACTGCGACTATTATGCCGCCAACGGCTGGATGGTAGGCGTAAACAGCGGAAACCCGCGCCGTATGGTCGATTGGAAAGCGCACATCCGCCGCTGGGACGCCGGAAACCGGAAACGGGCGGAGTCCGGCGCGGCGAAAGGCCGGAACGCGGCGGCGGAAACTCTCCGCGCACTGCGCGAAAAGTATCAGAAGGAGGACGAAGAATGACCAGAAAAGAAATGAGTGAAATTTTCGCCTTAATGCTTCTGGCGTGGCCGAACGCGCCCATGCTCCGCCCTGAGAACATGGAGGCGACTATCAACCTCTGGACGCTCTGTCTGCCGGAGGTGGATTCCGCCACAGGACAGATGGCCATGATTCAACTGTGCCGGACGTGCCACTTCCCGCCGAGTATCGCGCAGATGCGTGAGGCGGCGGAAGAGGTTCAGAAGAAACTCAAAGAAGAAATCAACAACGCCTTTCTGTTCATACGGAACGAACACTACTACGGTAAAGCCGACCCGGACAGAATCAAGCGGACAATCGCCATGATGGGTGGGGAGGAACACCTGCTGATTCCCATTGACGAGAATACATCGAGGTACAACTTTGAGGAGTTTCGGGACACTTACCGGCAGATTTGTCAGATGGAGACGAGGCAGGCGATAGGGGACGTGCAGTCAGTACAGGCCCTGTATCCGCATGAGGACGACACCGGGCGGACGAAGTGACAACCATGACCGGGTTTTCCACGTTTGTGGAAAACGGCGTGGAAAACCTGTGGAAAACGGAAAGGAGACACCGATATGGAACAGGGAATGATCAAGAAGGACGGCCGGACGCCGGAAGTTGTGGCGGCGGAAATTCGGACGTTCACCGCCAGTATGCTCAACAACGTCATTGAAATCGGGCGGCGGCTGTGCGAGGTGAAGGAAATGCTCCCGCATGGGGAGTTTGACACGTGGGTCAAGGAGAACACGGGCTACGGTCGTTCCACGGCGTACAACTTTATGAAGCTGTACGCGGAGTACGGCGACCAGCAGGGGAGCCTGTTCGGGGCGTCGCTGACCGTCCAAACGTTTGGACGGCTAACCTACACAAAAGCGCTGGCTTTGCTCGAAATTCCCTCTGGGGAGCGGGAATCCTTCGTTGAAAGTAACAACGTGGAGTCCATGAGTACCCGCGAATTGCAGGATGCCATCCGGGAGCGTGACGCCGCGCAACGGGAAATCAGCAAGCTCTCCGCACAGCTTGACAAGGCGCAGAAATCGGAGGAAAAGGCGCGGGCGGAGGCGTCCCACGCGGAGGAATCCCGCCGCAAGATGGCGGAGGATATGAGCCACGCCAACAACCAACTGCAACTTGCAAAAGCCGAATTACAGGAACTGCGCAACCGTCCGGTGGATGTCGCCGTACAACGTGACGAGGCGGCGATTGAGGAGGCGCGTCAGGAAGTCCGGGCCGAAATGACGAAGGAACTGGACGCCGCCAACGCCAGAACGGAAACCCTCCGTCAGCGGCTTGACGAGACGAAGCAGGCCCTTGCGGAGGCGGAACGGAAAGCGAAGGAATCCGCTATCGGAAACACGCAGGCCATTTCCGATTTCAAGTCGTACTACGACCAGACACAGGAACTTGTCAACAAGATGAACGGCATTCTGTTGAAGCTGGTGCAAAAGGACCCGGAGACGGCCGGAAAACTCGGCAAGGCATTGCTTGCGCTGAGTGACGCAATTAAAAAAGAAGCGGCAAGGCCAAAGGAGGCGGCGGTATGAGCGCGGCGCTGGAAGCGGTGACACGGAAAATCCGGAGTCAGCAGGGGAAAAAGCACGGCCGCGTATGGCACACGGGCGAACATATCCTTGAATTTCTGGGAAAGTGTCCGCAGTACGCGGAACTGATTTCCACGGATTTGGACAACCCGGCAATGTCCCTGACGAATTTCGAGAAGGAAATCGCCGCGGCCGCCCGCGCCAACGGCGGCGGTCTGGGCGGCGCGGACGCCGACAATGTGCTCCGGAAGTTTTACGGCCTTCCCGCCGCGGGTGAGGACGCGGCCGCGCCGGAAACCGGGGGCGTTCATGTGAATCTGTCCGATTTTCTGTGAGGGCGCGGACATGGACGTAAACGAAATGATCTCTATGCTTCCGCAATGTCCGCGTTACGGTATGATAAGCGAAATCATAACCGAACACAGCGAACTGTTCGGCGGCGGATTCCTGATTTACAGCCGGGAGGCCGTGGTGGAGGAAACCGTAGAAATGCGGGACGAAATGGATTATAAGGACCTGTTAGCGTACGAAAACGGTTTACGTCACCGCTGGGCGGCGTCCTGCGCCTGTACGAAATGCGGGGAAACGTGGCTGACCGAATGGGGCAAGGGCGGCAGAATTTCCCTGTACGAAACAGTATCGGAGGGCGATACGATATCCTGTCCGTACTGTGACAACAACGTGACGCTGGTTCGCCGGAAGAACCTCCGGCACGGACGGACCTTCCAACTGATGGCCGGAAGCGTGGAGAATGTCGGGGACTACACGGCGGTTCTGTTCTGGCTGGTATCGCGCAGAGTGGAGCAGGACGGAGAGGACAGCGTAAAGGCAACGCCGTTCGCGGCGGTCATGACGGACCGTGACGGAACGCCGCGTTTCTTCTCCCGTGCGCGTTACGTCTACGCGGCGAGGATGGTTCCGGACAACGAATGGAGGCCCGTCAGGATGTTGGACGCGCTACAGGTACGCTATTACAGCTATGAAGCCGTGAACCGTACGAAAGTGGGCGGCTGGATGTGGCGGAACGTCCCGGACACGACCGGAAAAACCGGGGAGAAAACCGGACTGGCGGATTATGTCCGGGACGGCGGCGTGTGGCCCGTGCCGTATCTGTTGTTCTGGCGGCGTCACCCCGCGATTGAGAACGTGATCAAATCGGGCTGGACGACCGCCGTTGACGACTGTATCGAAGCCGATGCGCGAGCCGCGCAATACCGTTTGCGTTTCCCGAAATCGCTGGAAGAGCTGATGAACTGGGAAGGCGTCCGTCCGCGCGACATTCTCGGCATGAGCCGCAAAGCCGCCGCCATGGGCCGCGTGTGGCAGTGGGACAGCGCCACGTTGTCCCTGTGGCGGGAAATATTGTATTTTGGCTGTTCGGCCCCGGAGTACGCGGAGGACTTCCAACGCTTTCTGACGGAGTACGGCTATCAGAACATGAACGCGTTCGTTGCTTACGTGACGGACGGCTGGAGTTACACAATGTCGGAGATTGACCCCTACCTGAAGCGTCAGCGGCGGAAATACGGACTGGACTTGCGGACCGGAATGGAAATGTTCTTTGATTACCGTACCATGCTGGACGAAACGCTGGGAGAACGGACGCCGTCCGCGGACGAACTCTGGCCGAAGAATCTGCGGGCCGCGCATGACCGCATAACGGCGGCGCAGAGGAACACAATCGTTGACGGCTTTGACCGCATTCTGAAACGCTGGGGCGCGCTGGAATGGACGGACGGCGAATGCCGCGCCGTGCTTCCCCGTTGCGCGGGGGATTTGATTGACGAGGGGCATACGCTCCGTCACTGCGTGGGGACTTACGCGGGGTCCCACGCCAAAGGAAAGATTATCGTATTCATCCGCCACTACCGCCGCCCGGAACGGAGCTGGTTTACGCTCAACGAGGATTTAACGGGGGACCGTCCGCGGCGTATCCAGTTACACGGTTACGGCAACGAGTACGCCAACGGAAAGCGGCTGACGATTCCGAAGAAGGTACTGGACTTCTGCGACCGCTGGGAACGGGACGTTCTGCTTCCGCTGTTCCGTGACGTCCAACGTCAGGAAGCGGAAGCGAAGGCATCGCGGCGGACGAAGGCCGTGAAAACCGGAGCCGCCCCGTAAGCGAACGGAACGGCCCCGCAAAGATGAGAACACGGACATTCTATCACGGAAACGTCCGGGAGACAAGCGTAAAATTCCGATATCGAAAGAGCGTTCCGGACGTCCGGGACGCTCTTTTTTTGAAAAAAGCGGTTGCAATATTAGAACGTATGTTCTATAATGGAACCATGGAACGCCGTGGCCGGGAGGTGACCGTATGGCGGAAGAAAAGAGCCTGAAGGAACGCCTGCTGGAAGTCGCCCGGGAGGAAAACATAGCCGACAGCGTGGCCAAAGGAATCGTGGCCGCCCTGACCGATGACAAGGCCAAACTCGCGGACCTGATGAAAGGCTATGAGTTTCTCCAAAGTATTGAAAAGGACAGCGCGAAAGACAACGGCATTCCGGACGGACTGGAAACCGCGGACTTTTCCCGTTATACGGACGCGGAACTGTATTCGCTGCTGGCGAAACTGGAACGCGCCCTGAAAGAACCGGCAACGGAAACCGTCCCGGAACGTCCGGAAAGAAAACGGGACGGAATCAACATCAGTCTGGGGGATTTTCTGTGATGGACAGGCGGACACTGGTCCGGGTCGCCGTTCTGATTCAAACGGAACTGGTACGGCGGGAACTGGCGCGGCGTTGCTTTGCGGAGTATCTCGCGCTCGTCCACCGGCCCGGATGGATATCAAGCCGCTTTTCCGTGTTTCTGGCCAATGAGGCCCAGCGTTTTATCGAAAGCGATACCGGCAACGCCTACGATATTCTTCTGCTGGAAACGCCGCCGCAACACGGAAAGTCCATGACCGTCACGGAGTCCCTGCCCTCATGGTACATGATGCGCTATCCCGAACGGCGTCTGATTCTATCATCCTACAACGAGGAGAGCGCGGAACGTTTTTCCCGGCGCAACCGGGAGAAACTGCAACAATGGGGCGGGGCGCTGTTCGGCGTGGAGCTGGGCAAACTCAACCGCGCCACGGAATTCGAGTTGGACGGACACCGGGGACGCCTCATCAGCCGGGGCATTATGTCGGGCATTACCGGCAATGCCGCCGACCTGCTGATTGTGGACGACCCCGTCAAGAACCGGGAGGAGGCGGACAGTCCGGCGTACCGGAACAAGGTGTGGGGCGAGTGGCTCAACTCGTTAAAGTCCCGTCTGCAAGC
>JAFSRH010000006.1 GCA_017446225.1 Oscillibacter sp.
GGTTCAAATCCCACCCTCTCCGCCAGTACCCGTTTATAACGCGCAATGCAGAAGTACCCAAGAGGCCGAAGGGGCTCCCCTGCTAAGGGAGTAGGCTGGTTAAAACCCGGCGCGAGGGTTCAAATCCCTCCTTCTGCGCCAAAGAAGGGACCCCCTGAAATGACCGGAAACACGGTGATTTCAGGGGGTTTTTCGATGAAGGGAGCGATTCCGTGAGTTGTCCGCGTTACATATGCCTTTCGTTTCTGCTCTGCGCGTTGCTGTGCCTGAGCGGGTGCGCGCCGGAAGAGGAGGAGCTGAACCGGGAAGAGGGCGGTTTGATTCCCGTTGAAGAACAGCAGTCCGAGCCGGAACCCGAACCCGTGGCGACCAATCTTCCGTGGCGCTTCTCTCTGCCCTACGAGGCGGACAAATCCATGGACCCCTATCTCTGCCCGGACGGTACGCAACAGGTCCTTGCGTCCCTGATGTACGAGGGCCTCTTCCGGCTGGACGAACAGATGGAGCCGGAAAACTGCCTGTGTGAACGCTATACCTGTAACGACAATTTCACGGTGTATACGTTCAACATTCGCTGGGACGTGGCGTTTTCGGACGGTTCCTATCTGACCGGGGCGGACGTGCGCAGGGCGTTGGACCGCGCGCGGGAGTGCGACCGTTACCGGAGCCGCCTTTCCCGTATCACGCAAATTACCTCCGATGACATGACCGTTACCGTACGCCTGAACGCGCCGAACAGCGGCTTTCCGGCCCTGTTGGACGTGCCCATCTGTAAGGCGGGCAAGGGCCGCGCGCCGCTGGGGACCGGTCCGTACTACTATTCCGTGGACGATTACGGCACCTGTCTGTTGCCGAACAAGAACTGGTGGCGGGGCCAGCTCCGCCCCGTGGAACGAATCGCGCTGGTAGACGTGGGCGCGTCCCTGCTCTACCGGTTCAGTTCCCACGATGTGCAGTTGATGGTGACGGACTTCAGCAGCGGGGTCTCCGTGGGCGTCACGGGCGACATACGCTACGCGGACGCCGCAACCACGGACATTCATTATCTGGTATGCAACACGGCGCAGTGGCCCATGAACATTGCCACGTTCCGCCGCGCGCTGATGACGGGAATCAACCGGGAAAGCCTTGTCAGCGCGTTTCTCTCCGGGCACGGCGCGCCGTCACAGTTTCCGGTCAGCCCGAATTCGCGCCTCTACCCAACGGACCTTGAAACCGATTATTCCGTTGAGACGACTTCCGAACTGCTCAAAGCCATGTGGTACGAAGGCAGTCGTACGCTCCGGCTGCTGGTCAACTCCGACAACAGTTTCAAAGTGGCCGTGGCCAACTCCATTGCTCAGAACTACCGCTCCATGGGAATTCCCGTACAGGTCAAGTCCCTGCCGTGGGAGGAGTTCCGGGAAGCGGCCCGCAACCGGGAGTTTGATCTGTGCTACTGCGAAACCCGGATGACCGCCGACTGGAACCTGTCCGCGCTGGTGGCGTCATGGGGGAACCTGAATTACAGCGGCTGGTCCGATGCGCGTATGGCGGGACTGTTGGAGCAGTACGCCGCCGCATCCGACCGCGTGGAGGCCATGCGCCAGCTCTGTACGCACTTAAAGGAACAGGCCCCGATACTGCCCCTTTGTTTCGCGTGCAAGACGGTGCTCATGCAGTCGAACGTTCTGGAAAACCTGACGCCCACGGCGCAGGAGCCTTTTTACAACCTTCCGGAGTGCGTCATACACCTGAAAACAGCGTAAACCGCCGGCCGTGTCGGACGCCGGGGAAGCCCGATGCGTCCGGACATTGAAACCGGGGAACTTCTCTACGGGAAGTTCCCCGGCGTTTTTCGGTTT
Source organism: Oscillibacter sp. (assembly GCA_017446225.1). GTDB lineage: Bacteria > Bacillota > Clostridia > Oscillospirales > Oscillospiraceae > Oscillibacter. The sequence continues at coordinate 1,845 of JAFSRH010000006.1, forward strand.
CAGACAACGGTTCCGTTCACGCTGTCCCCGTTCGACAGCGCCAGCAGTTCCGACAGAAGTTGACGCCGTTCCGCTTTCACCGCCTGATATTTCGCATCGTAGTCGGAAAACGCCTCTTCCGCCTCCGTCAGTTCCCGCTTGCGTACCTTCAAACTGCCCTCACAGGCGGCCTGTAAGCGTTCCCTCTGCCGGATTTCCACGTTTAAACGTTCCATTTCCTCCGCGTGGTTCCCGGGCGTTTTTTCCAGCGTGGTCCGGTTGACCATCAGAAAGGCCAGTTCCTCATGGTACATGGAATACTCCTCCCGTACCGCGTCCAGACGGTGCCGGGCCTCCGTCAGACGTTTGGAGAGGATTTCATGCTTTCGCGCGCCGCTCCGGAGTTCGTCCCCCTTCCAGAACAGACCCTCCTCCAGTCCGTAGCGGCGGACGTCTGTCCGCCAGACGTCCGCGAAGGCGTCCAACGCCTCCGGGCACACAATCCCCGCCACCGACACATCGTCCCAACTGCCGCCGTACCCGTACTGCCCGCGCGCGCTGAACGCGGGCAACGTTTCGGACAGGTACGCCTCGAACGCTTCCGGCGTCCGGGACGCCGCCTCACAGCTCAGGGCCTTATAGAACGTGTGTACGCCGCCCATCAGGGTATGACTTTCGCCGAGACCGGAGTAAGTGTCGCGGAACGCATCCTCTACGCCGTCCGTGCCCAGATAGCACGCAATGACGGGCGTTTCCCGCAGGTCCAGTAACCGGCTCCGGAAACTGAGCGCCGCGTCCGGGTCACACAGGGAGGTCGTGACGTTGCCTTCACAGCGGCTGTCCCACGGTACCGGCTGGTCCATGGAGCCGTCCGCGTAAAACACTTCACAGCGTCCGTCCCCCTGTTGCAGAAGCAGTAACGCGGGGGGAAGGTACAGGGCCGCCATAAGCGTGGTCCCGTAGATGTGCGGAAGGGCCTCCGGGGTACGCAGAGATTCCGGAAGCATATCCAATTCCCCGGGCGCGGGCGGATTCCGGTCGTAATCCCGCCGGACGGCGTCCGCCCAGCGGCTCAGAATGACGTCCGCCCAGCGGCGGAACTCTAATTGACGGTAGCGCGGATTCGTGAACATATCGTGAAAGAAACGTTCCCGGGCGGCGTCCGCGGCCGATTGCTTTTCCTCCGCGACTTCCCGGAGAAAGTCCATGGCAACGGATACGGCCAGTTCCGCGCCCGTACGACTGCGAAAACAACGCGGGTCTCCGTGGCCGTCCGCCACGGCGATAATATGAAACCCGCCGTCCGCCGCCGTGAAGGCCCCGGACGCGTCCTCACAGGGAACATCGCGTTCCACATGGGACGCGCCCCGCGCCGTATGGCGGAAACTGTAAAACGGTTTCACCACTTGTCATCACCCCAGTCGTCATCCTCTTCTTGCGCTTTGGGTTCGGGGTTGTAGTCGTCCTTGTCCAGCCTGACTTTCGCCTCTTCGGGGATTCCCTCCACCTGTTGGAGAATTTCCGCGCCGGTGGGGGCGTTGTCCGCCGTGGACGAGCGGGAGCGGACCATAGAGGACGTGACCGACACGAACCGCATGAGCCTTCGGAACAACTCGTTGTCCGTCACCCGAATGACGGCCTCACTGTTGCCCACAATGGACGAAATCATTTTCACATCGGCGTCTTCGCCGAGCGCGAACCCGATTTTGGTACCGCGCGCGAACCAGCGGTTTTGCCGGATGTTGTCCAACGCCTCTTCGTAATTGTCGGTGGCGTAACCGTCCGTCATGAAAATGATAACCGGCATAAGCGCGCCCATCATGGAACCCAGAAATTCATGCTGGGAAAGTTTGCTGTTGAGTTCGTCCAAGGCGGCCCCCATGTCGGTCAGTCCGCCCGCCTCCAGATATTCGTACTCGAAATGCTCTTCCAGATATTCGGGACCGTTCTTTGTAATCCACTCCGCGCCGGTGTTGAAACTCAGAACGGCGATTTTTAACCGCGCGTCCCCGTTCTGTTTGGAGATGGTGCGCAGGACTTCGATCGTCTCGTCCATGGCGTGGTTCAGCGCGCTGATTTTGGTTCCCTCCATGCTCCCGGACGTGTCCAGAACATAGAAGATGTGCAAGTCCTTCCGGGGCATATCGGTCAGTTCATTGGTAGTCGGCATTGTACTTCTCCTTTTCCACGCTCTCCGGTCAGGTTGATGTCAAGGCGCCGCGCTTTCCGGTCCGTTGGACAGGATTTCAATAGTTTCGCCCCACGCGCTGAAACGAATCCCGTCCTTCAGCGGGATGGTCTCCTCAGGGGCCACCTTGCGCGCCTCACCCTTTGTGGTGACGGCGTCCCAGCGGCGGTCGCTCTTGTTCCGGATTCCCAGCACGTCCGGGCGGTTCTCCTTGGCCACTACCATGGCCACCGGGTTGAGGGCGTCCTTGGCGTCACAGATTCCCAGTTGACAGCGGTAAACGCGACTGCCCCGCGCCGCCGGTATCGCGTACTGGCTGAGCTGTAAACGGAACGGAATCCGCGCCGGCTGTCCGCACTTTTCACAGCGGCACGGCCGCCCGTCCTGCGTGAAAATCTCGTTGCCGCACGCGCACGGCACGATTTCACTACGGAAGCGCGTCAGCGTATTGAGCCAGACCGCCTCGCTGGGTCTGGCGGACGGCTTTTCCAGCGCCTTCCGGCTGAACGCGTCCAGAAAGATTTTCCGCATATAGTCCGGAAGGCAGTTCCAGACTTTAATAGAATTCCCGTGTACGGTGGGGTTGGGCGCGTTGCCGCGGTCATCGGGGTCCATCATAAACAGGGCTTCGCTTCCGTAGAGCTTCTCTTCCAAGGCGGGGGTCAGGGCCGGGACAAGGTAACGCTGTCCCTCCAAGGGATGGTTCAGGCAGAAGAGCATATAGAGTATCACGGACATGGAGAAACGGTCGCTGAGGCTGTCGGGCATATTCTTGCGGAGTACGATTTCCGGGGCCATATAGCGCGGTTTGCCGACAATGCCGGTCTCGGTCTTGTCGGGGGCGACATTGTCATTGTCGCCGATGAGAACTTTCCCGTTCCGCGGATTGATGAAAAAGTTGCCGTCATTGAGGTCCTGATAGCTGTATCCGTCATTGTGCAGGATCCGGAACGCGGAGACAATCGAGAGACACGCGTCAATGACGGCCTTGTAGGACGGAAAGCGCACGTGACAGAGCGCAAAGTCCGTAATGTCGTAATAGCCTTCCGGACGCAGGTCCATGACGTAGCCGAAACTGCCGCGCTCCCATCCGGTCAGGTCGAGCGGCCAGAGGAATTCCCGGCTCGGCGCGCCGCGCATGATATTTTGGCGTAAATTCTCCTGAAAGGCGGCGGGATTTTTGAGGCTGTCTTTCTTGTACCACTTTAAAGCGGCGGGCCGTCCATCGTAGGCGACGTGATACACTTCCCCCTGTCCGCCCTCGCCCAAAAGGCGATTGACGGTCAAGTCCCGGTGGAACTCCGTCCGCAGATGGAAGCCGTTTTCCAATGTTGCCATACTCTGTCCCCCCCTTTGAGGCTATCATAACCGATTCCTTGCGCTTTGTCAACGCTCACTCCACTTTCCGCTGATAGTTCCCGTAAATCTGCACGCCCTTCTGAACGGTAATAAACGCGTGGGGGTCGAGTTTGTGGACCGCGTGAAGCAGTTCCTCGATTTCGTACTTGGACAGGCTGACGCATAACACATGGATGGGGTTTCCGGTATAGGCGCCCATGCCCTCCCAGTACGTCACGCCGCGATGGAGTTTCTCCATGATGAACGCGCCCAAGGCCCGTTCGTCCTCTTTGGTGAAAATCAGCGCCTGCATATTGACGTTCTGCTGATGTACGCGGTCAAGGACCATATTGGATGTAAAGTTGTAGATGACGGAGTAAATGGCCACTTCCGGGACGAACAGGAGCAGACAGACGCCGTACAAAAGGGCGTTAAAGCCAATGGAAAAGCGGCCGACTGTGAACGCGCTGCCGCGTTTACTCAGAATCAGGCCCAGAATGTCCAGCCCGCCGGTACTGCACCCGCACGTCAGGACCAGTCCGGAGCCGATTCCGTTGAGGATTGCGCCGAGCAGACACCCCGTCAGGTAATCGTCCACAAGCGCCTGTTCGGGTACGGGAAGCGCGCTGTAGATCAGCGTATAACTGGCGACACAAATCATGGTCCGGATAGTCAAAGGGCGGCCCAGATAGCGGAAGGAAAGAAAAAGAATCGGGATGTTGAAGAGGAAATAGAGAATTCCGGCAATGTCCGTGGAGCCGAAGGAGAAGCCCGCGAAATCCTGTAAGAGCGTCCGGAAGAACTGACAGTAGCCCATCAGGCCGCCCGTGTAGAGGTGGAGCGGGACAATAAACAGATTCTGCGCCAGACACATGATCAGCGTGCCGACAATGGCCGTCAGCAGACGGAGCCATTTGTTGTGCAGGGAATTGTAGAGCAAGAAAAATTCCTCCTTTTTCGTAAAACGGCCCCGGCGACCTGTTCCGCCGGGGTCCGTACGTTATCTGCCGAAGTACGAGAAGCGCATATAGTCGTGATAGCCGTAAGCGGGGTCCGAATGACCGGTCCAAGCATTGCGGCCCCAGTCCCAACCGTCTGACGTACGCGCCGGGAGTATTTTTCACCCGTCCCAAAGGAACGGGCGGACGATTTACGGAGTTGTGCCGTGGGACAGACGCCATTTCAGGCCGCTGTAACGTCTCTGTTGCCAGTCGTTGCGCGCCATTTCCCCGACCGCGTACGGGTCGCCGACCAGAATCATGAGTTCCCGCGCGCGGGTGATTGCCGTATAGAGCACGCCGCGTACCATCAGACTGCGCGGAGCGGCGGCCGTTGCCAGTACCACCGCGCGGTATTCGCTGCCCTGTGCCTTGTGTACGGTCACGGCGTAGGCCAGTTCCAGCTCGTTGAGCATTTCGGGGGAGAAGGGAGCGGCCCGCCCGTCAAAGTCAATCAGCATAGCCTGTCCGGAAGGGTCGATTTCCAGAATCTTTCCAACGTCCCCGTTGAAGATACCGGCGCCCATGCTCTTATCGGGTTTTGTCCAGACCACGTCATAATTGTTCCGGGTCTGCATGACGCGGTCCCCTTCCCGGAAGAGCGTATCCCCCCAGCGGAGTTCGCGTCTGTCGGGGCTTTTGGGGTTCAAGGCCTCCTGTAGACGCCGGTTAAGTTCCAGCGTGCCGCAGAGGCCCTTTCTGGTGGGCGTAAGGACCTGTATCTGATCGGGCGGGATGGACAGGTTTTCCGGCAGGCGCGTCTGACAGAGTTCGATAATGGTATCCGCGGCGCGCTGTGGGTCCGGACGCCGCAGAAAGAAGAAATCTTCCTGATCGTTCCGCAGGCACGGCGGCCGACCGGTATTCACGGCGTGGGCGTTGCGGATAATCGCCGAACGTTCCGCCTGACGGAAAATCTCCCGGAGAAAGACCGTTTGAATACGTCCGCTCCGGATGAGGTCGGAAAAGACGTTCCCCGGCCCCACGGACGGCAACTGGTCCGCGTCTCCCACCAAGACCAGACGCGTGCCCGGACGCAAAGCCCTTAACAGCGCCGAAAATAACGGCAAGTCCACCATAGACATTTCGTCTATAATTACGGCGTCCGTTTTGAGCGGGTCCTGTTCGGACTTGGTAAAGACAATCTGGCCCGTTTCCTCGTTCCGGGTCATGCCGAGCAGACGGTGTACGGTCTGGGCCTCCAGACCGGTGACTTCCCCGAGACGCTGCGCGGCGCGTCCGGTAGGGGCGGAAAGCTCCATATCAAGGCCCATCCGCCGGAACAGCGACACAATGCCCCGGACCGTGGTCGTTTTCCCCGTACCCGGACCGCCCGTCAGAATCAGCACGCCCACGCGCGCGGCCAGCCGTACGGCCTCCCGCTGGTGTTCGGCGTAGGTGACGCCCAGAGACGTTTCGATTTCCTGAAGGACTTCCTCCGCCTGTTCGCTTTTGTCGGGCGCGGCGGACAGAAGCGCTTCCAGCCGGATTTGCGCGGACGCCTCCGCCTCCCACATCCGGCGCAGATAACAGGCCTGCTCGTTTCCAATCGGTTCGCGTACTAACACGCCCTGTTGAAGCAAGGTATCCAGTTCGCGCTCCGGCAAGTCGCGGGGAGCGTTTAACAGGCGTGACGTGGCGTCTATGAGTTTCCGGTCGGGGAGAAAGACGTGTCCGTTACGCTCCTGCCAGTTGAGCATGAAAATCAGCGCGGCGCGTACTCTCTCCGCGCAGTCGGGCGGAAAGCCCATTCCCAAGGCAATCCGGTCTGTCAGCTCGAACGGCACCCCGTTTTCGTCCATGGACAACAGCCACGGATTTTCCCGCAGAACCGACAGCGCGGAGTCTCCGTAACGTTCCCGCAGACGCATGGCCAGAACGGGCGGGAGTTCGTAGCGCGACAGAAACGCCACCAGCCGCCGCAGTCCCATGGCCTGACGGAACGCCGCGGAAAGTTCCCGGGCCTTTTGAGGCGTCACGCCCCGAAGAACCGTCAGCCGTTCCGGCTCCTGTTCGAGTACGGACAGCGTCTCCGTCCCGAACGTTTCGACCATGCGTCTGGCCGTGGTCGGTCCAAGGCCCTTGCAGACGCCGGAAGAGAGAAAGCTGTAAATTTCCGCCGGGTCCTCCGGCAGATGGCGTTCCACTTCCTCCGCGCGAATCTGTTCGCCGTGCTGGGGGTGGGTCTCCCATGCGCCGGTGACCGACATCCCCTCTCCCGGCACCGCCCCCGGAATACAGCCGACTACGGTAATACTTTCGCCGTCCGTTGTAGTCAGGCGCAGGACGGTGTAGCCGTTTTCCTCGTTCCGGAAAATCACGTTTTGCACAGTTCCGTCAACCGTGGCTTTCTCGTTCATGTCTGTTCCTCTCTCCGCCGTCAGCGCAGACGGAATTCTTCCGCCGAAACCAGTTCCGCGCCCTCCTCCCGGTCCGCCAGATACTCGGCCAGCCGCCGCGCCTCATCGGACAGGCCGCAGTCGGCCAGAATCAGCCGGGACGCCGGAAGCTGACGCAGGACGCGCCGAATCTCGCGTACGTCCTGTTCCATGGCGGGGGCGTCCCCGCGCAGGGACAGCACCAGAAGCAGGTCGGGAATGATGGGGCGTCCGGCGTGCAGAAACGCCCCCGCCGCAATCCAGACCAGCGTCACTACGCCTATCGCCGCGAAAAAGGCAAAAATTCCATCCTGAAAAGCCGTCATGTGTTCTCACCTCGCCCCATTCTATGGGGAAGGGCGCGTACCGCGTGCCTGTCCGAGTTCGGCCAGCACGGCCTCTTCCCGGGCGCGCATTTGCGCTTTCCGGGGGCCTTCGTCCATGTGGTCGTACCCCAGCAGGTGAAGGACCGAGTGCACGACCAGATACGACAGCTCCCGGCGGTTCGAGTGGCCGTACTCCTTCGCCTGTGCCGCCACGCGTTCCATAGAAATGACCATGTCTCCGAGCGGCACACAGCCTGTTTCGGGGTCGGCGTCCGCGGCCGGGTCGGGAAGCGTCCCCGGCGACAAGTCGAACATGGGGAAGCTCAAAACGTCCGTGGGCGCGTCTACGCCGCGCTGTTCGCGGTTGACGTCCTGAATGCCGCCATCGGACGTCAGGAGTACGTCCACCTCACAGGGAAACGTCACGCCCTCCGCCGCCAGCGCGGTACGGATGACTTTCCGGATAAACGCCCGGATTCCCTCATCCATGCCCGGGACGGTGGCCCGGACGGAAATCATATGCCGTTTCGCCATTCAACGCCGCCCCCTTGCCGCCGTACGGGGCCGTACGGGCCTTGGAAGCGCCTCCCCGTGGCGCTTTTCGTACTCCGCGTACGCCTGTACAATCCGCTGTACCATCACATGACGCACAACGTCCGCGTCCGTCAGCTCACAGATTCCAATGCCTTCCACGTTTTTCAGCACCCGCATGGCCTCTTTCAGTCCGGACAGTTTCCCTTCCGGAAGGTCAATCTGCGTGGCGTCCCCGGTGATGACGATTTTCGAGCCGAACCCAAGACGCGTCAGGAACATTTTCATCTGTTCGCGGCTGGTGTTCTGGGCCTCATCCAGAATAATGAAACTGTCGTCCAGCGTCCGTCCGCGCATATAGGCAAGGGGCGCGACTTCAATGCTCCCGCGCTCCACGTACTTCTGGTACGTCTCCGCGCCCAACAGGTCAAAGAGCGCGTCGTACAGCGGCCTCAGGTACGGGTCTACTTTGCTTTGCAGGTCCCCGGGCAGAAAGCCCAGACGTTCCCCGGCCTCCACCGCCGGACGCGTCAGGATGATGCGGTTCACCTGACGGTCACGGAACGCCGCCACCGCCGCCGCCACCGCCAGATAGGTTTTCCCGGTCCCGGCCGGGCCTACGCCTATGGTCACGGTATTTTTCAGCACGGAACGAATATAGGTTTCCTGTCCGAGCGTTTTCGGCTTGACGGGGCGGCCCTTCGCCGACACGCAGAGCACATCGGCGGACAGTTCCGCGATTTTGTCGCCCTTGCCCGCCCGCACCAGCGAACAGACGTACCGTACATTCTGTTCCCCGATCGCCTCGCCGCGCCCGGACAGGGACAGCAATCCCTCCACCGCCTTACAGGCCATCATGACGTTTTCCGCCTCTCCGCCGATGCGTAACTCTCCCTCACGGTTTACCATGGTCACGGAAAATTCCCGTTCCAGCAGGCGGATGTTCTCATCAAAGGATCCAAACAGGTTCACCGCCTGTTCAAGCCGGTCCATGCTGATTTTCTGTTCCAAAATTTGCGTCACTTCCTGTCACCGTGTAAATAGGGACGCGCTCCCCGATTTCCTCCACGCATTCGGCCGAAAGCGTGACTTCCACGTTTTCGCCGCGCGCGCGGACCGTGCAGAGCGTGGAACGGACTTCCCCGTAAGGGGCGACCTCCGTCTCTAACTGGTCCCGCAGGGCCGCTTCTCCCCGGTTCCGCGCCTCTTCCGCGTCCAGCTCCACGGGTACCGTTTCGTAGAGGCGGTAACGTTCCCGTACCAGCGTAACGGGCAGGGGGAGTCCGAACACGGACAGCGCGGTTCTTTGGGTTATTTTATCACAGTTTGTCTCCGGTTCCAACCCCATGGAAGCCCGTTTTAAAAAGAATTTTACGCGCCGCGTGCCGAAAATCACGGACAGGTTTACCCGTTCTTCCCCCGTAAAGCGTTTTTCCGCGGACCGGACCGGGAACGCCGTGGTGAGTTTGTACCACGTCCGCGCCCGTACGGAGCCGCGCCCCGGCATGACGCGTGTTTTTCCGGTGGTCTCCAAGCTCTCCGTACCGCTGATTAACAGGTCCCCGGGCAGGACGGACGTCCCGGGCAGTACCGCGGCTTTGCCGTCCAGCGCGGACACGGAGAGTACCAGTCCGTCCCGGCGCGCGATGACGTTCGCGGGGGTCTCCGTATCGACCGGTTCCGGAGGCGGCGTCCGTTCGCGGACCTGTACGTGTGCCCGGTAGCCCGACACGTTGACCGAAATCCATTCCAGTTCCGGGATGTCCAGCAGGACGTGATTCCGGATGTCCTCGCCGTCCAGCGACAGCCCGAACGAACCCGGGCCAACGCCCTGTTTGTCCAGCGCGCGTAAAATCCGCTCTTCGGGAACGGTCTCGTTCCCCGTGATGTCGTAGTCCCAGACAAAGAAGGAGCCTAAAAACAGGACCGTTGGCACGATGACGGCGAAAACGCAAAGCGTCTGACGCCTTGCCAGCGCGGAGAGCGCCGCGCGAAAGCCGATTTGCCGTACCTGACGGATATCGCATTCCGTACCTTTCAGGGCGTTCCGGAGACGGGCGCAGTCCCCGCGGGAGAGCGTCAGGAAGAGCGCGCCGTTTTCTCCGCGCCGCAGGTCCCGGAAGGGCAGTCCCTTTTTCCCGCACAGATTCAGGACTTGTTCCGGGTGTTCGCAGAGGATTTCCACCCGGACCTGTCCGCGCAGGCCTTCCCAAAGGCGGTTATTCATGGCTGACCCACTCCAACGTTAGAATCGTACCGCCCACGCGCAGTTCCGCGCCGGTCATGGCCAGTAAAGTCAGGTTCCGTCCCCCGATACGCAGTACCCCGGCGGGCGTGTTGGCGTCTATGCGCTCCTCGCTGTAGGACAGAATCCCGGAATGGTGTTCCAGATACAGTTGACGGCTTCCAATCAGTTCCAGACGCGGCAGTCCCGCCACCACGTCCGCCGGAAGGTCGAACAACTCCGCCACCGCGCTGAGCAGTTCCCCGCTCCGGACTTTTCCCGTTTTCCGCACGCTACCACCTCGTTTCCGTGTATGTCCCACTCTATGACACCGCCGCCCGTAAAAGACCCGCACATCTTTTCCGGTCCCCGCGCATACCCTCCCTTGGGTGATACGCTATGAAATTCCCGCAACGGACAAACTTACTGTTATGCGCCGCGCTCCTTGTCTGGTTCCTCGCGGACGCCGCGGGCGTACGGCGGGCCGCTTTTGACGCGTTGCGTTTATGCGCCGTGTCGGTCATTCCGGCGTTGTTTCCGTTTCTGGTCATGACGGGCCTGTTAATGTCACTGGGTTTCGGCGCGTTACTCTCGCCCATACTCGCGCCGCTGATGAGCCTGTACCGCCTCCCCGGGAGCGCGGGAAGCGCCGTACTGTTAGGCTTTTTAGGCGGCTATCCCGTGGGCGCGCGGACCGCCGCCGACCTCTACCGCCTCGGCCTCCTGACAAAAAACGAAACAGAACGTCTTTTGACGTTCTGTAACAACGCGAACCCCGCGTTTCTGCTCAGCGTATTAGGCGCGGGCGTCTTTCACAGTACAAGGGCCGGAATCTGGCTTCTGCTGATTCATCTGCTCTCCGCGCTCCTGACGGGTCTATGTTTTCGCGGCCACGGCGCGGCGCGCGATGTCCCGCCCGCGCTGTCCGCCACGCCGTCCGCGTTCTTCCCGGCGTTCGTGGACGCGGTGGGCAACGCCGCTTCGGCGATGTTGCGCGTATGCGCCTTCGTGGTGTTCTTCTATGTACTGGTCCGGCCGCTCCGCGACTGGTCCTCTCCCGTTGCGGTACCGTGTGTCGGTCTGGTCGAACTCTTCTCTTTAACGCCTCTGCTGACGCCGGACTTTTCCGGTTTTGTGTTGGCGTCCCTGTGCGCCGGCTGGGGCGGGGTGTCCGCGCTGGCCCAGACCGCCGCCGTACTCGAACACACCGGACTGTCCGTCAGGCCCTGTCTGTACGGGAAAATCGTACAGGCCGCGTTTTCCGGACTTTTCGCGGCGGTCCTGTACCCGACTTTTTCCCTTTAACGCTTCTCCCGCAAAGGTCCGGACGGCGTACCTTTCCGGCGCGGACGGCGTTTCAACGGCTTCCTGTCCGGCAACTGCCGGACGACCCGTAAGAGCGCCTCCCGCTGGTTGGGCAGTTCGCCCTCTATGACACGGTTTAACAACGCGTCAAGCGTCTTTCCGATTCGCTGTCCGGACAGCCCCAGCGCGATCAGGTCGTTTCCGTTCACCGCCAGTTGGCGCAGACTGAAACAGCTTTGTTGTTCTATGAGCGTACGAAGAATCCGTTCCGTTTCCTCCACGGTTTCCAGCCGTTTCCGGTCTATGTCCGACTGCGCCAGATGATCGGCGCGTTTGACGGCCAAGAGCTGCCGGAACGTCTCTTCTCCAAGCCGGTTCAGCGCGCGCCGGACCGCTTTTTCCGCGGGCACAAGGGGCCGGTCGTGCAGTTCCACCAGTAACGTGACGCGTTCGCGCAACACCTTCGGGAAACGCAGACGCTGTAACATTTCTTTTGCCATGTCCCGACTGACGGCCGGGTGTCCGTAAAAGTGGCCGGTTCCGTTTGCGTCGGGCTGGAACGTACGGGGCTTTCCGATATCGTGCAGGAACATGGTCAGGCGAAGGGTCAGGTCGTTGAACGGTACGCCGTCCATGGCGTGGAGCGTGTGTTCCCAGACATCGTAACAGTGGTGGGGGTTGCGCTGGTCGAAGCCGATCATGTCCAGCGTTTCCGGCCAGAATACGCCGATAATTTCCGGGTAGCGGCGCAAAATATCCGTAGCCCACGCGCCCCGGAAAAGTTTACAGAGTTCCATTTGAATCCGTTCCGGGGCAATCTCCGAGAGCAGGAGCCGGTTCCGGCGGATACTCTCCGCCACGTCCGGCAGAAGTCGAAACCCCAGCGTAGCGGAAAAGCGTAATCCGCGCATCAGGCGCAAGGCGTCCTCTCCGAAACGTTCGTCCGGCGCGCCGATACAGCGCAGAAGCCCCGCCTTCAAATCCTCCTGTCCGTGACAGGGGTCGCGGAGTTCTCCGTCAAGGCCCATGGCAATGGCGTTGACCGTGAAATCCCGGCGCTTCAAATCCTCCTCCAAGGAACCCGTAAAGGACACCGAGGACGGGCGGCGGCGGTCCTCATACGCCCCGTCCACGCGATACGTGGTGACCTCCACGCCGCCGCTCCCGGAGCGGACGGTCAGCGTCCCATGACGGATACCCGTTGGAATGGTCCGGCGCGGAAAGACGTCCATGACCTGTTGGGGCGTGGCGCTGGTGGTCACGTCCCAGTCCTCCGGGGTTCTTCCAAGGAGCGTGTCGCGCACACAGCCGCCCACGCACCACGCCTCATACCCGGCTTCCGTCAGCTTCCATAAGACGTGCCGCACCGCCGGGGGAATCCCTTCTTTCCGTTCTGAAGCCCTGTCTGGAATATTTTTCATGTCTCCGCCGCCTTTGCTGTTGCTTTTCGTTTACGCGCACATTATAATAAAGGGACTTGGAAAACAGACAGGAAGCCGCGGCTCCTGTCCACGGAAAGGAAGCTATCCTATGTTCACACCTGTTCCCATTGAAACCTATCTTATTCCCGGGAAACGGGTTCATCTGGTGGGGATCGGCGGGGTCTCCATGTCGCCGCTTGCGGAAGTCCTGCAACAAATGGGCCTCAGCGTCACGGGGTCGGATATGTCCGAAAGCCGCGCGGTCGAACATCTTCGCGGACTGGGCATTCCCGTTGCCATCGGGCATAACGCCGAAAATCTGGGCGGATGTGATTTCGTCATCCGTACCGCCGCCGCGCCCGACAGCAACCCGGAAATCGCCGGGGCCGTCACACGGGGCATTCCCGTCTATGAACGCGCGGACGGCTGGGGGGCCATCATGCGGTGCTATCCGAACGCCTTATGCGTGGCGGGAACCCACGGGAAAACGACCACAACGTCCATGTGTACGCATATTTTCATGGCGGCGCGGCGTGACCCCACCGTGATGATCGGCGGCACTCTGCCCATCCTTCACGCCGGTTACCGTGTCGGACAGGGCGATACCATCATTGCCGAGTCCTGCGAATACCGGGACAGTTTTCTCCGCTTCTCCCCGACTGTGGCGGTCATTCTCAACGTGGAGGCCGACCACCTCGACTACTTCCACAATCTGGCCAACATCCAGCGGTCTTTCCGGCGTTTCGCGAAACTGGTTCCCCCGGACGGACGCGTCATCGTCAACGCCGACAACGCCAGCGCAATGACGAGCGTGGCCGGGCTGGACTGTCCGCTGTTCACGTTCGGCCTGAAGGAGAAGGCCGACTGTACCGCCGCCGACTTGCGGTGGTCCCACGGAAGGCCGGAATTTGACATTCTGATCCGGGGCGAACGCTACGCGCGGGTCAGTTTACAGGTCTACGGAGAGCACAACGTGCTGAACGCGCTTGCGGCGGCCTCGGCGGCGTACGTGCTGGGGGTGTCGGGCGCGGACGTGGCCGCAGGGCTTTCGGGCTTTACCGGCGCGGAACGCCGTTTTGAGCGCAAGGGCGCCTTCCACGGCGCGGAAATCCGCGATGACTACGCCCACCATCCGGACGAGATCCACGCGCTCCTGACCGCCGCCAGACAGCTTGACTACCAACGCGTCATAGTCGCCTTCCAGCCGCACACCTATTCCCGGACCGCCAGTCTGTTTGACCGGTTCGTTGAGGAACTCAAACAGGCGGACGAAGTCGTTTTGGCGGAAATTTACGCCGCGCGGGAACAGAATACCCTTGGCATTTCCTCCGCGGACCTGTCCCGGAAGATTCCCGGCTCCGTCTACTGCTCCACGCTGGACGAGACCGCCCGGAAGTTACGGGAAATCATCCGTCCGGGAGACCTTGTCCTGACAGTCGGGGCGGGCGACATCTACCGGGTCGGGGAGGCGTTAGTCAGCCAGCCGGACGCCGTATGACAACAGGCCGAACGCCTTCCCCCATGGGAGGAAGGCGGCGCGTTTTGATTCAGCGTCCGTTATAGCCGCTGAACCCCGAACCGCGCGAACGGCGGCGGTTTTTCACCGCGTGACGAATCATCAGCGCGAGAATCGCCACGCCGATTACGCCCGCAATCGCCCATACGAGCGGTTTCCGCGCCAGTTCCACGGCCTTTTTTTCGGCCTGTAAGAGTTTCGACAACTCCGCCGCGTGGGAGGAAAGCAGGTCCGTACTGCCGTACTCCACGCCATTGTAGCTGATAGTCACCGTGCCCAATTTCTGCCCCTCTTCTACCGGGGCCTGTATCGAATCGCCTTCCAGACGGATGGTCCGCTCCACAAAGTCTTTCTTGATTCCGGCCGGTACGAGCGCTTCCAGCGCGCCGCCCGCCACGGCCGTTACATGGTCCGTACGCGACAGCTCCACCGGGATTTCGTCAATCGGTTCCCCTTCATCCAGCAGGGTCAGGTAGCGGAAGTTGTCAAAGCCCCAGTTAAACAGACGGGTGGTTTCCGAAAAACTGCGGATAACGGTCCGTTTGCCCTCTTCCACGCGTTCGGCGCCCATGATGACGCTGAGGAAGTGTTTATTGTTCCGTTGCGCCGTGGCCACGAGGCAGTGTCCCGACTGGCTGGTGGAACCGGTCTTGACGCCGTGGACTTCCGGATTTTTGTAGTCCGGAATCCGGCGGTTGCAAATCAGATAATTGGTGTTCAGGAGCGCCCGTTCTTTGCTCATGTTCGTGGCGGGTACGACCACGCGGTCCGTATCACAGATGACCATGAACGTGGGATAGGCCATAGCGGCCTTTGTAATCAGGTACATATCCCACGGGGAAGTGTAATGTCCGGGGTCATGCAGGCCGTGCGGGTTGACGAAATGCGTATTTTTACAGCCCAAGTCCGCCGCCTTTTTGTTCATGGCGTCTACGAACGCGTCCACGGAACCGGAGACCGCCACCGCCAGTACGCACGCCGCCTCATTGGCGGACGGGATGAGCAGGCAGTCCAGCAGGTTGCGCACGCTCATTTCTTCGCCTTCTTTGAGGCCTACCGTGCTTCCGTCCGCGGGCAGGGTCGTGACGACCGCGCCGGCGGTAAGTTTCTGGTCAAAGGTCAGCCGCCCGGTGTCAATGGCTTCCAGCGTCAGAAGGGCGGTCATGACTTTCGTCAGGCTGGCCGGAAACAGTTCTTCGTGCTCGTTCATTCCGTACACCATTTTCCCGGTTTTCAGGTCAACCAGCAAAGCGCCTTTTGCCAGAATGGCGGGATCCGGCGGCAGTACGGCCTGTCCTTCTTCGGACGCGAACCCCACCGGCGGCAACAGAGCTAACGTCAGAATCAGCGCCAGCATAGCGGCGAAAAGCCGTGGCAGGCGATGTATTTTCAAATATGCGTTCATTGTGTCCCTCCGTTTTCTGTGCGCGGGGTATCCCGTGCCGTTGGTAACGACAGTATAACAAAAAAAATGGGGGAGTTCAACCATGAAAAAGAAACAAAAGATAAACAAAGTGGTAAATTGTGGGGAATGGGTCCTTCTGGGCCTGACGGCGTTGTTTCTGTGTTTCCTGTTCGCCGTACGGGACCGCCCCGCCCCGGAACGAGGCCTGACGGTACGAACCGCCGCCCAGCGTCCGCCCGACAGCGTCCCCGCCCCCGCCCCTGTGGACCCTGACGGCGTCCCGGTACCCGCGCCTGTGGAAGCGGACGGCGTTCCGGCGTCCGCGCCCGTGGAACCTGACAGCGTCCCGGTACCCGCGCGCGTGGAAGCGGACGGCGGCGCGGCCGCGCGCGTGAACATCAATACGGCGGACCTGTCCGAGCTGTGCGCGCTCCCGGGCATTGGGGAGTCTCTCGCCGGACGCGTCATCGCCTACCGGGAGGA
>JAFSRH010000040.1 GCA_017446225.1 Oscillibacter sp.
CTTATCGTCCCTTTATCGATTTGAAATTTTAACATTTCAAATCGTCTTTGTGGAAAATACAGGGATTTTCTACGCTTTCGCCGCGTTCTCTTTCCGGACGCGCTTTCCTTACCCTTTGCCAAGAAACTCTTTACACATACTCCGCGACCCGCCGCACTTCCGCCTCGGCGCGTAAAAACGACTCGGCAATGAGCGGGTCAAAGTGACTGCCGGACCCCTCCCGGATAATCCGCATGGCCTTCTCGAACGGGAAGCCCTCTTTATAGGACCGGCGCGAAACCAGCGCGTCAAACACGTCCGCGACCGCCATAATCCGCGCCGACAACGGGATATCGGCGCCCGCCAGTCCGCACGGATACCCGCTCCCGTCCCAGCGTTCGTGATGGAACGCCGCCAGATTCCGCGCCTCCCGCAGATAATCGGAGTCGGGCGAAATCTTGATAACCCGTGAAATGATGTCCTTTCCCTCGCTGGTGTGGTTCTTCATCTCCCGGAACTCCTCATCGTTCAGCTTTCCGGGCTTGTTCAAAATGGCATCGGAGACGTGAATTTTTCCCACATCGTGCAGAGGCGCGGCGCTGACCACTTCCGCGATAAACTCATCCGTGAGTTCGTCCGTGTAAACGCCGTCCCGCCTCATCTGCTCCATGATGATTTTCGTATAGGCCGCCGTCTTGCGCACGTGGTCCCCGGTGTTCTGGTCCCGGCTCTCCACAAGGTCCGCGAGCGTGACAATTAAGCCGTGCTGCATTTGGGCGATCGTGGCGGCCTTTTTCTGGGAGTCGGCGATATAGCGCATGGTATCGCCGGTGGTTTTGAGGAAGGCGCGATAAAGGTTCTCAATTTCGTCCCCGGTATGGATGTCAAGCGACCGGACGGCCTTCACGCTTTCGGCGCGGGCCTCTTCGCTGTCATAGGCGAACGTCCCGGCGATGCGGGCAATGGCGTTGATCGGCGCGATTACGTTCTCTTCGGCCAGCCAGAGCGCCAAGGACAGAATCAGAATAAAGATTCCTATAAAGAGCGACAGTTCCCGCGCCATAAAGCGCAGTTCATCGTTACGGAGCGTTACCATGGAAATATCCGCGGCCGCGTAACAGACGCACTCCCCCGCGCGGTTGTAGACCGGCACATAAGCGGTCAGAAGCCAGCCGTAGGAGTCATTGGACACAATCGGCTCGATAGGCTCCCCGGCCAGCAGGGCGGGAATGTATTCGGCAAAGGATTCGTCAAAGGGGACAATGTCTCCGGGTTCCCCGCCGGTCAGCTCCTTCGTATCCAGATCGAACACCACGTGGCACCCGTCCGGAAGAATCCGGTAGACGTAAATATATTGGATGTCGGGTGAACTGGCCCGGATACGGTAAAGCATATCCTCCGCTTCCGGATAGCCTTCCGCGTCCTCCCCGTAGAGCAGGTACCGGTCCACGGCGTCCGGGTCCAGCGAGGAAGCGACCAGTTCCGCGATACCTTGCCCCATTTTGATGTGCTCGTCCATCACCGCCTGACGGTAGAGCAGGAACGTAATAAAGGAACCGGACAAGGCGATCAGCAGAATGGACAACGAAATCAGAAGCGTAATTTTCATACGCAGGGACACCCCGCGCAGGGACGCGTTTTCCGCCGCGGTATCGTCTTCCGGGCGCGGGCCGCGCCGGAGCGGGACCCCCAGAACGCGCTCCAGACGGTACGGAACGAAGCGCAGGGCCAACGCCACGAGACAGACCGTCAAGGCCTTATCGGCAAGGCAAATCAGGAAATCCGCCGTGAGTTTCGCCGCGAACGGGGAGAAGCCGCCCTCATAAATCCGCAGGGCCAGCGGACCGGACACGCTGTTGTGGATGTCGAAGCCGTAGAGAATCCAGTCCATAAAGAAGCTGGCGGAGCCGTCCAGAAGCGCGAAAACGAGAACGGGCACGAGAAGAGCGGGGAATTTGCGGAAAAATCCTTTCCGGTAAAAGAACGTTGCGAAAATGGCAATCAGGACGCCGGACACGCAGTAAAAGGCGGAGACAAGGTCATAGCCGCTGTTGACAAGGTTCGAGAGATAGCCCGTCAAAATGCCGGGCAGATACCCTCCGACCGCGGCGACAAAGACAGTCCCCGGCAAATCCAGAAACAGGGGAAGGCCCAACAGGGAAACAAGTTTCACGCCGGCCGCGTTTAAGGCCACCCCCGCAAGGCAGAACGCAAGCCACGGCATGACTTTTTGGAAATTTTTGTAAAACATAACTACCCTCCCGTTACGTTTTTATTCCATAACATGGAAACGCAACAGGATTATAACATAAAACGCGGAAAAACGCAATCCGTGACTTTTTACATCAGGGCCGCGGAGTCCGGAACTTTATCACAGTAAATTTCAATGTATTCCTGAATTTTTGTGCAATTTCTACCGTCCGCCGGGGAAATTTAACGTTCTTATCCTTTCGGCGCACAGGAATTTTAAAATTGCATTGTCACGCGATTTATGCTACACTGGTACTCTATTCACATATGGACGAAAGGAGCGTTCCGGGTGTTGAATTATTATTCCACGATCATTATGATCTGCTGGATGTCGCTGGGCGTCCTCTGTATACTGGTTCTGGAAAATAACCGGTTGCCAAAAAAGAAAAAGCACATTCTTTACCTGACTTACGCCCTGACCGCGCTGGCCGCTTTCGCGGAGTGGCTGGGACTTCAGCTCAATGGCAACGTTTCCCTGTCAAAATGGCCGCTACGGGTGGTTAAGTGCGCCGACTACATCCTCACGCCTTTGGCCGGAGGCCTGATCGTGGGACAGTTGCAAAGGCGCAGTATCTGGCTCAGGCTGATAGGCTGGGTCCTCGCCGGGAATACGCTCTTTCAGATAGTCTCCGTCTTTACGGGCTGGATGGTGAACATTGACGAAACCAATCACTATTCCCACGGGCGTTTTTACCGGCTCTACATCTGTACGTATCTTACCGTAACTATGTTGATTATCTTGGAGTTCATGAGTTATGGACGCTCTTTCCGGCGGCGGAATCAGGTCTCTTTGTACGCTATTCTGATTTTGGCGCTCTCCGGGACGGCGTTTCAGGAAATTCTGGGCATGGAGTACAGAACCGCCTACTTGTCGCTGACGCTCGCCATGGCCATGATGTTCATCCATACCTCGGAGTTCGCGCAGCTAAAGGCGGACGACCATATTCTCCAACAGCAGATTCAAATCACCACGGACGCCCTGACGGGGGCCTTGAACCGTTACGCGTATTCGCAGGCCTTGCGGAGCATGGACGAGGAAGGACAACTGCCGGATAACCTTACCGTGTTTTCCATTGACATTAACGAACTCAAAACGATTAACGATACCATGGGGCATGAGGCGGGGGACGAACTGATTTGCGGGGCCGCCGGGTGCATTCAACGCGCTATGAAGGAGTGGGGCGACTGCTATCGGACAGGCGGCGATGAGTTCGTTGTCTTGGCGCGCATGAGGCGGGGCGATGAACAGGAAGCCTTGGCCCGCCTGAAACGGGAGACGGGCGCTTGGAGCGGCAAAAAGGTCAAGAGTTTGAGACTGGCCGTGGGCTACGCGAACGCCGCTGAAAATCCCGGCGTTTCGTCCCAGAAGCTGGTCAGCGTGGCGGATATGGCAATGTACGCCCAAAAAGCCGCCTACTACAAGGAGACCGGCAAGGATAGAAGAGGCAGACATTGACCGTACCCTGTGCGCCCCCGCGGCTGATGTAAAGTTTCTGTAAATTCCGCTTTTCTGTATTTGCCAGATATGGTATACTGGTGTATAATGCGGTATCAGAACCCGTCCCCGGCCGGGGACGAGGCGGAACCTTGTGAGGTGCTTATGGAAGAAAAACGGAAAGCCCGCTCTGACCCGGAGGGGCTGATAGAAGGCCGGAACGCTGTCACGGAAGCCCTGCGGGCGGGGACGGCCGTAGACAAGGTGTGGCTTGCGCGCGGGGAGGAGAGCGGCCCGTTACGCCGTATCGCCGCGCTGGCGCGGTCCGCCGGGGCGGTCGTGGTCGAAGCGGACCGGCGGAAACTGGACGCGATGAGCGTTACCGGCGCCCATCAGGGCGTAATCGCCATGACGGCGGCGCAAAAGTACGCGGAGGTCCCGGACCTTCTGCGCGCGGCCGAGGAGCGCGGAGAAGCACCGCTTCTGGTGGTGTGCGATGAAATTTCGGACCCGCACAATTTGGGGGCCATCATCCGGAGCGCCGAATGCGCGGGCGCGCACGGCGTGATTATCCCGAAACGCCGGAGCGCCGGACTGACCGCGGTCGTGGCGAAGGCGTCCGCGGGGGCGTTGGCCTATTTGCCGGTGGCGCGGGTCCCGAATATCCCGGCGCTGTTAAAGGACCTGAAAAAGCGCGGGCTGTGGATTTACGGCGCGGACGCGTCCGGGACGGCTTCCCTGTACGAAACCGACTGGACCGGCCCCGCGGCGTTGGTCATTGGCGCGGAAGGGTCCGGTATGACGCGTCTGGCGGCGGAACAGTGTGATTTTCTGGTCCGGATTCCCATGAAGGGAAGCATTAACTCCCTGAACGCGTCCACGGCGTGCGCGGTTCTGCTCTATGAGGCGGTGCGGCAAAGGGACGGTCATCACAGAACATCAGGCTGAAAGAGGGGTTTTATGTCAGTCAAGAGCAAACGGAGAGCGCGAAAGCGGCTGTTATTTCAGGAGGCCGAACGGGCAAAGGAACAAGCCGCGTTAAAACCGGGGGAAAAGCCGGAGGAAGAAGAACCCTATACTTTAAACGCGATTCTCGCGGAATTCCGGGCCAACAAGGAACTCGAACAGGCGGCGGAAGGGATACGGCCTGTCAAAGAGGAAGACATGGACTTTGACGGGATTCCCGGTCCGGAAAGCCTGACCCCGGAAGAGGCCACGTCAGAACCGTTCGCGGCATTGGACGCCGAACAAGCGTCAGAACCGTTTACGGCAACAGCGGACAAGGAATTTACGTTTACGGCGGAAGAGGGACCGTCAGAACCGTTCGCGGCGGCGGACGCCGAACAAGCGTCAGAACCGTTTACGGCAACAGAGGACAAGGAACGTCCGTTTACGGCGGAAGAGGGACCGTCAGAACCGTTCGCGGCGTTGGACGCCGAACAAGCGTCAGAACCGTTTACGGCAACAGCGGACAGGGAACGTCCGTTTACGGCGGAAGAGGGACCGTCAGAACCGTTCGCGGCATTGGACGCCGAACAAGCGTCAGAACCGTTTACGGCAACAGCGGACAGGGAACGTCCGTTTACGGCGGAAGAGGGGCCGTCAGAACCGTTCGCGGCGGCGGACGCCGAACGAGCGTCAGAGGCCTTCACAGCAATGGCGGACAAGGAATTTACGTTTACAGCGGAAGAGGCCCCGTCAGAACCGTTCGCGGCGGCGGACTCCGAACAAGCGTCAGAGGCCTTCACAGCAACGGCGGACAAGGAATTTACGTTCACGGCGGAAGAACCTCTGTCAGAACCGTTCGCGGCGGCGGACGTCAAGGAAAATTCTGACACGTCCCCGGCGGAAGTTACGGAGCCGTCCGCGGATACCGAAGTTTTGGAACATACCCCGGAAGAAACGGAACCTTCCGTTTCAGAGAGCGTTTCCGTAAGACGCGCTACCCGGCGTAAACGCGCCCCTACCCTCTGGCAACGCCTTTTCGGACGTTCAAAAGCACGAAAGAACGCCAACGAAACCGTACAGGACAGCGAACCCCGCTCCATATCTTTGGAGGAAGTGGTCGGGAACACCGTGGACGCGGTCAAAGCGGACAGCGTGTCGCGCCGTTCCCTCTTCTCCCGTCAGCGTCTGGAGGACACCGAGGAATCCCCCGATACGCTCCGCCCGGAGATAATCGGACCCGAACCGGACTTGAAAACCGCCGCCGAAGAGGCGCGGAAAGAGTACGTCAAGCGTATCGAAGGACTTCTGCCCGCGCTTCCGCCCGCGCTCCTGCCCCTGTTCGTCCTGATTCTGGAAGCGTTGGGCGTACGTCTCCCGCTTCTGACGGGCAACGTCATTTTACGTCCGTTCCTGCTTCTGGCCTGTATCGGCGCCACGCTCTGGCTGTGCCGAAGCGTGTTCACGGACAACCGCTGTACGGGTACGTTTCTGTGCGGCGTGTCGGCGGTCGCGGCGGGGCTGGACTGCCTGACCATGCTGTTTCTCCCCGGGCGGAGTATGGCCGAACCCTATGGCGCGGTGACCTGTCTGGCCCTGCTGGCGGCGAAATTAGGCTCCAGTCTGGAGAGCCACGGGACCTATGACACCTTCCATACGGCGGGCCTCGACCGGAATCCCCCGTATCTGGTGACGGATACCGTACGGGGCACGTCCAAACAGCGCGGGGCCGTCACGGGCTTTTATACCGCCGCGCTGGAACAGAACTTTTCCACCCGCTGGCAGACCCTCGCCCTGCCCATCATACTGGCGGCCAGTCTGGTGTTCGCGGCGCTCAGCTCCATCGGACAGGAACGCGGCGGCGACTTCTTCCTGAACTGGTCGGCGATTCTAACCGCGGGCGCGACATTGGTTCTCCCCTTCTGCTGGGGCCTGCCGTGGGCAAGACTGGCTTCCCGCCTGAAGAAATCCGGCTGCGCCATTGCCGGGTGGCGCGGTGCCGAGCAGATGTCCCGCAAGAAAAAGATGATTGTCACGGACAGCGATTTGTTCCCGCCCGGCTCCGTACGTCTGGAAGACGTGCGCCTGTACGAAGAGGAAATGCGGACCGTGGTTTCCATCACGGCCAGTATGATCCGGGAATCCGGCTGCGGACTGGAACGTATCTTTGACGACCTGTTAAAGAGCGAATCCGGCGAATACCTCTCCATCCGCGACTTCCATTTCTATGAGGACGGCGGATTTTCCGGCGCGATCGGGGAAGACAGTATTCTGTTAGGGACCTCCTCCTTCCTGCGGAAGATGTCCGTCCGCTTCCCGGGGGACTTCTATTTCCCCATGGGCCTGTATCTGTCGGTCAACGGCGAACTGACAGCCACGTTCGCGCTGAAATACGTGGCCACGGAAACCGTAGATCTGGCGCTCCGTCTCATGCGCCGCAACCGCGTGACGGCGATTCTGGCCGCGCGTGACCCCAACCTGACCCCGAAACTGTTACACCGCGTGTTCCGGCGTAGAATTGACGTGGAATATCCCGGCCTGAACAACCGGATCGCCCTCAGCGCGGAGCGTACGAAACGCGACCTCCCGCGCGGACTGCTCTTCCGGGAAGGCCTCCCGCCTTACGCGGAAATCGTGGTGGGCAGTCTGCGGCTGTGCGCCGGGGTGCGCCGTTCCACGCGTCTGGCGCTCTTCGGAAGCGCCGTGGGGACGTTGCTGTCCTTTTATCTGGTGTATCAGGCGAAATACTACCTTCTTTCCCCGCTGAATCTGCTGTTGTTTCTGGTCCTCTGGACGATTCCAACGGTTCTGCTGATGGACCTGTCCTGACGCGCGCGTTCAAGAAAAATTTTTCTTTCGTACGCCCGACTTTTGAAAATTCGTTCAGTGAGAAACCGCGGCAAAACCGGCGTTACAGGCCATTTACGCGGAATCCCGTACAGACTTCATTCTGTACGGGATTCTGTATTTCATTCTTGTGAAAAGTATGGTATGATACGCCTTACGCCGTCCCGCGCGGACGGCGACCACCGGAAGGAGTGAGCGTATGACAAGCGCGCAATTTCTCATTATCGCGACCATTGTAATTTACCTGATGGGCATGGTCTTTATCGGCGTATGGTTCAGCCAGCGCGGAAGCGGCGACAACGCCCATGAATTTTATCTGGGCGGCCGGAAACTCGGACCCATTGTCACCGCCATGAGCGCGGAGGCGTCCGACATGAGCAGTTATCTGTTGATGGGCCTGCCGGGGCTGGCGTATCTGTGCGGCGTTGCGGAAGTCGGCTGGACCGCCATCGGCCTCGCCGTGGGGACGTACATCAACTGGCTGATCGTGGCGCGGCGGATCCGGCGTTATTCGTCCAAACTGGGGGCCATTACCCTGCCGGAATTTTTCTCCCGGCGTTACGGCGACACGAAAAATATGCTGTCCTTTATCGCCGCCATTGTCATTCTTGTGTTCTTTATCCCCTACACCGCCTCCGGCTTTAAGGCCGTGGGGACGCTCTTTAACAGTCTCTTCGGCGTAGACTACCACCTTGCCATGGTCGTGGGCGCGATTATCATTATCACTTACACGGTCTTGGGCGGCTTTCTGGCGGTCTCGACAACGGACCTGATTCAAAGCGTCTTTATGACCATTGCGCTGGTCGTGGTGGTATTCTTCGGCGTGGAACAGGCCGGGGGCATGGGAACCGTCATGGAGAACGCCCGCGCCCTGCCCGGGTACCTGAACCTCTTCCAAGGCTATGACCCCGCCACGGGTACCGCGTCCTCCTTCGGCGGCCTGAGTATCGTTTCCACGCTCGCGTGGGGCCTCGGCTACTTCGGTATGCCGCATATTCTGCTTCGATTCATGGCCATTGAAGAGGAGGAAAAACTGTCCGTATCGCGCCGTATCGCGTCCGTATGGGTGGTGCTGTCCATGGGAATCGCGGTGCTGATTGGCATGATCGGCTACAGCGTATCGCTCGCCGGCAAAATTCCCGCGCTGACCACTTCCACGGACTCCGAAACCGTCATTGTGAAGCTGGCCGACCTGATGAGCCGCCACAGCATTCCGCTGGCGGTCATGGCGGGCGTGATTCTGGCGGGCATTCTGGCGGCGACCATGTCCACGGCGGATTCACAGCTTCTCGCCGCCGCTTCCAGTATGTCACAGGACCTGTTAGGCGACTGCCTCGGCGTAAAGCTCAGCGCGGCGGCGTCCATGGTCGTGGCGCGCGCCACGGTGATTGGTATCGCGATTGTGGGCGTGTTTCTGGCGTGGGACCCGAACAGTTCGGTGTTCCGGGTGGTCTCGTTCGCGTGGGCCGGATTCGGCGCGGCGTTCGGGCCTACGGTCCTTTTCGCGCTCTTCTGGAGACGCTCCAACAAGTGGGGCGCGCTGGCGGGTATGGTCATTGGCGGCGGCATGGTGTTCGTCTGGAAGTTCCTGATTGCTCCCATGGGCGGCGCGTGGGGCATTTACGAACTGCTCCCCGCGTTCCTGCTGGCCGCGCTGGCCATAGTGGCGGTCAGCCTCGCCACGGGAGAGCCGGAGGCGTCCGTCGCCAGAACCTTTGACGAAGCCCGCATTTGAAAGAAAACGTCCTTCCCCGTCCGGGGAGGGATGTTTTTTTGACCGCTTGACAAATCATCCCATATCGAATATGATAGCATCATCAGACCCGGCACACATCACATCTGAAAGGGGCTAATCTTAACATGAAGAAACTGGTATTGGTGCGGCACGGAGAGAGCGAATGGAACAAGCTCAACCTGTTCACCGGCTGGATGGATGTCGACTTGAGCGAAAAGGGCCATCAGGAAGCCATTGAGGGCGGGGAAGTCCTCAAGAAAGAGGGCTACGACTTCGATGTCTGCTACACGTCCTATCTGAAGCGCGCGATTCATACGCTCAACCACGTCCTTGACGCCATGGACCGGAACTGGCTCCCCGTAGTGAAGAGCTGGAAACTCAACGAGCGTCATTACGGCGCCTTGCAGGGCATGAACAAGGCGGAAACCGCCGAGAAGTACGGGGAGGATCAAGTCAAAATCTGGCGCCGTTCGTTCGATGTCAAGCCCCCCGCGCTGGAACCCGATGACGACCGCAACCCCGCAAAACACGACATGTACCGCGGCGTGGACCCGAAGGAACTGCCCCTCAACGAGAGCCTCGAAACCACCATTGCGCGCGTCATTCCCTATTTCAACGATGTGATCAAAAAGGACATGGAAGCGGGCAAACGCGTCATTATCGCCGCCCACGGCAATTCTCTGCGCGCCCTGTCCATGTACTTTGAGAACATGACGAAGGAACAGATTCTGGAATTCAACATCCCCACGGCCGTGCCGCTGGTCTATGAATTCGATGACGATTTCAAGTTCATTCGGCGTTACTATCTGGGCGATCAGGACGCCATTCAGGCCAAAATGCAGGCCGTTGCCAATCAGGGCAAGAAAAAGTAAACAACCGCCCGCAACCAACGGAACCACGGCGGCCGCCGTGGTTCCGCGTTACGCTCAGACGGTGTAGAAACGCGTCTCCGAAAGGGCGTGGCCCGGACTGAACGCGGCCCCGGCGAAGTAACCGGGCCACGTGTCCAGCAGACGGCAGTCGGGGTCCGACAGCGGGGAGAGCGTACCGCGCAGAACCGGCAGTACGCCGCCGCCGTCCCGCTTCCCGACCGCTTCCAGCGCGACCCAGCGCCGGAAGAACGATTCCGGATTTTCCGTGTCCGCGACCCGCTTCATCAGGCGGGGCCGTACCGGGCGCGTTTTTTCAATGTCCACGCCAATCGGCGCGGGGGACAGTCCCGCCATGACCGCCCCCTCCGTGTGGCTCAGGCTGAAACACACGTCCGGACGCTGTGGGAAAAAGGGCTTTCCGGCCGCGGTGAGCGACACTTCAGGCAGAACGCGCCAGCCTAATTCCCGGTAAAGCGCCGCGCACAGAAGGCCGTAGGCGCAGAGAATTTCCGCGCGTCCGGACCGGGCCTTTCCGCCCAGAAAACGCGCCTGTCTCTCCGGCGGCAGACAGGAAAAGAGCGTCTCCCGTTCGGAAACGGACAATTCCCGCGTCAGCCTCGCGGCGAAAAGCACCGTACGCACGCAAATTCCCCCTTTCAGGCTTCCATTGTACGGCATTGGAAACGGTCTGTAAAGCGGCGGAAAATTTTTTTGTCGCGCTAAAAGAGGAAATCGCAAAATTACGGAGTATATGACGGTAGAGTCGTAAATACGGCGTATGGCCGGGACCGATTCCGGCTAAACTGACCGAAAGGAGGTGTGCGGATGGCGTTTCCGGCGGCTTTCATGGACAACCTGACCGCCCGGTGTGATATCGTGGACATTGTCAGAGGCTATGTTACCCTGCAAAAGAAAGGGAAGGATTACTGGGCCTGTTGTCCGTTCCATAACGAAAAGACGCCGTCTTTCAGTGTCTCTCCGGACAAACAGATTTTCTATTGTTTCGGATGTAAAAAAGGCGGGGACGTTATCAGTTTTATTCGGGAAATCGAAAATCTGCCTTATCCGGACGCAGTACGCTTTCTGGCAAAGCGGGCCGGACTGGAAGTGCCGGAAGACAACCGGAATCTCGCGGAGAGCCGCAGACGCGCCCGGATTCTGTCCCTGAACCGTGACGCCGCCCGTTTTTATCACCAGCTTCTGAAAGCCCCCGAAGGACAGGCCGTCCGGGATTACCTTCAGCGGCGGCGTATCCTCTGGAAAACCGCCGTCCGTTTCGGCATGGGGGCTTCCTTGGACGCTTGGGACGTACTCCTCAACGCCATGACGCGCAAAGGATACAGTAAGGCGGAACTGCTTGACGCCGGACTGGTCGTCAAAACTCAGAAGGGCGGACTGCGCGATAAGTTCCGGAACCGCCTCATGCTTCCGGTGATTGACGTCCGGGGCGATGTGGTCGCGTTCGGGAGCAGAGTTCTGGACGGGTCCGAGCCGAAGTATATGAACTCCCCCGACACCCCGGTTTACTCAAAACGGCGGATTCTGTACGGTATGAACCTTGCCAAAAACACAAAGCGTCCCGGTTTTCTGCTCTGTGAGGGCAACTTGGACGTAGTGACGCTCCATCAGGCCGGAATCGACAACGCGGTTGCCTCCATGGGTACGGCCCTTACCGAAGAGCAGGCCCGCCTTGTCGACCGCTTCCACAAAAAAGAACTGGTGTTCTGTTACGACAATGACAACGCCGGGGAAATCGCCACGTCACGCGCGCTGGACCTCCTCCGCAACGCCGGTTTTACCATCCGGATTTTACAGCTCCCCCGGCGGCGTACGGAAACCGGGGAGTACGTCAAACAGGACCCGGACGACTATATCAAGTTTCAGGGCGTGGACGCGTTCGAGCGGCTGTTGAACGGCAGTGAGCGCGCCGCCGATTACCGGATGTCGCAAATCGCCGCGAAGCATGACCTCAAGACGGACGAGGGACGCTTAGAGTACAGCAAGGAAGTCAGTGACTTTATTGTCAGCATGGACAACGCCGTGGAGCGGGATATTTACACCCACCGCGCGGCGGAAGCGGCGGGCGTCACGAAAACCGCCATGGAGGAACTTGTACAGCGTACGGCAAAAGCCGCCTATTCCCGCCAGCGGAAACAGGCCTTGCGCCGGGAACTCAATCCCGCCACGCAGATGGTACAGCCGAAGGAACGCGCCTTCCGTTATGAAAACGTACGTTCCGCGCGGGCGGAAGCCGGTCTTGTACGGCTGCTGCTCATGGACGAGAGCCTTTTTCCGGTTCCGTTCCCGCTGACCCGGGAGGATTTTTCCGCGCCGCTGTTGGCCAAGGCCTTCTTCACGCTCTGGGACGCCAAAGAACAGGGATATCCGGTGTCCTTTCATCTGCTTTCGGAGGCGCTCACACAGGAGGAAGTCAGCCACGTTACTTCCGTATGTCAGGAGCCGGAATCATCGGAAAACGCGTCCAAGGCGCTTGCCGATTACATACGCGTTATCCGGGAGGAAGCGGAGAGACGTTCGGAGCGGACGGGAGAGGATGTTTTAGCGGCGGCGCAAAGAAAGTATAAAAAACGAAAGAATGAGGGAGGAACGCGGATATGACGCAAAAAAAGAAGCATTTTACGGGAAAGATGTCTGAAGTCATGGACAAACTTCTGTCTGTCGCCCCGATTGAGGCTGTAAAGAAATCCAAGCCCGCAGAAACAGAGACCGTAACGAAGGTTTCCAAAGAGGCCGTACCGGAGAACGTGACGCCCGCGGAAGAGGCCGTACCGGAGAACGTGACGCCCGTTGCGAAAGAGGCCGTACCGGAGAACGTGACGCCCGTGGAAGAGGCCGTACCGGAGACTGTAACGCCCGTGGAAGAGGCCGTACCGGAGAACGTGACGCCCGTTGCGAAAGAGGCCGTACCGGAGAATGTGACGCCCGCGGAAGAGGCCGTACCGGAGAGCGTGACGCCCGCGGAAGAGACCGTACCGGAGAGCGTAACGCCCGCAGAAGAGACCGTACCGGAGAGCGTGACGCCCGCGGAAGAGGCCGTACCGGAGAACGTGACGCCCGTGGAAGAGGCCGTACCGGAGAACGTGACGCCCGTGGAAGAGGCCGTACCGGAGAGCGTAACGCCCGTGGAAGAGTCCGTACCGGAGAACGTGACGCCCGTGGAAGAAGCCGTACCGGAGAGCGTAACGCCCGTTGCGAAAGAGGCCGTACCGGAGACTGTGACGCCCGCGGAGGAGGCCGTACCGGAGAACGTGACGCCCGTGCAAGAGGCCGTACCGGAGACTGTAACGCCCGCGGAAGAGGCCGTACCGGAGACTGTGACGCCCGTTGCAAAAGAGGCCGTACCGGAGAACGTAACGCCCGTGGAAGAGTCCGTACCGGAGAGCGTGACGCCAGCGCCGGAGGGGATGTCACAACAGGAACCGGGAGAAGTCACATGGGGATCGGACGGGATGTTTTTCCCGAAAGGAGAACTTCCGCTCTTGACCGATGAGGAAGCGTTAAGAGCCGGTATTCTCCGCCTGACGGACAGTCAGGTTGCCGTACTGCCCGCCGCGTCATGGCTGATGCAGAATGAAAAACTGCGCCAGCTTCTGGCGCACGGTAAGAAAAAGGGCAAATTGGAGTCGGCGGAACTCATGGACGCCGTGGACGAACTGAATTTAGAGGGGACACAGTTGGATCAGCTTTACGATTCGCTGGAACAGTTGAGCATTGACATCAGCGCGGGCGCGGATTTGATTCCCGAAACAACGGACGAGGACCCCCCCGCGGAGGAAATCGCCGAAGTTGAGGAAGAGGAACTCGTAGACCCCAATACGCTGGTCAACAGTTTTTCGATTGACGACCCGGTCCGCATGTACCTGAAAGAAATCGGGAAAGTGCCGCTCCTGACCCCGGACGAGGAAATCGCGCTGGCCAAAACCATGACGGCCGGTACCGAGGCCGAAGAAAAGCTCCGGGAACAGAACCGGAAACGGAAAAATAAAGAGGCGCTCCCCTTCTCCCGGGAAGAAGAGGCCATTCTTCTGAAACGTAAGAAACAGGGCGATACCGCCAAACAGAAACTGGCCGAAGCAAACTTGCGGCTGGTGGTCTCCATTGCCAAGCGGTATGTCGGACGCGGTATGCTGTTTCTGGACCTGATTCAGGAAGGCAATCTGGGCCTGATCAAGGCCGTGGAGAAATTCGACTATACCAAAGGGTACAAGTTTTCCACGTACGCCACTTGGTGGATACGTCAGGCCATTACCCGCGCCATCGCGGACCAAGCCCGTACCATCCGGATCCCTGTCCATATGGTCGAGACCATTAACAAGGTCATCCGCGTCAGCCGACAGTTGTTACAGGAACTGGGCCACGACCCCACGCCAACGGAAATCGCCGAGGAAATGAATATGCCCGTAGAGAAAGTACGGGAAATTCTGAAAATCGCGCAGGAACCGGTGTCTCTGGAAACCCCGATCGGGGAGGAAGAGGACTCGCATTTGGGCGACTTTATCCCGGACGAAGGCGCGTCCGAACCATCGGAGGCGGCGTCTTTCACGCTCCTGAAAGAGCAGTTAATGGAAGTGCTCGCCACGCTCACGCCGCGGGAGGAAAAAGTGCTCAAACTGCGTTTCGGTATCGAGGACGGCCGGACACGGACACTGGAAGAAGTCGGCAAGGAATTCAACGTGACCCGGGAGCGTATCCGACAGATTGAGGCCAAAGCGCTCCGGAAACTGCGTCACCCCAGCCGGAGCAAGAAACTGAAGGACTTCCTGAACTGAACTTCCGCCGCGTTGAGACAGCCTGTTTTTCAAACGGGCTGTCTCCTTCTCGCTTATACCGTGAAAATTCTTGCAAAGCCGTAACAGGTGTGTTATACTGACTTCATCCGCGTGGATTACGCGAAAAAGCGGGGGGAATTTCTATGAACGCCTTTTCGGAACGTTACTGCGCCGCCCGCCGTCATGTCATCGAACAGGACTTGCGGCGGCTGAATCCTATGCAAAAACAGGCCGCCATGACCACACAGGGTCCCTTACTCCTGCTCGCCGGGGCCGGAAGCGGAAAAACTACCGTGCTGATTCAAAGAATCTACACGCTGTTGACCTACGGAAGCGGAAGCGACTCCGAAACGGTCCCGGACTGGGCCGCGGAGGAGGATTTGCGCTTTCTGGAACAGTTCCCGGAGACGCCCACGGACGCGGAGTTTCAACGCGCCCGGCGTCTGTGCGCCGTGGACCCGCCCCGCCCGTGGGAGATTATCGCAATCACGTTTACCAACAAGGCCGCGGGGGAACTCAAGGAACGTCTCGCGGCGCGTCTGGGTCCGGCGGCCCATGATGTGTGGGCGTCCACGTTCCATTCGGCCTGCGTGCGGATTCTGCGGCGGTATATTGAACGGCTCGGCTTTGAACGCTCCTTTACCATCTACGATACGGACGACTCGCAGCGCGTCTTGAAGGCGATTATCAAAGACTGGAATATAGACGCCAAAATGTTTCCCGTAAAAGGCGTTCTGGCCGAAATCGGACGCGCAAAAGACCTTTACATTGGCCCGGAGGACTACGCAAAAGACAATACGCTGGAAAAGGACTGGCGAAAAAACCGGATTGCCCGCCTTTACGCCGAATACCAGAAACGCCTTCGCGCCGCCAATGCCCTTGACTTTGACGATATTCTCTTTTATACCGTTGCCCTTCTGCAACAGGACCCGGAAGTATTGCAACACTATCAAAACCAGTTCCGTTACGTCCTCGTGGACGAGTATCAGGACACGAACCATATACAGGAACAGTTGATTTCCCTTCTCTCCGGCGGACGGCGGAACCTGTGCGCGGTGGGGGATGACGATCAGTCCATTTACAGCTTCCGCGGCGCGAACATCGACAACATCCTCGGCTTTGAGAAGCGTTACGACAACGCCCGGGTCATTCGTCTGGAACAGAATTACCGTTCCACGCAGCATATTTTGGACGCCGCGAACGCCGTCATCAAAAATAACCTTGGACGCAAGGGGAAAAACCTCTGGACCGAAAACGGACAGGGCGAACGGGTACAGGTACGGACCGTGTCCAACGAAAATGAGGAAGCGTCTTTCGTGGTCAACGACATCCTGAAAGGCGTTGACCGCGGACGCACGTTCCGGGACAATGCCGTGCTCTACCGTATGAACGCGCAGTCCAACGCGTTGGAGTACGCGCTGAAACGTAACGGCGTTCCCTACCGCGTCATTGGGGGCATGAAATTCTTTGACCGCGCGGAAGTCAAGGATATGCTCGCGTATCTGTGCGTGGTCAACAACCGTCTGGACGATTTGCGTTTCCGGCGTATCGTGAACAATCCGCCGCGCGGTATCGGACAGACTACCTTGACAAAAGCCGCTTCTCTGGCGGAAAGTCAGGGCCTTTCCCTTTACGAAATCTTTCGCAACGCGGACCTGTTCCCGGAATTGAAGTCCGTCAAGGGAAAACTGTTGAAGTTCGCGGACCTGCTGGACGAACTGCACGAAAAAAGCGCGGAACTGCCGTTAAACGATTTCTATGACCTGTTATGTGAGAAGAGCGGCTACGTCAAAACGCTGGAAGAAAAAAACGATGAGGAAAGCCGGGGACGTCTGGAAAACGTACAGGAGCTGAAATCCAGCATAACCGGCTTTATGGAGCGCGTGCCGGAGGACGCGACTTTGTCCGGCTTCCTGAACGAGACCGCGCTGTACACGGACTTGGACTCGGCCGAATTCGGGGATAACTGCGTTACGATGATGACCGTCCACGCCGCGAAAGGACTGGAATTCCCAGTAGTGTACGTGGTGGGCATGGAAGAGGGCATTTTTCCCAATAACAACGCGCTCTATCAGGAAAAGAGTTTGGAGGAGGAACGCCGCCTCTGTTACGTGGCCATGACCCGCGCCAAGGAACGCCTGATTCTGATCAACGCCCAGCAGAGAATGCTTTACGGGGAAACGCGTTCCAATCCGGTTTCCCGGTTTCTGGAAGAGATTCCGGAACAGACGCTCCGCCGGACCGGGAAACGGTCCGCCCGTGAGAACGGTTACGCGTACGCGGGCCGGGTTGTGTCTCCTAAAAACTCCGCGAAAGTCCCGGCGTCCGCGGGAAGCCGGTTACGTTTACAGCCCGGGGACCTCGTGGAGCATACGACTTTCGGCAAGGGCGTCGTAGTGTCCGTGAAAGCGATGTCGGGGGATGTCATGGCGGAAGTGCGTTTCGACAAGGCGGGCGTAAAGAAGCTGATGTTGAACTATGCGGGCAGTCATATGAAAAAGCTGTAAAGTGATGGTGAAGCGATGGAACAGTACAATGTCACGGGCATGAGTTGCGCGGCGTGCGCGGCGCGTGTGGAGAAAGCGGTGTCGGGGGTACCGGGCGTAACGGGCGTTTCGGTCAGTCTGCTGACGAACGCCATGGGCGTGGAAGGTACCGCCGCGCCCGAAACGATTATTGAGGCCGTACAAAAGGCCGGTTACGGCGCCTCGCGCAAGGGCGCGGCAAAATCCGCGGCCCTGTCGGAAGAGGAGGCCGCTTTGGAGGACAGGGAAACGCCCCGTCTGAAACAACGTCTGTTGTACTCGCTGGGCTTTCTGTGCGTACTGATGTACGTCTCCATGGGGCACGGTATGTGGGGCTGGCCGCTCCCGGCGTTCTATGACGGGAACCACGTGGCAATGGGCCTGACGGAACTGTTGTTAGCCGGGATTGTGATGGTCATCAACCAGAAATTTTTCATCAGCGGCTTTCAAAGCCTGTCGCACGGGGCGCCAAATATGGATACGCTGGTAGCGATGGGGTCCGGAGCGGCGTTCGTTTACAGTACGGCCGCGCTGTTCGCCATGACTTCCGCGCAGGTCCGCGGCGACGCGGCCGCGGTCGAACGCTGGATGATGGAATTTTACTTTGAGTCCGCCGCCATGATTCTTACGTTGATTACGGTCGGGAAAATGCTCGAAGCGCGTTCCAAGGGACGTACCACGGACGCCCTGAAAGGCCTTATGAAACTGGCCCCGCAGACGGCGGTCGTACTCCGTGACGGCGCCGAAACAGAAATTCCCGTGGAACAGGTACAGGCCGGAGACATTTTTACGGTCCGTCCGGGGGAACATATCCCCGTGGACGGCGTAGTCGTGGAGGGCGGCGCCGCCGTGGACGAGGCCGCGCTGACCGGGGAAAGTATCCCCGTGGACAAGGCCCCCGGCGACACGGTCTCCGCCGCCACCGTCAACCGTTCCGGGTTCCTGAAGTGCCGCGCCACGCGGGTCGGGGAGAATACCACGCTGTCACAGATTATCCGCATGGTTTCGGACGCCGCCGCCACCAAGGCCCCCATTGCCCGTATCGCGGACAAAGTTTCCGGCGTGTTTGTTCCCGCGGTCATGGCCATTGCCCTGATGACAACGGTCGTATGGCTCCTGTTGGGACGTGAGGCGGGATTCGCGCTGGGGCGCGGAATTTCCGTACTTGTCATTAGTTGTCCGTGCGCGCTGGGACTGGCCACGCCCGTGGCCATCATGGTCGGAAACGGCATGGCCGCCAAAAACGGCATCCTCTTCAAGACCGCCGCCGCGCTGGAGTCGGCCGGACGCGTGGACATTGTCGCGCTGGACAAGACCGGCACCATCACGGAAGGCCGGCCGCGCGTGACGGACCTTCTGCCGGCCGATGGTACGGACGAGCGCGAGTTGTTACGCCTCGCCGCCGCGCTCGAACAGCATAGCGAGCACCCGTTATCAAAAGCCGTCCTGCAAGCCGCGGAGGACAGGAACCTTTCCCTTCCGGCGGTCACGGATTTCCGGATCGTCCCCGGAAAGGGCCTGCGCGCGACACTGGACGGAAGCGTTTTACTGGGCGGCAACGCGGACTTTGTCCACGGCGCCGACACGCGCGCCGAAACGCTCTCCGAAGAGGGCAAGACGCCGCTGTATTTCAGCCGGGACGGGCGGTTTTTGGGCGTCATTGCCGTGGCGGACGTGATCAAGCCGGACAGCCCGGAGGCCGTCCGGGAACTGCGGAACATGGGAATTCGCGTTGTCATGCTGACGGGGGACAACCCGCGCACAGCCCGCGCAATCGGACAACAGGCCGGGGTCGATGAAGTCATAGCGGGCGTTCTGCCGGACGGCAAGGAACAGGCGATCCGGCGTTTGAAAGAACGCGGACGGGTCGCCATGGTCGGGGACGGAATCAACGATGCGCCCGCCCTGACGCGCGCCGACACGGGCATTGCAATCGGGGCCGGTACGGACGTTGCCATTGACGCCGCGGACGTGGTATTGATGAAGAACAGTCTGCTGGACGTCCCCGCGGCGGTCCGTCTGAGCCGCGCCACGTTGCGGAACATCCATGAGAATCTGTTCTGGGCGTTCTTCTACAATTCCATTGGAATTCCGCTGGCCGCCGGGGTACTCGGCCTGACACTGAACCCCATGTTCGGCGCGGCGGCCATGAGTTTGAGCAGTTTCTGTGTCGTCTCGAACGCGCTCCGGTTGAACCTGTTCCGGCCGTACGACAGCCGCCGCGACAGGCCCCGAAAACGGGTCACGCCGGAACGCGAACACGAAAAGGAGGAAATCAGTATGGAAAAGACGCTAAACATTGAGGGCATGATGTGCGAACACTGCGAAGCGCGGGTTAGAAAGGCCTTGGAGGCTCTGCCGGAAGTCGAAAAGGCCGTGGTCAGCCACGACAGCGGGACGGCGGTCGTGACGCTCTCCGCGCCTGTCAGTGACGAGGCCTTGACACAGGCCGTGGAAGCGCAGGATTACAAAGTGCTCAACGTGGCGTAAGGCGAAGGCCGGACAGGGTAGCGCCCTGTCCGGTTTTTTCCGGAAAACGGTAACAGACCTGTTATCCGCGCTATGGTTTTTGTAAGGGACCTTACATATCTGGACAGTGAAAAGTTTTTGCGAACAAAAAGGTAGCTCTATGAGCGGAAAAGTGGTATCCTGAAAGTTGAGCAGACTTTAGAAAGGATACCGACCGCAAAGAGCTA
>JAFSRH010000041.1 GCA_017446225.1 Oscillibacter sp.
CCGCAAACACGGGCCGCTTTACCGTTTTCTCATGCCGTGGGTGTTTCTGACGCTCTTTGTGATCGTCTTTTACAGTATCCGCGTCCGGGACCCGCGCGTGAGTACGGAGTA
Source organism: Oscillibacter sp. (assembly GCA_017446225.1). Classification (GTDB taxonomy): domain Bacteria; phylum Bacillota; class Clostridia; order Oscillospirales; family Oscillospiraceae; genus Oscillibacter. Next base: position 112 of record JAFSRH010000041.1, read on the forward strand.
TCCGTCATGGCTCCCGGGCGCGGACGCGGAAGCGCCGGAGTACGTGCGGGAAAATTTTCTGACACAAAATCCCTATTCGCGTCCGGGAACCTACCTGCGCAAGATTAACGGCGTGGTGATTCATTACGTGGGCAACCCGGGTTCGACCGCCGGAGCCAACCGGAGTTATTTTGAGAGCCTGTCGGACGGCCGGAGCGGCACGTACGCGAGCAGTCACTTTATCGTGGGCTTGGAGGGGGAAGCGTTGCAGTGCATTCCTCTGACGGAAATCGCGTACGCGTCCAACGACCGCAACGCCGACACGGTCTCGATAGAGGTCTGCCACCCGGACGCGGACGGGAAATTCAATGACGTGACGTATCATCGTCTGGCCGAACTGGCCGGGTGGTTATGCTGGAAGTTCGATCTGGACCCGTTTCAGGACGTGATACGGCATTACGACGTCACCGGAAAACGCTGTCCGCTCTACTACGTGGAACATCCGGAAGCGTGGGAGCGGTTGCGGGCGGACATTGAGGCGGTACGGCTGCGCCTGACGGAAGAGGCCAACGCGGAAAGGAGCGCGGAAAATGGAACAGGCGAATGAGGCGCTACGCAAGCCCGAACCGCTCTGGCGGGTCTGGATTGACAGTCAACGGCGCGTGGTCTCGTTCCACGAACAGGAAAACGCGTGTCTGCTGGAGTTTCACAGTCAGGACCTGTTCTGGAGCTGTGTCAACCAGTATGTCGGGCTGCAGTACCGCTACCAATAAAAAGCCGCGCCGGGGGAACCAACGTTCCTTCGGCGCGTCCAGCCTTATGGCGGCTCCGTGGCGCGGAATCCCCGCCCATGGAACCAAATACCCCGCGAAAGCCGTGCGAACCTCGTTATAACCTGCCACATAGCCAGCAGGTGGGTTGCCTACAGTCCGCTTTATCGCTTCCAACGTCCAACGGCTCGCGCCGCCGGGAGGCCTGCAAACCACGAACTGACATAGCGTCCCGTATAACAAAATGTGGGTTAAAAAAAGGCCCGTCACAAACCCCGCAGGGCATTTTTACAAAGTTCACTCGTCCTCTTCCATGCCGTCCTGTAACTGCTCCATAAAGAGGTCGTATACGCGTTCCAGTTCCGCATCGCTGTCGGGGGTGGAAAGTATCTCTTCCCCGTTCTCGCGGATGGTCTTGAGAATGACCAGCCCCAGCTCTTCTTCGGGGGCTTCCTCCCCCTCGACTTCCGCCGGGAAGAAGGCCGTATACGTCACGCCGTTGTATTCCAGAGAATCCACATATTCCAGCGTGATTTCCTCTCCGTCCTCGTCCGTGACCGTCAGGAACGTGGGACCGAAATCTTCGTTCACCCCTGTTTCCTCCCGTACGGAAGGGAGGTTTCGTCCCTTCCGGATTACTTAGGCTATTTTAACAGATTGTTTTTGAAAATGCAAGGGGGAATTTTGACAAAAAGACGGAAATTTTTGTACATTTCTGTCGGTCGCTCAGCCCGGACAAACTTTTCCGGAAAATTTTCCGGACGCTTGTTGACATCTTTCCGCAAAACGTGTAAAATAAAAAAATTGTAAACTCACTGGCCGCATACGGGCGCGGGACAGTCCGCGAACGCGCAAAGGAGGCGAATTTCTTGATGGACGAACAGTATCGGCGCCGCGGAGGCGGTCCGCTTGGAATCATTGCGGGAATCTTCGGAAAGTTCTTCTTCCTCTTGGGCACCCTCTGCCTGATTGGGATTTGCACGGCGGTTGTCTTTGCGATGATTTTCATGACCTACGTACACCGTACGCTCGGCCCTTCGCTGGAAGTCAATCCGGACGACTACACCTTGAATCAGAGTTCCATTATTTATTACCACGATGACGCCGTACAGGAGAACGATGGCTGGGTAGAATACAAGATCCTCCACGACAGGGAAAACCGGATTCTGATTAAATACGACCAAATGGCCCCGGCGCTCTGGCAGGCGGCGGTCGCCATTGAGGACCACCGTTTCTTTGAACACAAGGGCGTGGACTGGAAACGTACCGGCGGCGCGGTGATTATGTCCATGGGTATGCGCAGCAGTTTCGGCGGCTCCACGATTACCCAGCAAATGCTCAAGAACATGACAAAGTCCAACCAGAACACGGTCAACCGGAAAGTGACGGAAATCTTCCGCGCGCTGGAATTCGAGAAAGACCACACGAAAGAGGAAATTCTGGAACTCTACCTCAACACCATTTATTTCGGCATGGGCTGTTACGGGGTCCAGACGGCGGCGCAGTATTACTTCGGAAAGGACGCCATTGACCTTTCGGTTGCCGAATGCGCCAGCATTATCGCCATTACGAACAACCCTTCCATGTACGGCCCCATGTACAACATCACCGTCAAGACCAAGGACGCGGAAGGGAACGTTGTCGAGAGCACCCCGCGCGAGATGAACAAACGGCGGCAGGAAAGCATTCTCTACCGGATGTACGACCCGGAATTAGGGTTAGGCTTCCTGACGCGGGAGGAGTACGAGGCCGCCAAGGCCGAGGAACTCCACTTCGTGGAACGGAAGGGAAGCGCCGCCGACATGGACGCCCTGACCGGCAAACAGGAGTACAATTCATGGTTCATGGATCAGGTCTTTAACGATGTGGCGGCGGATTTGGTTTCACAGTACGGCATAGACCGCGACACGGCGGAGTCGTGGATTTATAACCGCGGCTACCGTATCTATACCACGATGGACCCGAAGATACAGGCCATTGCCGATGAGGTGTACGTGAACCGGAAGAACCTGAATCTGGTCAGTTACGATGGCCAGCAGATTCGCTCCGCGATTACGATTCTGGACCCGGACACGGGCAACATTGTCGCCATTGTGGGCGATATGGGCGAGAAAACCGGAAACCGTCTGTTCAGTTACGCGTCTACCAAAAAACAGCCCGGTTCCTCCATCAAGCCTCTGACGGTCTACGCGCCGGCATTGGACGCGGGAGTCGTCACCCCGGCCACCGCGCTGGACGACTACCCCGTGATGAAGTACAACGGAAACGCGTGGCCCAAAAACTCCCCCTCCGGTTACGGCGGTTTGACCAACATCCGTACCGGCGTACGAAAATCGCTCAATACGATCGCAATCCGGACATTACAGCTCCTCGGCGTGGAAAACTCTTACGAGTTCGCGACAAAAAAACTGAACCTCAGTCTTGTGGAAAACGATATGTCCCTGTCGCCCTTGGGCCTCGGCGGCCTGACGTACGGCCTGAGTACCATTGAAATGGCCGCGGGCTACGGCGCGATTGCCAATCACGGAATCTATAACCGCCCCAGAACTTATTTACGCGTTGTGGACTCCAAAGGGCTGACCGTCATTGAAAAGCCGTTCGGCGGCGAACTGGCCATGAAGGAAACCACGGCCTACCTCATGACCCGTATGCTGGAAGGCGTGGTGGAATCGGGCACGGGCACCTCCGCGAAATTCGATGGTATGCACATTGCCGGAAAAACCGGTACCACCAGCGACAACTACGCCCGCTATTTTGTCGGCTACACGCCCTATTATGTCGCGGCGGTCTGGGTGGGCTACGAGCGCAACGCGCGGATCAGTTACTCCGGCAACCCGGCCATCACCATGTGGAAAAAGGTCATGCAGAAGGTCCACGAGGAATTGCCGGATAAGGACTTTTTCAAGCCCGATAACGGCCTTGAAACCGTGGCGGTCTGCGCGGACAGCGGCCTTCTGCCCACAAAAGCCTGTCGGGCGGATTTGCGCGGCTCCCGGGTGATTGAGGTGGAAATCGGCGCGGGTACCGCCCCCACGGAAGAATGTAACCTGCACGTCTATAAACGCTACTGCACATCCGGGCACGTAGTCGCGGGGACCAGTTGCCCCTCCTCCAAGTGCACCTATGTCGGCTTGCTCGACCTCACGCGGGAAAAGTTCGGTTCGAGCATTTACGCGGAAGATAACTCCTACCGCGTGGGGGCGCGTTCCGGGAAATGTTCCGTGCATTACGGGGCGTCCTCTTATTCCAGCAGATCCAGCGGTTCCAGCGGAAATTCCAGCAGTTCGTCAAAATCCGATTCCACCAGCAAAAGGTCCGGTTCGTCCGGTTCCGGGAAATCGTCAGGGAGTTCCAATAAAACGACCTCCGATAACTGGGAAAGCCAGAAGCCTGACACCAGTTCGTCCGGCGGCGGCGGAAGTTCCGGCGGCGGCGGGAGTTCCGGCGACTGGAGCGATGCTTACTGGGACTAATCCCGCCGTACAACACACAATGGTTTTTTCACGGCTGTCTTGCGCCCCGGAAAAAACCGTGGTAAGATAAGAAAAAAGCGGAGGTTTTTTGCATGAAACTGTTTGTCACGATTTTACAGCTCATTTGCGGCCTGCTGGTCATTGCGGTGGTACTGATGCAGTCCGGCAAGAGCGCGGGACTGTCCGGCGCGATCGGCGGCGTTGCCGATTCCTTCCTTGCCCGCAACAAGGCCCGTACGTGGGACGCGAAACTCGCGCGCGCAACAAAGTGGATTGGCGCGGTGTTCCTCATCCTGACGCTGATTCTGCTGATCATGGGCTGAACGCAACGAACGGCACGGACATTACGTCCGCGCCGTTTTTTACGCTCCGCCGGTCCCGGTCCGGTACGAGACGCCCGGAAGCGGCGTGACGCCGTTCCGCGTCAAAAGTTCCCGCACGGTCACAAACTGGTACCCGTCCGCCGCGAGAAGGTCTATCAACTCCAAGGCGGCTTCCACGGAAGAAGGATAGATATCGTGAAGAAGCACGATACTGCCCGGTTGTACGCCTTCCAGCACGGCTTGCGTGACCTTTTCCGCGTTCCGGCTCTCCCAGTCGCGGGGGTCCACGGACCACTTGACAACCGGCACGTTGACAAATCTTTCCGTTCCCTGCCGCAAAAAGCCATACGGCGGACGTAACCAGTATTCCCCATCCCCGGCGACTGATTTCAGTAAGGCGTCCGTTTTCCCGATTTCCTGTATAATCTCGTCGTCGGAGAGTTCGTCAAGGCGTCTGTGGCTCCAAGTATGGTTTCCGATTTGGTGTCCCTCATCCCGCATACGTTCCACGAGGTCCCGCGCCTCGTCAATTTCCTGCCCGACAAGGAAAAACGTCCCTTTCGCGCCGCGTTCCAGAAGTCCGTCCAAAAGGCGGTCCGTACTCCCCCGGTGCGGGCCATCGTCAAACGTAAAGGCAAGCAGTTTCGGCGCGGCGTCCACGGGAATTTCGGCCGCGTTCTGGGCCGGAACCGCGCGGGTCCGGGGTTTCGCGGACCATAAAGCCGCGGCCAGCGCGACCAGAAACCATAATAACAGAATCCTTTTCCACATGAGGGAGACCATCCTTTCCGGTTTTCGGATAGTCTGTCCGACTTGCGGAAAATCATGAGCGAATTTCAGGACGGACCTTGACAATCCGAACGACAAGGCGTCAACTCTGCCGTAAAAGCCGCTCCATCACGGCAACGCAACGGTACGCGTAATCAAAAGACGCCGTATGATACGCAACGCCCCCGGGCATACCGCCGCCCGCGCCGGACGCTTTCAGGCTGTGCGTTTCGCCGTTAGAAAAGAGCATAGAGAAAAAACGCACAGCGGAACGGCGCGAAATGTCTATGAATACAGCTTCTTACTTTATTAAATGTCAATTTTAGGATGTCTCTCAATCCTTCCAAATTCCGCCAGCGCAAATTTTGCATATCCGTCCTGATTCTGCGGAATCCTAAGAACCGCCTCAGAAAACCACAGGAGGATGTCAGAATGATGAAGGCTACAGGAATTGTGCGGCGTATTGATGATTTAGGCCGCGTGGTGATACCGAAAGAAATCCGCCGTACCATGCGTATCCGGGAAGGGGACCCGCTGGAAATCTATACCAGCCGGGAAGGGGAAGTTATTTTTAAGAAATACTCCATGCTGGGCGGCGTAGAGGATTTCGCCTTTCAGCTCTGCGAAACCATGAGCCGCTGTACGGGGCGCGTCTGCGCCATCGCGGACCGTGACATCGTGCTGGCCGTGGCGGGCGGACACCGGGAACTCAAAGGCAAACACGTGTCGGCGGAACTGGAACAGATTATGGAGAACCGCCGCATTTACCGGCGCGCGGACCGGGAAACGCCGGTCAGCGTATCCTCGGAAACGGACGGAACGCTGGACATCGCCGCGCCGATTCTCTCGGAAGGGGACTTGCTGGGCGTGGTGCTGTTTGTCTCCTCCGAAAACGGGGACCCCGCCGGGGAGAGCGAATACAAACTTGCCCAGACGATCGCGGCGTTCCTCGGAAAGCATATGGAGACCTGAAAGACGCCGGGGCGGTCCCGTACGGAACCGTCCCGGTTTTGCGTCCGATATTACGAAAGGGATTTTAACCGCTCTTCCAGCGCGCCCTTGGCGTCCTCGTACCCGGGCTTGCCGAGCAGGGCGAACATATTCTTCTTGTACGCCTCCACGCCCGGTTGGTCAAACGGGTTGACGCCAATCATATATCCGGAAATGGCAAGGCTCTTCCAGAAGAAGTAGCACAGCTCGCCGAAGCCGTAGTCGTCCAGACGGTCAATCGTGAGCAGCAAATTCGGGGTGCCGCCGTCCACATGGGCCAGCAACGTGCCCTTCATGGCCTTTTCGTTGATTTCCGCCACGGGTACGCCGGAAGCGAAGTTCAGGCCGTCCACATTGGCCGGGTCATGGGGGACTTTCAGTTCATGCCGGGCGTGCTTGACCCAAAGGACCGTCTCAAACAGAGTACGGGAACCGTCCTGAATAAACTGTCCAATGGAGTGCAGGTCCGTGGTGAAATTGGCGGAGACGGGGAAAATGCCCTTGTTGTCCTTGCCCTCGGACTCGGCCATCAGTTGCTTGTACCACTCGCCGAACATGGTCAGGGAAGGCTCGTAACTGGCCAGAATCTCGACCTTCTTGCCCTTCATCAGCATGATGAACCGCGTGGCGGCGTATTTCATCGCGTCATTGGACATCATGTCGGGGTTGGCGTAGGCCTTGCAGGCGTCCGTACAGCCCTTCATGACTTGGTCAATGTCCATCCCGCCGGCGGCCATGGGGAGCAGTCCCACCGCGCTGAGACAGGAGAAGCGTCCGCCGATGTTGTCGGGCACCACAAAGGTCTCGTACCCTTCCTCGACCGCCAGCCCGCGCAGAGCGCCCTTCTTGGCGTCCGTGGTGACATAAATCCGCTCTTTCGCGCCCTCTTTGCCGTACTTCTCTTCCAGCTTGGCCTTGAAGAAACGGAACGCTACCGCCGGTTCCGTGGTGGTGCCGGACTTGGAAATGACGTTCACGGAGAAGTCCCGCTCCCCAATGACATCAAAGATGTTTTGGAGATAGTCGGAACTGAGGTTGCTTCCGGCAAAGTAAACTTCCACGCCCTTTTCCCCGAGCTGGTTTCCGAAGGGGCCTTTGACGAATTCCAGACCGGCCCGCGCGCCCAGATAGCTTCCCCCGATACCAATGGCGACCAGAACCTTGCTCTGGGCCTGAATGCGTTTGGCGGCCTCCTTGATACGGGCGAACTCTTCCCGGTCGTACGTTTCGGGCAAGTTGAGCCAGCCGAGCATTTCATGGCCCGCCCCGCTCCGGTCCGTGACGGTCTTGAAGGCCGCCTCCACCTGCGGACGGATGAACTCCAGTTCATGCGCCCGCAATCCGGCGTTGTTGATGTTCAGTTGAATAGACATAGCCGTTTCCCCTTTGTTACATACTCTCAGGAAGGGCGCACGGGACGCCTCCCGCGGCCGCCGTTCCAGCGCGTCCTTTATTATACTCGTCCGTGTTGGAAATTGCAAGGGCAAATGGAAAATGTTCCCCGTCCGGAAGGCGGCGCGCTTGATTCCGGAAGGGGAACCTGCTATAATAGGCCCATCCGCGCCACGCGAAAGGGAGAAGGAAGTTTTTACATGAATCAAAAGGAAATCAACGAACTGCGCCGCCGGTTCCGGCCCGAAAAAAACGCCATCAGCCGCATTTACGGCTGTTACGTCAACGGAAACCGGGAGATTGTGTCGTATCTGGACACCTCGCTGGGCCTGATGCCCGAAGAGGAGGTGGAACTGTACCTTGAGCGCCTGAAAAAGACGCTGACGGGGAGTTTGGGAAAGAACCTGATTGACATTGTCTTTTCCACGAAACAGGTCATGGACAGTGACGAGCACCGGCTGTTGTCGGACCTGCGGAACTCGCAACTGCAAGACGGGGACGCCCGGGAGGCGTTTTACCGGACCGTCATTGACCAGTTGGACCTCGGGGAGCACGGCTACCTGATTCTTCTGGCCTCCGATGTGTACGATGTGCCGCGCCGGGGGCGTGACACGGACGAGTCGGAGAATATGTTCTCTTACATCATTTGCGCCCTCTGCCCGGTGAAAGACGCGGGCTACGAGTTGCGTTACTTCCATGACGCGAACGAGTTTCACGGCAGCGCAATCGGACAAATGGTCGATAATACGGCGCTGGGCTTTCTGTTTCCGGCCTTTGACGACCGGGCGGCGAACATCTATAACGCGCTCTACTATACCCGCAAGCCCGGGGAACTCCATCAGGAACTGATTGACGCGGTGTTTCGTACCGGTCCGCTGATGTCTGCGGAGGAACAGCGGGAGGCGTTCCATGACGTCCTGTCGGAATCGCTGGCGGAGGAGTGCGGCTATGAACTGTTGCGGACGGTGCACGAACAACTGTTGGAGCGTATAGAGGAGCGCCGGGAGGAACAGAATCCGGAACCGCTGTCCCTGACCCCCCGCGAACTGTGCGACATTCTGGAAAACGGCGGCGCGTCCGCGGAACGTCTCGAAGCGTTTGAGCGTTCCTGCGGGGAGCGGTTCGGGGAAAACGCCGTGCTCAGTCCGGCGAACCTCATTGACAGCAAGCGTTTCGAGATTATCACGCCGGAAGCCCGGGTAATGGTCAACCCGTCATGCAGTTACGTGGTAGAGTACCGCGTCATAGACGGCCGGAAGTATCTGTTGATTCCGGCGGAACACGATGTGACCGTGAACGGAATGCCCGTACGCGCGGTTTCGGGTCCGGAAGAGGACGCCGGCACGGCTCAGGGTCCGGAATCGGAAGGCTGATTCCCGGGGAAGGGCCGGACGGTCCGGTCTACGCGGAAGTGGACAAACGTCCCGGAAGCGAGCAGCGTTCCGTTTTCGCCGGTGATGTCCACCTCCACAAGACAGGTCGTCCGGCCCCGGCGGCGTACCGTGGCCTCCGCCCGTATGACGCCTTCCGTCTGATTGCGCAGGAAGTACATGTTGCTGCTCTGCGTGACATAGGAGCGTCCGTCCGTATGCGCGGCCAGTCCGGTGGCGTTGTCGGCCAATGTGTAGAGCGCGCCGCCGTGGGCCACGCCGTACGGGTTGCGCACTTCCGGACGGATGGTCAGAAGCGTGACGGCCCGGTCGGGCGTCACTTCCGCTATTTCCATAAAGTTGTGTTCCATAAACGCGTTGGGGTGTACTCTGTTCCAGTTTTGCGTGTCCATGCGAATTCTCCTGTCTGAGTTTGTTATATCTGCACTTTTTCGGCGTCCGAAAGAGGGGTTTGTGTGTAAAGCGTGACGGTGTCGCCCTCTTTGAGAACCAAGTCCCCGTTCGGAATCAGGGCGCGGGCGCCGCGGCGTACCGTGACAATGAGCGTGTGCCGGGAGATGTCAAGGTCCCGGACGGCTTTCCCGTTCCAAGGGTGCTGGCGGCGGAGCGTGACTTCCTGAAAGTCAATGTGCTGGTCGTCCCGGAGCGGCTCGGCGCCGAGTATGACGGTGTCGTGTTCGTTCAGCACAATGCCCCCGCGCGGGACAATGACCTCTTTTCCGCGCCGTATCGCCGCAAGTATGACGCCTTTGGGAAGGCCAAGCTCCTTGACGCTCTTGCCCGTCCATACGTCCTGACGGGTCAGGCGGAACTTGATAAAGTGAATGTCAACTTCATCGGCGATTTCGCTCAGACGCTTGATTTTGGAATACTGCTCCACGAACCCGGCGGAGATGATACCGGTCGGGATGGCCACAATCCCCACGCCCAGAAACGTGATACAGATTCCGAACAGGCGTCCGGCGGGGGTCATGGGGTAGATGTCTCCATAGCCGACCGTCAGCAGGGTGGACGCCGCCCACCAGATCCCCGAAAAGGCGTTCACGAACACTTCCGGCTGGGCCTCATGCTCGAGGCTGTACATGCACAGGCTCGCCCCCAGCATGAGCACGCACAGAATGAACACCGAGGAAAACAACTGCTGTCTCTTCCCGATGATGACTTCCGTAATGACGTTGAGGGAATCGTAGTACGTGTTAATGCGGAACAGGCGGAAAATGCGCACGACCCGGAACATACGGAACGCCACCGCCCCCGCAGGGAAAAAGAACGGCAGGTACCAAGGCAGAAAACATAACAGGTCAATCAGGCCCGTCATGGACAGGACGTATTTCCGTACGGGGCGGCGTTCCGCTGGGTAGAGCTGGTCCGCGGTCCAGACGCGAAGGGCATAGTCAACCGTGAAAAACAGGACCGTGGCCGTCTCCAGCGCGGAGAGCGGGACGCGGTAAGCGGTACGAATCCCGTCATAGGTTTCCAGTACGCTGACGGTCAGGTTCAGCGCAATCATGACCACGCCGAGCAGGTCATAGGCGCGGCTGTAGAAATCGCCGGCGTAGCCGACTTCCACCAGTTCAAAGACGCGTTGTTTCCGTTTCATGGACGTTCCTTTCGTTCAGAGCGGACGTTCTCCGCTGAGTTTTTCTTTCCGGAGACTGATTAACGTCCCGTTGAGTTCGGCCCCCAGAATCAGCGTCATTGCGCTGAGGTTCAGCCAGATGAGCAGGACCATGATCGTCCCGAGGGAGCCGTAGAGCAGGGAATAGCGGGCGATATTGTTCACATAAAAGGTATAGAGCCACGAGACGGCCACCCAGCCAAGGAGAGAGGCGAGCGTACCGGGCCAGATGTCCCGCGGGGGGATGGGTCCGTCCTGAGCCAGCGCGTAGAGCGCGAAGAGCGCGAAGAAGCCGATCAGCGCAATGAGCGGGAAGCGGAGCATTCCCCACAGGTCCGCCACAAAGACGGGAAGATTTACATTCTCCACGCCCCATGATAGAATACGGTCGCTGACCGTCATCAGCGTGACGGTAAGAATCGTCCCCAGCGTCAGCAGGACGGTGTAAAGCAGGGTTTTGAGCAGTTGGCCCAGCGCGGCGGCGGGCGGGCCGAGGCGGTAGGCCTTGCGTACGGAGTGGATCAGGGAATTTGCGGCGCGGGCCGGGAAGTAGACCGAGAACACCATCCCGAATGTCAGCAGGCGCGGGCCGGGGTTCGCGGAGACGAACGTCAGGTAACGCCGCACAATCATGACCACGGATTTCGGGAGGAAGTCGCACAGTTTCGCCAGTTCGGCCTCAATGTCGGCGTGAAGGACGCCCACCAGCGCGCTGACGAAAATCAGGATGGGGAAAATGGCGAAGAGCAGGTAGAACGCCAGCGCGGCGCTCCGCATTCCCACCTGATGGCGCAGGTAACGGCGGATCATGATATACGCGCCCCGGGCGAAGCGGTTGCGCGGCGGCGTGGAGAGCGGATGTTTCTGCATAAGCGTCCCCTTTCGGCGCGGCATTGACGGTTCACGTCCAGTTTGCCCACACGTCCGGACAGTATCCAACGGTAGCCTCTTTCCCGTTGCGGACAATCGGCGTCCGGAACAGTTCGGGGTGTTCAAGAAGGGTTTCCTCCCGCGCCTGAGGCGTGATGTAGCCCATGTACAACGCTTCATAGGCTTTCGATTTCTCGTCAATCAGGGCTTCCGCGCCGATTTTCCGCTTGACAGACTGGTACTCCCGGGGGGATAATCCCTTGGACGGCAAATCAATATACTGAAACGGAATCCGCCGTTCTTTAAACCAACGCTGCGCCTTTTTGGTGTCGAAGGATTTGGACGCGCCGAAAATCTGGATATTCATAGATGGTTCCTTTCTGGAAGCGCGCGGGGCGCGTTTCCGGCACACTTGCGGACGATACGACAGGAGGAGTAAGCCGTGAAAGAAGAAGTGCGGAAGCTCAAAGAGTGGGTGGATGAGGCGAAGAGGATGGTCTTTTTCGGGGGCGCGGGCGTCTCCACGGAATCCGGAATCCCGGACTTCCGCAGTACGGGCGGGCTGTATCATCAGCAGTGGCAGTACCCCCCGGAGACTATTTTAAGCCATACCTTTTACGAAAGCAAGCCCGAAGAGTTTTTCCGTTTCTACCACGCGAAAATGCTCATGCGGGACGTAAAGCCCAACGCCGCCCATAAGAAGCTGGCCCAGTGGGAACAGGAAGGGAAACTGCTGGCCATTGTGACGCAGAATATTGACGGACTTCATCAGGCCGCCGGGAGCAGGAACGTGTACGAACTGCACGGGAGCGTACACAGAAACTACTGCGAGCGGTGCGGGCAGTTTTACGGCTTTGATTTCATCTACTACAGCGAAGGCGTGCCGAAGTGCGAGAAGTGCGGCGGACGCGTCAAGCCGGACGTGGTTTTGTACGAAGAAGGCCTTGACCCGAAGATACTGAACGGCGCCGTTGACGCCATCTCACAGGCCGACTTGCTCATCATTGGCGGCACGTCCTTAAACGTCTACCCCGCCGCCGGACTGATTCACTATTACCGCGGGGACCGGCTGGCGCTGGTGAACAAGTCCGAAGTGGCGCGGCCCCTCTCCAACGCGCTGGTCATTACGGACCCCATCGGCGAAGTATTCGCGCAGTTGTAACGTTACGCGTTCCCCGGAAGGCCTTCCGGGTTTGGAATAGCGGCATATTTTCATGGAGGTTGAGAACGTATGAAACAGGCAGTCATGTTCGGCGCCGGCAACATCGGACGGGGATTCATCGGGGCCATTCTGGAGCGGAGCGGCTGGCACGTTACCTTTGCGGACGTGGTCGACTCCATCATTGACGCCATCAATACCCGGAAGCGTTACACCGTGCACATTCTCGATCAGAACTGTTACGAGTTTGAAGTCAGCAACATCAGCGCGGTTTCTTCCGCGGGGGACCGGATCGCCCCGACTATCGCCGCCTGTGACCTGATTACCACGGCGGTCGGTCCGCTGGTTCTGCCCAAAATCGCCAAGACCATCGCGGAGGGCATCCGGGCGCGTATCGCCGCCGGGAACAAGGAGCCTATGAATGTTATCTGCTGTGAAAACGGCCTGCGGACCACCACCCGTTTAAAAGAAGAGACGTTCAAGCACATGACCCCGGAGGAAATCGCCTTTGCCAATGAATATATCGGCTTTGCCGACTGCGCGGTGGACCGTATCTGCCCGAAGCCGGACTTTGAAAACCCGCTGGACGCCGCCGCCGAAGAGTACACGGAATGGGACGTGGAGCGCGCCGCGTGGAAGGGCGAACCCGTGGACGTGGACGGCCTGACGTACACCGACAATCTGATGGCCTGTCTGGAACGGAAGCTCTTTACCCTCAACAGCGGCCACGCCATCTGCGCGTATCTGGGCGCCCTGCGCGGACACCAGACCATTTTGGAGAGCATTCAGGACCCCGTCATTGGCGACATTGTACACGCCGCCATCCGGGAGAGCGGGGAGGGCCTCATCCGGGAATTCTCCTTTGACCCCGAAACCCATCACGCCTACGTGGAACGTATCTTTAAACGCTTCCACAACCCGCACCTCAAGGACGAGGTCGCCCGCGTGGGCCGCGAACCCATGCGCAAACTCTCCCCCGGTGACCGCCTCATTAAGCCGCTTGTCACGACCGCGTCCTATGGCCTGCCGGTGGACCACCTGATTTTCGGCGCGGCGGCGGCGTTACGCTTCGACTGTCCCGATGACCCCCAGAGCGTGGAAATGCTGGAAAAAATCCGCAAGGAGAACGCCGCGGCGGCCCTGAAACTCTACAGCGGCCTGAATCCCGAGGACCCCCTGTTTACCCGCATTCTGGACGTATACCGCGCGCTGGCGGTGGCCGTCCGCTGAACGCGTCCCCAATGTTCCGGAAACTGACCAGAAGCGCCGGTTTCCGGAATTTTCACAAAGAGCGTAAAACAAAACATAAGGAGAACGAAAGCCTATGAAACGCCGAATCTACGCCGCCCTGCTGGCCGTCTTGCTGACACTGAGCCTGTGTCCGGCGGCGCTGGCGGAGGAAATCCAACGTCCTGCCCCGCTGGACGCGGCCTTGGAAACCATGCTGGACGAATATTTCGGAACCGTCCTGACGCGCGGAATCGCCGTCTATGAGCGCGACTACGAAACGTTTCTGGACTGGATGTCGGAGGAAGTCCTGCAAGACGCCATTCTCCGGGTGGAAGGCCTGAGCGAACAGGAAAAAACCATTGACGATGTCTCGTTTGCCGTGCGGAGTTACCGCCCGGACACCGGCGAACTTCTTGTGGACGTCACGGAAACGGTCTCCGGCACATCGTCCGTCATTTCCCACGAACTGCGGGTACGCGGAGACGCCGACAGCGGATGGTTTATCGAGTCCGACCGCTACAGTGACGCCCTCATTCACGATATCCTTTCCGCGGAGTTCACCGGCGGCGCGGCCCCCGAACCGTCCTACGGTTACCCGAACACGTGGACCAACACGGGCAATCAGGCCAAGGACATTACCCAAATCGCGCTCTCTCAGACGGGCTACCCCGAGACGGGGGACAACCATACAAAGTACGCCGTCTGGTTTTACGGCTCCAACAAGTCCGCCGCGTGGTGCGCCATTTTTATCAGTTGGTGCGCCCATCAGGCGGGGGTGCCGACCTCGGCCCTGAAAAAGAACGCCCTCGCCAGCGGCTTTTCGACTTCCAACATGGGCCGCAACAGCTTCGGCGCGACCCCTTACGCGTTCGGCTCCACCGCCGCCAAAGCCGGCGATGTCGCGTACATTGACAACAACAACGACAACATCAGTAACCACGTGGGACTGGTTTACGATGCCGACTCCGAATATGTCTACACCGTGGAAGGGAACTGCTCCAACAAGGTCATTAAACGCAAGTACAGCGCGAAAACAGGGCGTATCGGCTCCTCCAATACGAAAATCGTCTTTTACGCGCGCCCGAATTACGCCGGATCCGGACCGGAAACCCAGCCGCCGTCCGGTACGCCTTCCACGCTCGCCGTCCGGCTCTCGCGGGACGCTTACTCCATCGCCCGGGGCAGTTCCTGTGATATCGGGGGGACGATCACTTCCAATTACCCCCTGACGAGCGTCACGGGCAGACTTGACACCGGCTGGTCCGTCAACATTACGGACATCGGGGACCGCTTCCTTGACATTGGCACGTCCAGACTGAACAGCTTTCGGGGCGCCGACCTTCCGGCAGGACGCCATACGCTCGCCATCACTGCCGCCGATTCCAGCGGCAAAACGCAAAACGCTTCCATTTCTATTGAGGTATACGAGGCGCCGGACCCGGAGCCGGAACCGGAACCCGCGCCCGAACCGGAACCCGGCAGAATCACGGAACGTTTCGATTTTCACGCCGACATCCGTTTCCCGAACCGTACGATCAGCCTTTACCGCGCCCCCGGAGACGAGATTCCGTACGCTTCTTATGAGGAAGCGTCCTGCGTGTGCGACAAGGGCGTGAAACTGACGGATAACTCCATCTGGTTTTCCGTTACCACGGAGGCCGGCGGGACGTACTGGGTCCCGTACCAGTACGACATGGACGTAACGCCCCGCGTGGTCCTGTCCCCGGAGACGCTCAATATCCGGATCGGGGAAACAAAGACCGTGTCCGTGGAATACAGCTACTCCCCGGATGTGCGGAAAATCTCGTGGGACGCCTCCGGAAGTTCCCTTGTAACGTTCTCTGAAACGGAAATCGGCATTTCATCCGGCGGCTACGGCACCGGGAAGAAGGATTTACGCGTGTCCGGCAGAAATGAGGGAACAGGGGTCATTGTCCTGAATTTCTATAACGCGGCGGGAAATACGCTCTCAGCCGGGAAACTTTTCTTTGTGACCGTCCAGAAAACCGTCTCGGATGAGGATATGCCCGTTGACGTGAGGGACAAGAACACGTACTACTACACGCCCGTGAGATGGGCCGTGGAACAGAACATTGTACAGACCAACGAGTTTTGGCCGCTGAACTCCTGTAGCCGCGGGGTCGCGGTACTCTTCCTCTGGCGTCTGGCCGGATCGCCCGCGCCGTCCGTCTCCAATCCGTTTACGGACGTTTCCCCCTCGGACGACTACTATCACGCGGTCCTCTGGGCGCTGGAAAAGGGCATTACCAACGGCACCACCGCCACCAAATTTTCCCCCGGACAGGCCTGCAACCGCGGACAGATTGTGACATTCCTGCACCGCTTCGCCGGACTTCCGTCCGCCTCAAGGAGCGGAAACCCGTTCCGTGACGTGACCGCGGACAGATTCTGTTATGACGCCGTCAACTGGGCCTCTTCCCTTGACGTGACACAGGGGTACAGTGACGGCACTTTCCGGCCGCAGACCGTCTGTAACCGGGCGCAGATTATGACGTTCCTGTACCGCTACGCCACGAATTCCTGAAACGGCCCGGACGCCGCCTGAAAATATGGAAGATCGTCCCGTCCCGGCAAGGGCGGGGCGATTGCCTTCTTTACAACTTGTTCACTTGACATCTCTTTTCCCGCCGGATATAATGGGAACGTTATTCCGGGCCGCGTAAAGCCGATGGAAGAAAGGAACTGTAATTTACATGAATCACACCTACACTCTGCGGAATCTGGCCGCCGTACTGTTCAGCCGGTTACGGTTTATCGTGATTTGTACCCTTCTGTTCGGTACGCTCTCCCTGTTCGCCGCGCGCTTCTGGATACCCGCCCGGTACGAGTCTTACGCCTCCATGTACGTGCGCAACAGCGGCGTGACGGAAGCCGAACGGACAGGCAACGTCAACCTCAATGACCTGAACGCGTCCAAGTCGCTGGTCAGTACCTATATCGCCGTGCTGACCAGCCAGACGGTAATGAACGAGGTCGCCCGCCAGCTCTGCGCCACGCTGGACGAGCAAACGTTGTGGGCCGCCTTTCCGGGCGCGGGACCGTCCAACCCGCCCAACGTGCTGAAAAATATCAAAATGACCTCCGTCAACTCCACGGAGGTGATGAGGATTGCCGCCAACACGAAAAGCCCGGAAGTTTCGGCGCGAATCTGCAACATTTTGGTGAATATCGCCCCGGAAGCCCTCATTCGTGTGGTCGGCGCGGGGTCCGTGGAAGTCATTGACGAGGCCGTCCCGATTTACCAGCCCGTGTCCCCGAACATCCCGCTTGTGACGCTCATTGGACTGCTTGCCGGACTGTTCGCGGCGGCGCTTCTCGTGCTGCTGCTCGACTTCTTCGATGATACCGTCCGGGACACCGAAAAGCTCTCCCAAACCTTTTCCAGTCCCATTCTGGGCGAAATCCAGAGCACGGACACGGACGAAAATGAAGCGTTTCCATCCAAAGTGCGGACGTTTTGGAGCACGTTTTCTCCCAGCGCGCGGAAACGGACCGCCTCCGGCCATTCGCGCCGTACGGGGCGCCGTTCGCGCCGGAAGCTCATCACCGATGAGAACATCCCCTTTAACATTGTGGAAGGCTACAAATCCATCCGGACCAACATTGTCTTCGCGCTCGGCACCGCGCCGAATAAGACGATTGTCGTCTCCAGCGCCGCGCCGCACGAGGGGAAATCCACGACCGCCGCCAATATCGCGCTGGCCTTCGCCCAGATTTCCGACCGCGTCCTCCTCATTGACGCCGACATGAGAAGGCCCGTCATGCACCGTACTTTTGTGGCGGATAACAGTACCGGCCTTTCCACGCTCATTATCTCCCTTTCCTCTGAGGAAGATTCCATCCGGAAGCGCGTCATGGGGAATCTGGACCTGCTCCCTTCCGGGCCTCTGCCGCCGAATCCTTCGGAACTGCTCTCCTCCGCGCAGTTTCAAACCGTGCTGAAATCCCTGTCGGAGCGTTACGACTACATCATCATTGACACGCCGCCCATGAACATTGTCAGCGATGCGATGGCTATGCACGCCGGGGGCGGTATTCTGTTGGTCGTACGCTACGCGCGGGCCACCTATGAGGACTTGTCAGAAGCGGTCAAGAAAATGAAACTCACGGACGCGAATATGCTCGGCTTCATTGTGAATGACGTGGAACGCAACCCCCCCGGCCTGTATTCCAACCGTTACAAACGTTACGGGTACTACGGCTACTACGCGTACAGCTACAGCCGCCGGCGTAAACAGACCACGCCCGCCCCCTCCGCTCCGAAATCGCCCGCCAACGGGGAGCCTCAAAAACCCCTGTAAGGCAGAAAGCTGGACGGCCTATGACAGATTATCATTGCCACATTCTCCCCCGTATGGACGATGGCGCGAAAGACCTTTCGGTCTCTCTGGACATGATCCGCCTGATGATGGCGCAGGGCGTTGACCGGATTGCCGCCACGCCCCACTTCTACGCGCACCGGGAAAAGAGCGCTCACGACTGGCTTCAACGGCGTCAGGACGCGTACCGGCAGATTGCCGACACCGACATGACCATACCCTATCTCCATTTGGGCGCGGAAGTCGCCATTGAGCACGGGATCAGCCGTGTGCCCGGAATCCACCTGCTGACGTTCGCGCAGACTCCCTATATCCTGCTCGAATTCCCGTACGCCCCCTTCGCGCATTGGATGCTGGAAGAAGTCTTTGACCTCTCCCAGCGCTACGGCCTCACGCCCGTGCTGGCCCATATCCACCGTTACGCCCAGTTCTACACACCCGCGCAGATGTCGGAGATTTTGCAGACGGACGCCGTGTTTCAAATCAACAATGAGGCCTTCCGTACGCTCACGGGACGCCGCTTTGTCCTCTCGCTCATCCGGAAGGGCTGTCCGTACATTCTCGGCAGTGACGCCCATAATATGACCTCCAGACGGCCCGACTGGGACTTTGTGACAAAAAAGGTCTCCCCGGATATCCTCGCTCATCAGGAAAACCTCTTTGCCGGTACCAACGCTTCCTGAAACGGAACCCGCGGACGGGCCTTGAACCTTGTCCGAATTGTAAAAACCCTTCGGGCGTTTTTGGCCAGATTCGTCAAACAGCCGATTGACCCCACATCCCAAAATCGATATAATATACCGTGCGCAAGGACGGCGAGCCGTGCCGCGCACAGGAAAGAGAGGACTGCCATGGGAAGATTACACTACATCAAACTTCCGCTGATGACTCTGCTGATTGTACTGCTTTCCGTGACGGCGGCCAGCGCCTTTTCGGATACGCAAGGCCACCCATCGGAAGCCGCCATTAACAAATGGAGCGCTGAGTACGGCCTGATTTCCGGCTACGGGGACGGAACCTTTCACCCTAACGACTCCATTACCAAAGGAGCCTTCGCCGGAATCATTGACCGTATGATGCACTTCCGCGCCAAGTCCGACCCCTCCGTGTTCCGCGATATCGCCGGAAACTACTGGGCGGACGCTATTCTCAAACTCCACGCTTACGCGGTCTTTATGGGCGAAAACGGTTACGCGGAGCCTTCCGCGCCGATTACCCGTCAGCAGGCCGTCACCATGATTGCCCGCACCTTTGACTTTGCCGCCGATGCCATTCTGCCGCATTATATAGACGATGTCAATATTGCCGGGTACGCCCGGAGCACCGTTTCGGAGATGACGGAGCGCGGATATCTGGAAGGCGTGGCGGGAGACTATTTCCGTCCGGACGACCCCATCACCCGCGCGGATGTCGTGCGTATTTTCGATAACATCATGACCGTCATGGTGCGCACGCCAACGCCTCTGACGCAAAATGTCACGGGAAACGTGCTGATCAGTTCCCAGACCGGCGCGACTTTGCGCAATATGTACATCACCGGCGACCTGTACATTGCCCCCGGCGTGATTGGCACGGTCCTGCTTGACAACGTCAGCATTGGCGGGGAAACCCGTAACTTTGCGCGCGGGGCCAGCGTGGAAACCCGTTCCACGTCCACGCCGCCGGTCCTTCCGCCGGAAGAGGAGGAACCGGAACAGTCTTTTCCCGTAACTCCCGTGACCCCGGCGGACCCAGGCAACACGCCCGATTCCGGGAAAACGTCCATTGACCCCGGCGAAACCACGCACGACCCCGGACGTACCGCCGATTCCGGGAAGACGTCCGACTCCGGGAAAACGTCCATTGACCCGGGCGAGACCACCAATGACCCCGGGCGTACGACCGATTCCGGCGCGACTACCAACGACCCCGGGCGTACGACCGATTCCGGCGCGACTGCCAACGACCCCGGGCGTACGACCGATTCCGGCGCGACTGCCAACGACCCCGGGCGTACCTCCGGCGATTCCGGCGAGACGACCAAGGACCCCGGACGTACGACCGATTCCGGGAAAACGCCCGACTCCGGCAGAACCTCCATAGATGACGGCGAAACCACGCATGACCCCGGACGTACGACCGATTCCGGGAAGACGTCCGACTCCGGGAAAACCTCCATTGACCCCGGCGAAACGACCCCCTCCGGACCGGTAACCCCGTCTATGCCGGAAAATCCCGAGAACGAGGCCCCCACCAATACCCCGACATATCCCGTCACCCCCGTGACCCCCGTTACGCCCGTGACCCCCGCGCCCGCAAACAGGGATTACGGCACCCTTCCGAACAAGCCCGCCTCACAAATGACCGTCCGGGACGTCTACACGCCCGGCCAGACCACCGGACAGTATTTCACGTTCCAAGGCAGCAGGATTCCGGTCTATGCGGGCGTGAAGGCCCGGAACGTGTATTCCGGCGACTTCGTGTGGCGTTCGGGGCACCGTCTGCGTTACGTGGGCAGCCGCTACAACGCGTGGTTCGGCGTGGACGTGTCCGCCTACCAGAACCGCGACCGCTCCAATGGCACCATTAACTGGGCGGCCGCCAAAGCGGACGGCGTACAGTTTGCCATGATTCGCGTTGGACTGCGCGGCACCTCCACCGGCGCGCTCCGCGAGGACGCTTACTACGGGCGTAATATTGACGGCGCAATGGCGCAGGGGATCCAGACCGGCGTCTATATCTTCGCACAGGCCAAGACCATCGCGGAAGCCATTGAGGAAGCCGACTTCGTCATTGCCCGTCTGCGCGGCCATAAAATCAACGGCCCCGTCTCCTACGACTGGGAAATGAAAGACAGCTCCTATCGCGTCTACGGCACCTCCAAAGAAATGGCGACCGCGTGCGCGGTGGCGTTCTGCAAACGCGTGGCCGCCGCCGGGTATACGCCCATGGTCTACAACAGCCGCTATGTCTGTTATATCAAGTACGACCAAGGCGCGCTGGCTCCGTATATGATGTGGTACCCGCAGTACCCCGCTACCAGCGTTACCTACCCCTATCCGAACCTGTACTATCAAATGGACTACTGGCAGTTCACCGACAGCGCCGAGGTGGACGGAATCGGAAAGAAGATTGACGGCAACATCTGGTTCAAACCGAAAAGCTGATGAAAAACCCCTCTCCCGGCCGGAGAGGGGTTTTTCTTACTTGTTACGCGGCGTTCAGGGCAATGATGGTTTCTACCGTTCCGAGGAAGTCCAGCCTGTCGATACTCTCGCTGGCATCGAGGGAATAGGAATAGCCGTCCGCGCTCCACGTGGCAAGGAACAGGGATTCCCCATCCCCCCAGCACGTGACGTTTACGCCTTGCAGGGTTTCGACTACTTCCACCGTGTGCCCGATATCGTCCTGACTGGCGTCCCAGCTTCCGGGCGACTTCCGCGCGGTCATGGAGGCGTTCCCGTTTTCGTAAATGACCTCAAAGAGTGAGACGCCGCCCACACGGTACCGGACCGTATCATAGCCGCCGATTTCTTCCGGTACGCCGAATGAAAATCCCGCCGCTTCTTCGGCTTCGGCGTGCGTGGCGTACTCCGTAAACTGGCCTTCGTCCTCCGCCGCCCGGGGCGCTTCGGGTCCCATAACGGTATCATTCGGCGTCTCTACGGCATTGTCCGGCGTCTCTACGGTATCATCCGGGGTTTCCGTGGCGGCATCGTCCGGAGTTTCGGCCGACTCGGAAACGGGCGTTTCCCCGTTGTCGGGAGTTTCGGCGTTTCCCTGTTTTCCGCACGCCGTAAGGCTCCATGTCAGCGTAAGGGCCAAGAGGAACGCAAACCATCTTTTCATATCCCAGTCACCTTCTCTTTCCTGTTTCTAACGCGCCGGGCGCGCCTGTCCGGCACGGTTCGATTGTACCACGGCCTGTCCGCTTTTGCAAGCAAATTACCTGAAAATTCCAGCCGCGGAGACTGTCAAAACAGACAAATACGGCACCTTAAATTCAGCGTGTCGCCACAATCCGCCCGCCTTTCAAAAGTTCTGATTGCAAAATCCGTCCCGGACATGGTATAATTAGACAGCTCATCTGTGTGCGAATCCGCACAAAAAGGGGGATTGAGGAATGAATATCAAGAAAATTCTGACGCTTATGTGCGGGGGTCTGCTGTTGCTGTCCCTGAGCGCCTGCCGCGGAGACGTCCCCGCCAATCCTCCGGACGCCGCTTCCAATGAGAATATTACGTTCGTACTCTCCCGGCGTGACGAATGGCTTTCCGCTTTGGTGGACGCCGCCTCCGGCGCCGCTTCCGAAATCGGGGTCAATCTGCGCGTGGTGGACTGCCAGTACGACAACGCCAAGGCGGTACAATACGCCAAAGCCGCGCGGGAAGCCGGGGAACAGGTCATTATTCTGAACCTGACGGACGTTCATCAGGCCGGACCCATGATTGAGGCCGCCGGGGACATGAAAGTTGTGCTGGTCAACACGCCCCCCGATGACATGAACCGCCTGAACCGGAACGTAGTCTTTGTCGGCTCGGACGAATCCGTAGCCGGACGCTTTCAGGGCGAAGCGCTTGCCGCGTACTTCAAGGCCCGCTCCCCGGACGCCGAACGCGTGTCCGTACGCTATCTGCTCTTCAACGGCATTCTGGGTCAGCCGTCCACCAGCAACCGTACGGCCGCCGCCTTGCAGGCCCTCGAAGAGAACGGCGTAACCGCTACGGAAGCCGCCGACCCCATGCCGGCCGATTACGACCGCGTCAAGGCCATGAATATGATGGAAGCCTTGCTTGTCAGCCCCCCCGAATACGACTGCGTCATTTCCAACAATGACGCGATGGCGCTGGGCGCGATAGACGCGCTGGAAAACGCCGGACTGGACCCGTCCGAAAAGCCGATTGTGGGCATAGACTGCACCGCGGACGGAGCCGCCGCCGTGGCGGACGGCCGAATGCTCATGACGGTGTACCAGAACGCGGACGGACAGGGCAAAAGCGCCGTACAGGCGGCGGTCAATCTGTTGCGTGACCTTCCCATGGACACGGAGACCGGATATCAGGCGGCCCCGGACAATCCGTACGTGCTGTACGTACCCTTTGAGCCGGTCAACGCCGACAATGTGGAACAATACCGGTAATCATCAGGGCGCGGTTTCAGTTAAACCGCGCCCGTTTTATGTTTCGCTGATGTCGCTTCATTGTAAACTGTTCTTCTATTGCGGCAACAACTCCCGGCGAACGCATTCCAAGGCGGCATTGACGCCCCCCGCCGCACACTGTACCGTGGCATGAGTGAGCAGTTCCCGCCGGACCGCACGCCAAATTGCGGCAGCCTTCCCGTACGCCAATGGGCGGCTCCGATTTTCAGGGGCTGGACTCTCTGTCTTGTCCGAATCCGGTCATTGTCATTTTCAATGAAAATTTCTTTTAGTCCCTCTTTTCTATCCATCAACTGGGAAGTCAAAAACGCCGATTTTCCTTTATGCGTTCGGCGTTCCCTGCCGATTGAGAAGGTCAATATAGGTCTGGCGCTTATCCGAAGGAATTTCCAATGCGCTGAGAGCCGCTTCCAGCGACAAGCCTAATGTCTTCATCATGCTTTTAATGGAATTGGCCACGCCCTGTTCAATGCCTTCCGCTCTGCCCTGTTCGATGCCCTCTTCTTTCAGGAGGCGCATATGCTCAGCCTGATCGTACTCCATCAGCAACATGCCGATTACCTCGCTTTGTGTCCTTTCAGGAAATCCGCTAAAATGTCCTCACGGACGCATTCCTCAACCGCGCGGTCCACCGCCTCACTGACCGACAATCCCGACTTTTGGTAGCGGCGGATTTTCTCCACCAGAATCGAGTAATCGCGCAAAGGTCTGCAACGCTCCATCAGTTCCGCGTTCCGTCCGTAGTTGATGTTGTACACCTCGGCGGTCATCTCCGCGCAGCCACCCGGCTTTTCAAACGCGTCCGAAAGGCGAAGTGTCTGACGGTCCGGGATGTCGTCCTCTCCGTTGTACAGGACAATATAATGGGGCGTGGGGAGTTTCAGCAGTCTGGAGCCGTGGATGTTGAGTCGATTCCGCTGTACGTAGCCTTCCAGCAGGTTCGCCAGATAAATGAAGCCCCTGAGCGGCATATTCGGATTCCATGTGCTTTGATGTTCAAAAAGGTTGATTTCCGCGCTGAACAGGAACGAGAAATCGTTCTTCATTCCCATATAAATGGCATCGGCGATGGTGTTGAACTCCAAATCGTCCGGATTGTCGTACTCGCTGCGGTTGACCGCGTTGTACAGGGACAGCGCGTTCTCCTTCGATGTCCCGAAAAGGAGACGGATGACTCTGTCCTTGAACTGATAGTTGATAATTTCGCTCATATTCCGCGTCCTTTTCGTGAAATGAGGAGAAGCGGCGTCCGCGACAGCCATCGTCCCTGCGGGATATTCCTATTATAACGCGCGGGAAAGGAAAATACAAGAGGACGCGCAAGTTTTTCAGGCGTCCCGCGTTGGAAACCGCCGAAACGGAAAACAGGCGAACCCGCTCCGGATGTCCTCCGGAGCGTTCGTCCGTTTTCCGTCAGGGGTCACTGCGCCGGGAACCGCGCTTCAATCTCGGCGGCGGAATCCCGAATCCGCATTCTTATCGTGTCGGCGTTGACGACCGTGATTTTCTCCACGACCCGCCGCGTTACGGCGTCATCGTACTCCGTAAGCTCTTTCGGCTGTTTTTCCAGCCAGTCCGCCAGTTCTCTCAATCTCGCGGATTGGTTGGACTGTTTTGTCTCGGCTTTTTGCAGTTCCTCAATCTGTTCCTGTACGCGCTGGCGTGCCGCGCCAAGGTCGCGCAGACGTTCGTTCAGTTCCAGATTGTCCATATCCTC
>JAFSRH010000042.1 GCA_017446225.1 Oscillibacter sp.
GTCCCGGTACCGCCCGGGCGTAAAACGCCGTCACAGGCCCTTTAAAACGCCGTACGGACCGTTTGCGCCGGACGTCCCCTCACTGTCCGGGACGCGCCGACAACGGCTCCCTGACGCCGAACCCCTCGTAAACGGCGTTTAACGCCCTCCGACGCGTTTTTGCCGTCCGGAAGGATCCCCGGGTACCGCCCGGGCGTAAAACGCCGTCACAGGCCCTTTAAAACGCCGTACGGACCGCGCCGCAGGAAGGAAGTGATTCCCGTGTCATCCCTCGACATCCGTTACATCTGGCAGGACCGGAAACGTTATTTCGGACTGCCCCTCAGCTTCACCCGTTACCGCCTCAGCGATGACCGCCTCTTTATCGAAACCGGCGTCATTCGCTTTCAGGAAGAGGAAATCATGCTGTACAAAATTCAAGACCTTCACCTGTCCATTTCTCTCGGGCAACGCCTCTTCGGCGTGGGTACCGTCAGCGTCCTGTCCAATGACCAGACCGCCCCGCGCGTGGACCTCGTCAACATTGCCCGTCCCAAACGCGTCAAGGAACTGATTCACCAGCATATCGAAAATTCCAAACGTCAGCGGCGCGTCAGCGTCCTTGAGTCCATGGGCGGACACTTCGACATGGGCGAGCTGAGCGACCTTGACAACGGTTTCCTGTGACCGCCGTCCGCCCTCCACACACTCCGGAAAGAAATAGTATGAGGTGACTTTACTTATGGCTACTTGGAGAACCAATACCACGACCACAGACGATGGCGAACCCAGTAAACTGCAAGAATTCAGAGATAATTTCCTGAGTTTTTTATGGAAACTCGTAAAAATTCTCGCGCTGGTCATCTTTCTGCTGGCGGAATTCTGCTCCGTCCCGACCCCCGTTGACACCCGCTCCAACCCTACCGACATCCGGCAGGAAATGGACTCCCTCATCCAGTCCGGGACCACCCGCGAACTGGAACTTGACCTCGACAACGACCTCGACCTCTACAACACCATGATGGCCCTTGTCACCAATATGAAGTTCGGGGACTTTAAACTGGACGGCTCCAAAGCGCAAGAGTTCTGGACCGCCTACACCCCCGCCAAAGCCGACACCACGCTGGAATACATCCAGTTTGACTCGGAAGAGCGGCGCGTCCTGCTCCGCTACAGCAACGGCATTAACGCCGATATTACCATGGAGTTCGACACCGGCTATCTTTACAAGGCCGTCATTCTCCGCAACGGCGTGTTCAACGGAAGCATTCTCCGCTGGGCCTACTGGAACCTCATCGGGCGTTTCGTTCAAGGCTACCCCTGCTACATCACGGAAGCCAACCTCAACGGGAACGGCATTCGCGGGGATGTTACGGTCAGAAAGTACACCCTCCGCAACCAGTTGTTCAGTTGGAGCTTCCCGCCGAAAAAAAATACGCAACTGGAAAACGTCACCGAACACTGGACCTGATATGTATCTTTACATCGGACAAAACGAGCTTTTACGCGCCGAAAGCGTGATTGGCATTTTCGACCTTGACCACTGCACCGTGGACAAGCGAACCCGGGAATACCTGCGGCGCGCGGAAGCGGAAGGCCTTGTCGTGGACGCCGCCGGACAGCTTCCGCGTTCGTTCGTGGTCTGCACCCATCCCTACCACCCGCAAATTGTGCGCCTCTGCCCGCTCTCGGCGCGCGCGCTGGCGGCGCGTCCGGAGCCGTGGACGTCAGGCAACGAACCCTGACCGCGTACCGTAAAACGCGCCTGTCAGGCGAAAAGGCCTACGGCCCGGAGCCGCGGGCGTCAGGCAACGAACCTTGACCGCGTACCGTAAAACGCGCCTGTCAGGCGAAAAAGCCTACGGCCCGGAGCCGTGGACGTCAGGCAACGAACCTTGACCGCGTACCGTAAAACGCGCCTGTCAGGCGAAAAGGCCTGCAAAAAGCCTCCCCCGTCAAACGGAGGAGGCTTTGCCGGATATTCAGCCTTCGTTCAAGGCTTTGATAATGTCGGGCAGCTGGCTGTCTACGGTGTCGTTGTCCAACTGACAGGTACCGGCGTTCCGGTGCCCGCCGCCGCCGTACTTCAGGCACAACGCGCCAATGTCCACCTTGGAAGCGCGGTTTACAATCGATTTGCCAATCATCACCGCCGTGTTCTGCCGCTGGAACCCCCACGCCACATGAACGGAGATTTCCGCATCCGGATAGAGCGCGTAAATCATGAACCGGTTGCCCGCGTGAATCAGTTCTTCATTCCGCAAGTCCAGAATGACGACCTTCCCCTCCACTCTGGCCAGCCGCTTCAACTGTTCTTTAAACAGGTCGGTTTCCCGGAAATAGAAGTCCGTCCGCTCCTTGACGTCGGGCAGTTCCAGAATCTGGTCCACGCTGTGTTCCAGACAGTAGTCAATCAGCTTCATCATCAGCTCATAGTTGGAAATGCGGAAGTCATGGAAGCGGCCCAAGCCGGTGCGGGCGTCCATGATGAAATTCATCAGTACCCACTCTTTGGGGTTGAGGATTTCGTCCATGGTAAAGTCCGCGCTGTCGCCTTTGTCCACGGCCATCATGACATCGTCCCAGACGTGCGGAAAGACCTTCTTCCCGCCGTAGTAGTCGTAAACCACGCGGGCGGCGCTCCGGGCCTCCGGGTCGATAATCAGCCGGTTCGGGTCTGGCGTAATGCCCAGCATACGAAGGCGGGTGATTTCCGACTCGTGGTGGTCAAAGGCAATCCCTACCCGGGGGTCATACGGAAGATTGGTGGTAATATCGTTCTCGGAAAGATCAATTTTTCCGTCCTGTACGTCTTTGGGGTGCACAAACTTAATGTCGTCCACCTGCTTCAGAAACTTGAGTATCATCGCGCACACGAGACCGTCAAAGTCACTGCGCGTCACAAGGCGTTTGCGTGCCATAATCGTTCCTCCCGCTTTATGGAATCCGTGCAAAGATTTGCCGTAAAGGTCATTCTACTGTATCGTAGGCGTTTTGTCAAGGGATGGCAAACGCTTTTTTTCAACGCGCGGCGCGGAGGCCCGCACCGTTCGGGTGTGGGCCTCCGCGCCGCTGGGGTGCGCCCGGATTATTCGCCGAAGTTGTCGTTGACGAGGTCCACAAGGGACTTGATGGCCTCTTCCTCATCGCTGCCATCGGCAATCAGGGTAATGGTCGTACCCTTTACGATACCCAGCGAGAGGACGCCGAGCAGACTCTTGGCGTTGACGCGGCGTTCCTCTTTCTCTACCCAGATGCCGCTTTTGAACTCATTGGCTCTCTGGATAAAGAAGGTGGCGGGCCGTGCGTGCAAGCCCACCTCATTGTTGATGGTAATGACCTGTGTATGCATAACGTGACGCTCCTTCCCACACAAGGTAACACAATAACGGACAGTAATAAAGTAATGTTAGCATACCCTATTTTTTATGGTTCGTCAAGAACAATTTATGAAAATATTCTAAAAAATGCCGCGCGGAAGATGGAAATTTTTCCGGTTTTCCATTTTGCGCAACGGAAACAGGGCGGAAACCGCGGCAAAACGGGAACATACGGCTATTTTTACGGAAAAAGATTTCAAATTTGTCTGTTGGCGTGATTTTCCGCGCATGGGTCCGGACGGGCGGGAAAGAATAGGCGCGGGTATCGCGCTAAGAGGAAGGAAGGGGTATTCTGTGACAAAAGTCTGGGGCTTGCGGACCGCGGCGGC
Source organism: Oscillibacter sp. (assembly GCA_017446225.1). GTDB lineage: Bacteria > Bacillota > Clostridia > Oscillospirales > Oscillospiraceae > Oscillibacter. Next base: position 3,689 of record JAFSRH010000042.1, read on the forward strand.
GCTTCTTGCGCTGGTCCTGACGGCCTGCGGCGGGAATATGCAGCCGAACGGGAGCGGAAACGCGTCAAACAACCGCAATGACGGCCGGACCGGCGTGACCGACTTCGGCGACACCGGCACGTCCGTGACGGAAGAGGCGTCCGACGCGCTGGAAAACGGCGTACGGCGCGCGCGCGATGGGCTGGAAAACGCGAGAGAATCCGTACGGGACGGCATGGACAACGCCGGAGACGGCATGAACAACCCGTAACGCAACGGCCCGCCGTCACAGGCGGGCCGCGCTCCCTTGACGCGCCCCGCGCGTTCCGGTACAATCAGCCCGAAAGGACGTGTGCGACCATGGAAACTGCTTACCAAACACAGGTAATCGCGCGGATAGAGAGCGCCTTTTCCACAAAATTCGGCGTCCCGCGGCAGAGCGGACTTGTCCCCGAACTGCGCGCGCGGGTGGTGTTCGAGCCGCCTTACCGGAACCGGGACGCCCTGCGCGGTCTGGACGGCTTCTCCCATCTGTGGCTGATTTGGGTCTTTGACCGTTCGCTTCCGGCGGCGTGGTCCCCGACCGTGCGCCCGCCGCGGCTGGGCGGGAACCGGCGCATGGGCGTGTTCGCCACGCGCTCCCCCTTCCGGCCGAATCCGATCGGGCTGTCCTCGGTCGAACTGGAAGGCGTGGGGGAGGACCCGGAATCGGGACCGGTCCTGTACGTACGCGGCGCCGACCTCGTTGGCGGGACGCCCATTCTCGATATCAAGCCCTATCTGCCCTATACGGACGCCCACCCGGACGCCCGCGCCGGATTCGCCGCCGAACGCCCGAAAGAGGCCTTGTCCGTGGAAATCCCGCCCGACCTGCTCGCGCGCGTGCCGGAGGACGACCGCGCCGCCCTTGTCGGCGTACTGTCCCACGACCCCCGCCCGCGCTACCAGCACGACCCCGAACGCGTGTACGGCTTCGGCTTCGCGGGACTGGAAGTCCGTTTCCGTGTCCGCGGCGCGTGTCTGCGCGTTGTGGACATTGCCGCGGTCACGGGTCAATCCCGCGGGACGTCAGGTACTTCTTCACCATCAGGGCCACTTTGAATGTAATCGCGTCGTCAAACTCGCGCAAGTCCAGCCCCGTCAGCTTCTTGATTTTTTCCAGACGGTAAACCAGCGTGTTGCGGTGCACGAACAACTTCCGCGCCGTCTCCGAGACGTTCAAATTGTTCTCAAAAAAGCGGTGTATCGTGAAGAGCGTCTCTTTTTCCAACGCATCGATCGGGTTCTTCTTGAAAACCTCCTGCAAGAACATTTCACAAAGCGTGGTGGGAAGCTGGTAAATCAGCCGCCCGATTCCCAGATTTTCGTAGTTAATGACAAACTTTTCGGTGTCAAAGACTTTGCCGACCTCTATGGCAATCTGCGCCTCTTTGTACGACCGGGCAAGGTCCCGCAAGTGCGTGGCAATCGTCCCCACGCCGACTACGACCGTACTTTCCCCGCCAATCTGCAAGGCCTCTTCCAGCGACAGCGCGATTTTGTTCAGGTCCTTCGGCGTGGCGTTCGCCGGCATATGATGTATCAGGACTACGTCCCCGTCCCCCACGCTCAGCACGAAGTCGTTCTGCCGGTCCGGGTACAGGCTCTGCACAATGTCAATGGGCACCGACTCCACTTTCCGCAGGGAGCGAATGACGAACACGCCCCGCGCCACGTCCGTATTGACCCGCAGTTCCCGCGCCCGGACGTAAATGTCCCCCAGCATGATGTTGTCGGAAATCACGTCCTTGACGAACGCGCCGCGGTCGTGCTTTTCCTCATAGTACGCCTTGGCGGCGTTGAGCGTGACCGTGGCCATGGCGCATACGGCGCGGCTGACCTCGTTGTCCCCAAAGGCAAACGTGGCGTAGTCGAACTGATTGCCCCAGCCGCCCATCGCCTTAAACACTTTTCCGTCCGTGGCCAGCATGGTCCCCGCGGCGGCGTTAATCTGCGGGACGTACTCCGCCCAGTGCTGCCCAATCATGGGCAGTTCGCTGCACGCCACGACCATGCCTTCCCCGTCAATGACTCCAATGGTGCGATTTGTGTTCTCCTTCAACTGGAGCACCACGTTTTGAAACATCCGACCAGACATCGGCATCCTCCTCACCACAAATCCGCCTTCACGGAAGCCCTGTCCCGTCCTGACTGACAGCCCGTCCGGGGCCTCCGCGCTTTGTGCAATTTGTCAACAGGGCTATTATACCGGCATTTTTGTCGAATTGCAATATCTTTTTTATCTTTTTCACAAAAACCGCTCCGCTTTTTTGTGAAACATTTGCCCTTTTCCCACCTGTTACAAAAAAATTCTCAGATTTTCAACCTCTTCCTCTGTCAAAAAGCGGAAACTTCCGCGCTTTAAAGACGGATCTAATGGCAAATTGCCCATTTTTACCCGTTCCAGCGTCAGGACCGTTTTCCCGCGCCGGGCCAGCATCCGGCGGACCTGATGAAACTTTCCTTCCCGTACGGTCACCCGGCAGAGGCTTTCCGCGTCCCCCGCGGAGAGAATTTCCAGCCCCGCCGGGAGACAGCGCAGACCGTCCCCAAGCGTCACGCCCTCCCGGAACGCCGTCACGTCCTCCCCGGTCAGGCGTCCCGTTACGCGCGCCTCGTACACCTTTTCGACATGGCGGCGGGGAGAGAGCAACGCATGAGCCAGCGCGCCATCGTTGGTCAAGAGGAGCAGTCCCACGGTGTCCTTGTCCAGCCGCCCGACCGGGAAGAGGTTCCGTAACTCCGGGGGCAGCAGGTCCAGTACCGTGGGGGCGCGGCGGTCCTCCGTGGCGGAGAGGTACCCGGCGGGTTTGTTGAGCATAACCCACGTCACGCGCCGGACGGCCACGGGTACGCCGTCCGCGCACAGCTCCACGCCCTCCGGGTCCAGTCTGGCGGACGGGTCCCGGACCGGGACGCCGTTGGCCAGTACCCTTCCGGCGCGGATGAGGTCCCGCGCCTCTTTGCGGGACCATTTGCCCGTGGAAGCAAGGATTTTGTCAAGCCGCTGTTGTTCCATGATTCCTCCGTACTGTCACAAGAAGCCGAACGTCCCGCCGGTTCTAATTTCCCCGCGCGCGGAATATAAAACGCCGGGGAGGGATGTTCCAAATGTTCATATGGACCGCGAAATTTCCGGCCTTGAAAACGTTGATTGTCCTGTTGGCGGCGGCCATGGCGGCGCTCGCGTTTCTGATACTCCGCGTGCCGCCCGTCGCGCCGGAAGAGAACGCGCGCGTACTGGAAAGTAACGCTGACCGCGTGGGATATCTGCGGGAACTGGGCTGGGAAGTGGAAGAAGAACCCGTGGAAACGTACGAGTTTCTGCTTCCGGAGACGCTGACGGAGCCGTACCTGAGTTACAACGCCCTACAGCTCCCGCAGGGCTTCGACCTCGGGCCGTACTGCGGACGGAACGTGTCACGCTATACCTACGCCGTGACCAACCATCCGGACCGGGACCGGGGCGTACAGGCGAATTTATACCTGTGTGACGGAGTCCCGGTGGCCGGCGACATCTTCTGTCCGGGCGCGAACGGGTTTCAGGAAGCCTTAGTGCAGGCCCCGCGCCAGAACTGACGCCTCAGGGACCCCAGAAAGCGGGGTCCCACACAAATTTCCGGACAAACGGCGGGCGCAAAGGCGCTCCCTTACGCCCGTTTCCAGACCGCGCCGCCCGGGACGTCCGTCAGCTCCACGCCGCGCGCCCGTAAGGCGTCCCGGATACGGTCCGCCTCCGCGAAATTCTTCGCCTTCTTGGCTTCGTAACGCGACAGAATCAACGCTTCCACTTCGGGGTCCGGCCCGCTCTCGCCGGTAATCGTGTAGCCCTCGTGGGACGCGGACGCGCTCCGCCGCTCCTGTTCCCGGACGGCCTCCGCCTTGTCCAGCAGGGACAGGCCCAGTACCTCGTCATAGCCGCCCAGTACGGCCAGTTTCGTGGCGTCGTTCGTCCCGGCCTTCAGGACATCGTACAGCATGGACAGGCCGGAAGCCGTGTTCAGGTCGTTTCCCACAACGCCAACGAACTTCTCCCGGAACGTCCGTAACACGTCCTCCTCCACGGCGCCGTCCGCCGGATTCAGCGCCGCGATACGCTTCACCAGTTTCCGATACGCCCCGCGCGCGTTGTCCAGATTCTCCCACGTGAATACCAGCATTTTCCGGTAGTGGCTTTGCAGGCAGAAAAAGCGGTAGTCCAGCGGGTCATAGCCCCTTTCTTCCAGCAGGGAGACCGTCAGGAATTCCCCGTCCGACTTGCTCATCTTGCCGCTTGCCGTGTTCAGGTGCGCCACGTGGAACCACCACGGGCACCACGGATGGCCCAGATAGCTTTCCGACTGCGCGATTTCGTTCGTATGGTGCGGAAAGGCGTTGTCCACGCCGCCGCAGTGCAAGTCGAGATACTCCCCGTTGTACTTCAACGAGATTCCGGAGCACTCAATATGCCAGCCGGGGTAGCCCGTCCCCCACGGGGAGTCCCATTTCAGGGCTTGGTCCTCAAACTTCGACTTGGTGAACCATAACACAAAGTCGTTGCTGTTGCGCTTGTTCGCGTCGGCCTCCACGCCGTCCCGGACGCCCACGGCCAGCGCGTCCTTGTCGTGGGCGTTAAAGACGTAATAGCGCGGCAGTCTGGACGTGTCAAAGTAGACATTGCCCCCGGCAAAGTAGGCGTAGCCGGTTTCCATGAGGCGGGAAATGATTTTAATATACTCGTCCACGCAGCCGGTCGCGGGCTGTACGGTGTCCGGACGCCTGATGTTGAGTTTCCGGCAGTCGTCAAAGAAGCGGTCGGTGTAAAAACGCGCGATTTCCATCACGGACTTGTGCTCCCGGCGCGCGCCCTTGAGCATTTTGTCCTCTCCGGCGTCCGCGTCGGACGTCAGGTGCCCAACGTCCGTGATGTTCATCACCCGGTTGACGCTGTAACCGGCGTAACGGAAATACTTTTCCAGCACGTCCTCGCACAGATACGAACGCAAGTTTCCGATATGCGCGAAGTGGTAGACGGTCGGGCCGCAGGTGTACATTTCCACATGGCCGGGCGTGTGGGTCGTGAACTCCGCCTTGCGGCGGGTCGCCGAGTTGTAAAGATACATAGTAAAGCCTCCGTTATATGACATAGTCATCGTATTCGTCCACGGTGTGCATGGGCGCGGCGTGCATATCGAGCTTCTTTTCCAACTCGGCCACGCGCGCGGCCAACGCCGCGATACGCTCCAATGTGGGGTTCCGTACGCTGGTATGGTCCACGTCATCGGCATAGTACACGGTCTCCCCGGCGCGGCGCACAATCTGCGCCGGGACGCCTACGGCCGTACAGTTCGGCGGCACCTCACGGAGTACCACGGCCCCGCCCGCAATGCGCGCGTTATCCCCCACGCGGAACGGGCCGAGCACCTTTGCCCCGCAACCTACCAGTACGTTGTCTCCCAGCGTGGGGTGACGCTTGCCGCGGTCCTTGCCGGTCCCGCCCAGCGTCACGCCCTGATAGAGAAGGCAGTCGTCCCCGATTTCCGTTGTCTCGCCGATGACAACGCCCATGCCGTGGTCAATGACGAGCCGGCGTCCAATGACCGCCCCGGGATGTATTTCGATACCGGTCCAGAAGCGCGACCACTGCGACACGCACCGCGCCAGAAAGCGCAAGTCGTGGCAGTAGAGCCAGTGGGCGAGCCGGTGCCATAGTACGGCGTGCACGCCCGGATACAGCAGAAAGATTTCGAGTTTGCTTCTTGCGGCGGGGTCCCGGCGCTGATAGGCCGCCAGAAGTCCGCCCAAACGGGTTACGCGTCTGTTCATAGTAACCTCCTGTCCCGGTATTCCGCGAACGAAACCGCCTCCCGTACGCGCGTACGAGAGGCGGTCAATGCCGCGGTTCCACTCTCATTTCTCACTCGTGGCGGCCAACGCCGCCGGGTCCCCTCACGCGGGACCGGTTCGGGGGATTCGCACCCCGCGCTCCCGGACGCACGTTCCCGGACCCCGCCGCGCGCGCCGCTTCCAGCCTCCGACGGGCGCTCTCTGTTCGTTGGGACTTCCGGTACTCTTTCCGTTCCTCACGCTATTTTTCCTGTGACAGTATATTATCGGATGTCCGCGCCCGTGTCAAGGTTTTTTTCGGCGCGCATAGGATGGGACGGAAGGAGGAACAACCGCCATGAAAAACGGTATCTATGACCGCGGAAAGGCCGTGGCCTACGCGCACAAGTGGGCCTTCGGACGCAATCCCGCCTATTACGACTTTGAGGAAATCGGCGGGGACTGCACCAACTTCGCGTCCCAGTGTCTCCGCGCGGGCGGGGGCGTGATGAACTTCACGCCTACGTTCGGCTGGTACTACGTCAACGCCGCGCGGCGCGCGCCCGCGTGGACAGGGGTCGTGTACCTGTGGAACTTCCTGACGCGCGACAAGCAAAGCGCGGGACCCGTGGGGCGGCCGTGCGGACTGTCCGAACTGGAACCCGGCGACATCGTGCAACTGTCCTTTGACGGCGTGACGTACACGCACTGTCCCGTGGTGGTCTCCGCGTCCGGCACGGTCCTGCTCGCCGCCCATACGGAGGACGCCGACAACCGCCCCCTGTACACCTACCCATACCGCGCCGTCCGCTGCGCGCATATTACCGGCGTACTGCTCCCGTAACGACAAAACGCTCCCCCGCCGCGCGGGGGAGGACGTTTCAGGCCTTCTTTTGCGCGTTCATCCACGCGAAAAGGTTGTTGTATACGGCGCCATCGGGTCCGGTGGCCTGTTCGGAGCCACCGCCGTTGTTGTCGGGCACAAAGCCCATAATCTCGTCTTCCGGGCCTTCCCGGACGGAGTCGCGATTCTGCACGCCGGTTACCTGATTGTTGAAGGTGTAGACCCACGCGAAATGCGCCATATATTCGGCGGAGGGGTCGTCCGTGCCGGGGACGGTGTCGAACATGGAGTACCACGCGTTTTCCGCGCCCGCCTGCAAGAGCGCCCGGTACGTGGGCATGGAGTACAATTCCGGGTTTACCACGGGGTCCCGACGCGCCTGTACAAACCAGATGGGAATGTCCTTAATGGCCTGAATCTTTTCATCCGACATCCAGCGTTCGGCCGTCAGAACATAGCCGTTGTTCTCGTTCCGGCTGTACTGTCCGTTGGCGTCCTTCTCGAACACGGCCCACGCGTACGCCTCACAGTTCGGGTACGCCGCCGCCCAGTAGTCCGGATACGTTACCAGCATATTCAGCGTCATATAGCCGCCGTTGGAGCACCCGCCCAGATAGACGCGGTTCGGGTCCACGTCCGGATGGTCCTGCACAAAGTATTCAATGGCGTCCAGGAGAATTTCCGTGTAACGGGACATGAGGTCTCCGCCGCTGTTGGTCCCGTCCCCGCCGTCCATCCAGTACGTTTCGCACTGGACCGCCAGCACGTACGCGCCGTTCGCGCCGCCCGGGGTCGTAAACTGTGACTGTATCTCGTCCCGGTTCAACGCTACGACTTCGTTTCCAATCAGGGCAATGTCAACGTCCGTGCCGCCTTCGCCCTGACCGTGGAGCCAGATAATGAGCGGATTCTGTACGCCGTCATTCAAGAGGGCCTCGGGGGCGTTCGCGGCGTAACGGAGGGTATAGTCCTCCATGGTCTTGGTCATGCGGTTCTGATAGGAGCCGGTGTACTCGCCGCGGTCCGTAAAGGCTTCGGTCTCCGGGCAGACGCGCGTGTTGATTAAGTCGCTGTACACAACGTACGTCACATCGTCCGCCGTCACCGCCGCAACGACCGGGTAACTCTCCGACCACTGGTTCATGAAAATTTCCGTGTTGTACGTGAAGGGGGAGCCGCTGGTCTGATAGGTGGTGGCCATCTCAATCGTGACGAACGCGGACGGCTCCGCGGTATAGGTCCCGGCGCTGTCGGAGAAGCCGACTTGGGTAATGTCGCGCCGTACTCCCGCCGTGACCGCCAGCGCGTCCGCCGCGGACAGGCTCGCGGGCACCGTGGGAAGCTCCAATATGATTTTCGGCACGCCCGGACCCCATTCGTAGCCCTGTACGTAAATCCACGCCCCTTCCACGGGCGTACCGTCCGGGACGTCTACCGTCTCCGTCTCCGCGGGCTGATTGGCCGTTTCGGCCTCAATCATGGCTTCCGTGGAAGCGTTGGGTTCCTGTTCGGGGGCGGCGTCCTGCGCGGGGGTACCGCCGCAAGCCGCCAGCGTGAACAGAAAGAGGCTCGCCAATAGCAGTCTGGTCCATCTGCTTTTGATGTGGGTCATAAGATAGCTCCTTTCGTATCATCCGGTTTCTTCCGTTATTGCCAAAACATCATAGCAAATCCCCGGAAAGTAGTCAAGGGGCGTTGCAAGATTTTCCCGGGCGCGTCCAAACAAATGTTTGCGTTTCCGCGGGGAATGTGGTATCATGGCAGTCGTCCCCTTGGATTGTCATAACGGAGGTGTCCCATGAAACTGACCTCAATGCAGCGGAAAATTTACGACTATCTGCTGAACTATCAGCGCGAACACGGCTACCCCCCCGCCGTACGGGAAATCGGCGCGGCCATGAATCTGAAATCCTCGTCCACGGTGCATTTCCACCTGAAAAATCTGGAAAAGGCCGGCCTGCTTTTCATAGAACCCGGCAAGGGCCGCGCCATTACTCTGCGCGAACAACCCCTCAAAGCGGACCAAAAGACCCGTATTCCAATACTGGGCGCCGTTGCGGCGGGGAGTCCGATTCTGGCGCAGGAGTGCGTAGAGGAGTATTTGACGCTGGGCAACGTGGGGCACGGGGGGAATTATTTTGCCTTGCGGGTGCGCGGGGAATCCATGCTCAACGCCGGGATTTTCCCCGGGGATTATGTGATTGTGCGCCAGCAGCCGGAAGCCAACAACGGGGAAATCGTGGTGGCCCTGATTGGGGACGAGGCCACCGTCAAGCGCTATTCCCTCCGGAACGGACAAGTCTGGCTCCTGCCCGAAAACAGCGCCTATTCCCCCATTGACGGCGCGCGCGCCCGTATTTTGGGCATTGTAACGGCGGTGTTCCGGACGTACGAATAACAAAAAGCGGAACGCGGCTCATGATATCATGAACCGCGTTCCGTGTTGGCATGACCTATTTTTCCGGGCCGTCGCCAGCCAAGTATCGTAGGCAGAGATGAGCTTAACTACCGTGTTCGGAATGGGAACGGGTGGACCCTCATCCTAATCGACACCAACTGTATCTGTATCCGGTACAACCGGCTTACATTCTTTCTCCGTACCCGGCAAAACCGGCGTACGCTCTTCGTTTCGCGAACCTTTCGCCGTCGTCCGTTTCCGGAAGCGTCTCCGAAAACGTCCCGCTTCTCCTCTTCGTGGTGACCCGTACCGGATTCGAACCGATGTTAACGGCGTGAGAGGCCGCTGTCTTAACCACTTGACCAACGGGCCATTGGTGCGCCTTCACGGACTCGAACCGGGGACCCACTGATTAAGAGTCAGTTGCTCTACCAACTGAGCTAAAGGCGCTCGCGTTCCGGTCTCCCGGCCGCGCCCTCAAAACCGAACAACGTGACCACTTTCAGGCCCAGCCTGCATTTCTCAGGTCAAGCCCTCGGGCGATTAGTACCGGTCAGTTCCACGTGTTACCACGCTTCCGCCTCCGGCCTATCAAACAGGTCGTCTTCCTGTGCCCTTACCTCCTTTCGGAGTGAGAGATCTTGTCTCAGGGGGAGTTTCACGCTTAGATGCCTTCAGCGTTTATCTCGTCCGTACTTAGCTACCCAGCCGTGCCCTTGGCAGGACAACTGGTACACCAGA
>JAFSRH010000007.1 GCA_017446225.1 Oscillibacter sp.
CCTTCGGTGAACAGGTAGCAGTATTTCTTCCCCATGTTCCATTCCTCCCTTAGTTCTTCCGCCCGATACACTGGCAGACTTCCTCTCCAGAGAAAGTACCCCTATTATACCGAACCTTTCCCGGAAAATCAACCTCTTTTCACGGCGCGGCCGACATCAAGTTTTTGCGCCGCCGCGCCCCCATATTTTTACAGTGACGCGTAATAACGTTCAGCCGCGGATGCAAGACGCGTTTTGGAGCGCGAAAATTTCCATAATATAGAAGCCCGAACCATGATTTCACACCGACTTTGGCGGCGCGTCCCAATCATGGAAACGCGCCGCCTGTCCGCTTATCGTTCGCCATTGCTTCTAACTGTTCCATGGTTACGCAGATACCACGCCCGGCTTCGATCGCCTCAATGCCGCGCTGATGTTTCGCCATCAGTTCCGCTTCCGTGAACAGCGTCGGGTCTTGCGCCTGAAACGGAATCGCACGGTTCAGGACGGTTTGACGGAGAAACATATTAACGGCGGCGGGAATGTCTGTCCCCAGTCCTTGCAGAACCGTTTGCGCCTCCCGCGCCAAAACCGGGTCTATTTGTATACTGTAAGCGTTCATGGCTTCCTCCCTGAAACGTGGTTTCCGGTACACTATACCACGCGTTCAGGCTGATTTCAAGATGTTATTTGCCGCCGTTGGTGGTGTCTTTCAAGAGGACATCGTGCGCGCCGCCCTCGACAATCGACACGGACGAAACCAGCGTAAGTTTCGCTTTGTCGCGGAGTTCGGGAATGGTCAGCGCGCCGCAGTTGCACATGGTCGAACGGATTTTCGCCAGCGTGGAGGCCATTCCGTCCGACAATGCCCCCGCGTAGGGCACGTACGAGTCCACGCCCTCCTCAAAGCTCAGTTTGGACGCGCCGCCCAAGTCGTAACGCTGCCAGTTCCGGGCGCGGGCGCTTCCTTCGCCCCAGTATTCTTTCATATAACTGCCGCCCATGAGAATTTTGTTGCTCGGGGACTCGTCAAAGCGGGAGAAGTAACGGCCCAGCATACAGAAATCCGCGCCCATGGCCAGCGCAAGCGTGATATGATAATCCTGCACAATGCCGCCGTCCGCGCAGAGCGGGACATAGACGCCGGTTTCCTCAAAGTAGGCGTCGCGCGTTCTGGCGGTGTCGATAACGGCGGTAGCCTGTCCGCGTCCAATGCCCTTTGTCTCGCGCGTAATGCAGATGGAGCCGCCGCCGATTCCGATTTTCACGAAATCCGCGCCCGCGTCCGCCAGAAAGCGGAAGCCGTCGCCGTCCACCACGTTCCCCGCGCCGACCTTGACCGTGTCGCCGTAGCGGGAACGAATCCAAGAGAGGGTGCGGTACTGCCACTCCGAAAAGCCCTCTGAGGAGTCAATCACGAGCACGTCCACGCCCGCGTCCACAAGGGCGGGCACCCGCTCTTCATAGTCCCGCGTATTGATTCCCGCGCCCACAACGTAACGCTTTTTGCTGTCCAGCAGTTCCAGCGGGTTTTCCTTGTGGGAGTCGTAGTCCTTCCGGAACACGAACGAATCCAGATACCCTTCCGGCGTGACAATCGGCAAGGCGTTGAGTTTATGCGTCCAAAGGATGTCGTTAGCCTCGCTGAGCGTGACGCCCGCTTTCGCCGTGACCAGTTTTTCCGCCGGGGTCATGAACTCGGACACTTTCGTGTCCGGACTCATCCGGCTGACGCGGTAATCCCGGCTCGTGACCAGTCCCAGCAGTTTTCCGGTACCGCTTCCGTCCTCGGTCACGGCCATGGTCGAGTAGCCCGTACGCGCCTTGAGTTCGATCACGTCCGCCAGCGTGTCATCGGTTTTCAGGTTGCACGCGCTCACGACAAAGCCCGCTTTCGTACGCTTCACCCGCCGTACCATGGCCGCCTGTTCGGCGATCGGCTGTGAGACGTAGATAAAGGCAATGCCGCCCTCTTTGGCCAGCGCGATGCCCATCTTTTCCCCGGACACCGCCTGCATGACCGCGGATACCATGGGGACATTCATCATCAAAGGGGACGTCTCCCCGCGGCGGAATTTCACGACCGGGGTCTGTAGCGACACGTTTGCCGGTACGCACTCTGAGGACGAGTAGCCGGGGACCAGCAGATACTCACTGAACGTACGGGAAGGCTCCGGGAAAAAATATGCCATAACGCACCTCGTTTCTTTCGCAGATGTTGACAGGTTACAGACGAAAATAGTCCTTCGCGGAATCGAACAGCCCCAAGTCGTAATCGCCGGGGACGTTACGGTAGAGCGCGGGGCCGACCCGCTCCGAGTGTCCCATTTTGCCGAACACGCGCCCGTCCGGGGACAGCAGTCCCTCCACGGCCCATACGGACCCGTTCGGGTTGTACTCCACGTCCATGGACGGATTCCCCTTCAGGTCCACGTACTGCGTGGCAATCTGGCCGTTTGCGCCCAGTTGCGTCAACAGCGCGTGGGGACACAGGAAGCGCCCTTCCCCGTGGGAGACCGGCACGTTGACAACGTCCCCTTCCCGGACCCTCGCCAGCCACGGCGAACGTCTGGAAGCAACCCGCGTACGGACAATCCGGGACTGGTGCCGCCCGATCACATTGTAACTCAGCGTGGGACAGTCGGCGTCCATATCGCGGATTTCGCCGTAGGGCACAAGGCCGAGTTTGATTAACGCCTGAAAGCCGTTGCAAATGCCCAACATCAGGCCGTAACGCTCTTTCAGCAAGTCCATGACCGCGTCCGACACGCCCGGATTTCGGAAGAACGCCGTGATGAATTTTCCGGAACCGTCCGGTTCGTCGCCGCCCGAGAAGCCGCCCGGGATAAAGACAATCTGACTTTCGGCGACTTTCGCCGCGAACCGTTTCGCGGACGCCTCCACGTCCCGCGCGGACTGGTTGTTGATTACGAAAATATCGGGATCCAGTCCGGCCCGGATGACCGCGCGGGCGCTGTCGTACTCGCAATTCGTGCCGGGAAAGACGGGAATCAGGACGCGCGGCTTTGAGACGCCGACTTTCGGCGCGGTTTTGGGCCTCTGGCCGGTATCCGTCAGGACGGGCGCCCATGTCTGTTCCGTCTCCGCGCGGTTCGGGTACACGTCCTCCAATACGCCTTCGTTCAAAGAAAGCAGTTCCGTGACCGCCGCCCGGTCACTGCCGATACTGACGACCGGTTCCAGCGTGGTAACGCCAATGGGCGTGCCGTATTCGACTTCCTCGGCCAGTTCGGCCACAATCGCGCCCGGACAGGGCCTGTACCACGGCACATCCGCTTCCGTCTGGGCACGGAACCCGATCCGGTTGCCGAACGACATTTTCATGACGCCCTCGGCAACGCCGTATTCCACCGCCCACGCGGCCTTTACCTTCCCGGCCTGACAGAGCGTGTGGAACGTGTCCCACGCCTCTTTCAGCGCGGCATAGTCCACGGTTTCCCCGCCGGACGCGCCGAACAAATACACCGGGTTCCCGTACTTTTTCCCGGCGCGTTTGAACTCCGGCGACAGGACCTCCCCCGCCTTAGCCGGGGCAATCGCGAAAGAAACCAATGTCGGGGGTACGTCCATGTCCAAGAACGACCCGGACATGGAATCTTTCCCGCCAATGGCCGCAACGCCGCATTCCAACTGCGCCTCCAAGGCCCCTAACAGCGCCGCGAACGGCTTGCCCCACCGGGACGGGTCCTGACGGAGTTTTTCAAAATATTCCTGAAACGTCAGATACGCCCTCCGGTAGTCACAGCCCGCCGCGCACAGTTTCGCCAGCGAAACCAGTACGCTTCGCCGCGCGCCGTCAAAGGGGTCCGCCGACACGCTCTCCGGGTCAAAACCCCACGACATGACGCTACAGTCTTCCGTTTCCCGTCCGGGCGCGACCGGCAGGAGCGCCGCCATGACCTGTGTCGGCGTCTTTTGCGCCACGCCCCCGAACGGCATGAGCACGGACCCCGCGCCGACCGTGGAGTCAAACCGTTCCGCCAGTCCGCGGCGGGACGCCGTGCGCAAATCCGCCGCCATGCCGCGCAACGTGTCAGGGAGAGGTTCCGCCTCTGTCCGGCTGTCCGGGACGCGTACGGTAATATGCTTCTCCGCGCCATTGGTGTTCAGGAACGCCCGCGACAGGTTGACAATCGTCGCGCCCCGCCACTTCATCACTACGCGCGGCGTACGCGTCACCTCCGCCACGGGATACGCTTCCAGATTTTCGCGCGCCGCGGCCTGTATGAATGCCTCCGCGTCCTCCGGCGCGACTACGACCGCCATCCGTTCCTGTGACTCGGAAATGGCCAGTTCCGTACCGTCAAGGCCTTCGTACTTCTTCCGTACCGCGTCCAGATTGATTTCCAGTCCGTCCGCGAGTTCCCCAACGGCCACGCTTACGCCCCCCGCGCCAAAATCATTGCACCGTTTGATCAGGCGCGTAACGGACGCGTCACGGAATAAGCGTTGCAGTTTCCGCTCTTCCGGGGCGTTGCCCTTCTGGACTTCGCTGGCCATAGTCGTGAGGGAGTCCCGATGGTGGCTCTTGGACGAGCCGGTAGCCCCGCCGATACCGTCACGCCCCGTCCGTCCGCCCAGAAGTACGACCACGTCCCCGGGAACGGGACGTTTCCGGACCACGTTTTCCGCCGGGGCCGCGCCCACGACCGCGCCGATTTCCATATGCTTCGCCACGTATCCGGGGTGGTAGATTTCACTGACCAGCCCCGTGGCAAGGCCGATTTGATTGCCGTAAGACGAATACCCGGCGGCGGCGGTCTGCGCTAACTTCCTCTGCGGGAGTTTGCCGGGAAGCGTTTCATCGACCGGTACGCGCGGGTCCCCGCCGCCGCTCACGCGCATGGCCTGATACACCCATACCCGGCCAGAAAGCGGGTCCCGGATACATCCGCCGATACACGTTGCCGCGCCGCCAAACGGCTCAATTTCCGTGGGATGATTATGGGTTTCGTTCTTGAACATCAGAAGCCAGTCCTCGGGCCGGCCGTCCACGGTCGCCGTGACGCGTACGGAACAGGCGTTGACTTCTTCGCTCTCGTCCAGATTCTTCAGCAGTCCGCGCCGCTTGAGGACTTTCGCGCCTATCGTGGCAAGGTCCATCAGGGTCTGCGGCCGGACAGACGCGTTTTCCCCGTACGCCTCCTCCCGCGCCGACAGGTACCGCTCATAGGCCGCCCGTACGTCCGGATTCACGATTTCCACGCGGTCAATACGCGTGGAGAAGGTCGTGTGCCGGCAGTGGTCGGACCAGTACGTGTCCACAACGCGGAGTTCCGTTACGGTGGGGTCCCGGCGTTCCTCGTCCCGGAAGTACGCCCGCAGACACTTCAAGTCGTCAAGGTCCATGGCAAGGCCCATCCGGTCGAGAAGGTCCGACAGGCCGTCCTCGTCCAGCGCGGCAAAGCCGGTTACGGTCTCCACCATCGCGGGCGCGGCCCAGTCGTCCCGCAGAGTTTCGGGAACTTCCCGGGAAGCCTCCCGCGTCTCCACGGGGTTGATCAGATACCGTTTTATCTTCTCCACGTCCCCGGCGCTCAGCGCGCCCAAAAGACGGTAGATGTCCGCCGTACGCACCACGGGCCGCGCCCCGCGCGTCATTAACTGGATACAGGCCGCCGCGGAATCGGCCCGCTGATCGAACTGTCCCGGGAGCGCCTCCACCGCAAAGACAGTTTCGGGTCCGTTGGCGTCCAGCGAGAGGACCAGCGACGCCTCATCGACCTGCGGCTCGGAAAACACCGTCCGGACCGCACGGTCAAACGTGGAGCCGTCCAGCCCTTCCACGTCATAACGGCGGATAATCCGCACGCCGCGCAAAGCCGAAACGCCCAGAACGCTACGCAGTTCCCGGCAGAGGCTTTCCGCTTCCTGACGCAGTCCTTCTTTCTTTTCTACGTAAACCCGCCTTACCAAGCGCGTTCGCCTCCCTTCAAGGTGTTTCGGCCAGTAAGGCCCGGTCTCCGATATCGCGACGCAGATATTTTCCCTCGAACCGCACCGCGTCCGCGGCCTGATAGGCGTCCCGGATAGCCTGTTTCAGCGTGGGCGCGACCGCCGTCAGGCCCAGTACGCGCCCGCCGGACGTCACCAAGCGTCCCTGACAGTCCTTGTCTCCGGCGTGGTAACAGGTGACGTTTGGCGGCATGGGCTTTGTAAAGCTGATTTCCTTCCCGGTCTGGTAATGTTCCGGATACCCTCCGGAAGCCAGTATGACGCACGCCGCGCTGTCCCCGGACCATTCAACGGGGAGTTCGGATAACGTCCCGTTTTCGACCGCCCGCATGACCGTCAGAAGGTCCGTTTTCAGGAGCGGAAGGACGACCTGCGTTTCCGGGTCCCCGAAACGGCAGTTGTATTCAATGACTTTCGGCCCGTCCGGCGTCAACATCAGCCCGAAATACAGACAGCCCTTGAACGGACAGCCCTCTTCCCGCATGGCGCGCAAAGTCGGAAGGAAAATCGTGTCCATACAGATTTTCGCGGTTTCGGGCGTATAGTACGGGTTCGGGGCCACGGCGCCCATACCGCCCGTATTCAGGCCGGCGTCGCCGTCCCCGATTCGCTTGTGGTCCATGGACGATGCCATGGGGGCAATCGCCGTCCCGTCCGTGAACGCCAGTACGCTGACTTCCGGACCGGTCAAAAATTCCTCTATGACGATTTCATCCCCCGCCGCGCCGAAAACCCGGTCCTCCATCAGCGTCCGTACGGCCTGACGCGCTTCGTCCGGCGTCCGCGCAATCAGCACGCCCTTTCCCAGCGCCAGACCGTCCGCCTTCAGGACGATCGGGAATTGCGCGCCGTTCAGGTACTCCAACGCCGCTTTCGGGTCCGTAAACACCTGATACGCCGCCGTGGGAATGCCGTACTTCTTCATAAGGTTCTTCGCGAACACCTTACTGCTTTCGATTCTTGCCGCCTTCGCGTCCGGACCGAAACAGGGAATCCCGGCTTCGTGCAGACGGTCCACGCAGCCCATCGCTAACGGGTCATCCGGGGCCACGACCGCAAAGTCAATGGTATGCGACCGCGCAAAGTTCACAATGCCGTCAAGGTCCTTTGCGCCGATTTCCGGCACACATACCGCGTCCTCTGCGATTCCGCCGTTGCCCGGAAGCGCGTAGACCACTTCCACGGACGGATTTTCTTTCAGTTTCCGGATAATTGCGTGTTCACGGCCTCCGCCGCCCACTACTAACAGTTTCATGTGCCGTCCTCCGTATTCTCAGTGGTGGAACAGACGCATTCCCGTAAAGGACATGACCATGTTGTACTTGTCGGCGGCGGCAATGACGTTGTCGTCCCGGATGGAACCTCCGGGCTGCACGATATAATTCGCGCCGCTTTTCCGTGCCCGCTCCACGTTGTCGCCGAACGGGAAAAACGCGTCCGATCCGACTGTCACGCCGGAAAACTTGGAAATCCAGTCCCGTTTCTCCTCCGTTGTCAAGGGTTCCGGCTTTACGCGGAAGGTATTCCGCCACACGTCATCGGCGAGGATGTCCTGACACTCATCGGACAAATACACGTCAATGGCGTTGTCACGTTCGGCGCGGCGGATACCGTCCGCAAATTGCAGTTCGAGCACGCGGGGATGGTGACGCAAAAACCAGTTGTCGGCCTTGTTTCCCGCCAGACGCGTACAGTGTATACGGCTCTGCTGTCCGGCGCCCACGCCGATTGCGTGTCCCTCCCGCACGTAGCAGACGGAGTTTGACTGCGTATATTTTAAGGTAATCAGCGCGACCATCATGTCGCGTTTCGCGTGGTCGGGGAGGTCCTTGTTTTTCGTCACGATATTGCCAAGAATCGACTCGTCAATCCGGTAATCGTTCCGGCTCTGCTGGAACGTGATTCCGAACACGTCCTTGTATTCCTCGCGCTCCGGCTCATAGTCGGGGTCTATCCGTACCACGTTGTACGCGCCCTTTTTCTTGCTTTTCAGGATTTCCAAGGCCTCTTTGGTGTATCCGGGAGCAATAATCCCGTCCGAGACCTCGTTCTTGAGGTAACGCGCGGTGGGTTCATCGCAGATGTCCGACAGCGCGGCCCAGTCGCCGTAAGAGCAGAGCCTGTCCGAGCCGCGCGCGCGGATGTAGGCACAGGCAATGGGAGAGAGTTCCAGTCCCTCTTCCACGAACAGGATTTTACGGCCCGTTTCACAAATCGGATTCCCCAGCGCGGCCCCCGCCGGGGAGACGTGTTTAAAGGACGCCGCCGCCGGCATACCGGTCGCCGCCTTCAGTTCCCGGACCAGTTGCCACGAGTTGAACGCGTCCAGAAAATTGATATACCCCGGCTTTCCGTTGAGGACCGCAATAGGAAGTTCACGCTCTCCGCGCATGAAAATTCGCGCGGGCTTCTGGTTCGGGTTGCAACCGTACTTCAATTCCAGTTCACGCATTTCCGCCGCCTCCGTTCTTCATGAGTTGTTCGCATACGATTTCCGCCGCGCGCGGAAGCAAAAGCCATTCGGCCTGCTCCATGACGCGCTTCTGCAAGACCTCCGGCGTGTCGCCGGGGAGGACTTCCACCGCCTTCTGCAACAGGATGGTTCCGCCGTCCGGAATCTCGTTGACAAGGTGCACCGTTGCGCCCGTGACTTTTACGCCCCGCGCCAGCGCTTCCTCGTGCACTTTCAGCCCGTAGTAGCCCTTGCCGCAGAAGGACGGAATCAGGGACGGGTGCACGTTGAGAATACGGTCCGGCCAGAGTTTGACGAACTCCTCCGACAGAATCGTCAGGAATCCCGCCAGTATAATCACGTCAATTTTCGCTTCCAGCAGACAGCGCAACAGCGCCGCCTCAAAATCCTGCGGGGCGGTTCCTTTTCGCTCCACCGTGACGGCGCGGACGCCGTGCCGTTCCGCTCTGGTCAACGCGTACGCGTCCGCCACGCTGGAAATGACCAGTACAATCTCCCCGTGCGGGATTTCCCCGCGCTCCTGCGCGTTGAGCAACGCTTCCAAGTTTGTCCCGCCGCCCGAGACAAAGACCGCGATTCGTATCTTGTCCATCGCCCTTCCCCCTTCCGAACGCTCAGCGGAAAATAACGCCCTCATCCCCCGCGACAATCTCTCCCAGCGCGTAGGCCTGACAGCCTTCCTCCCGTAACAGTTCCATGGCGCGGTCCGCGATATCCGCCGCCACAACCATGACCATACCCACGCCCATATTGAACGTGTTAAACATATCATGTTCCGGGATGTGGCCCATGTCGCGCAAGAGATGGAACACGGGCGGGACCCGGATGGCGGCCTTGTCCAGTTTCGCGCTCACGCCCTTTGGCAGACAGCGCGGAATGTTCTCCTGAAATCCGCCGCCGGTAATGTGGCTCAGGCCCTTGACGCGCAACGTCTCCAGACAGCGTAACACCGGCTTCACATAAATGGCGGTCGGCGTCAAGAGAACCTCGCCGAGCATACCGCCCAGTTCCGGGACGATTCGCGTCAGACTGCCCGTCTCCACGTGGAACACCTGCCGCACGAGCGAAAAGCCGTTGGAATGCAGTCCGGAGGACGGAAGCGCGATCACGGCATCGCCGGGTACGATCGCGGAATTGTCAATCAGCCGCGCGCGGTCCACAATGCCCACCGTAAACCCGGCCAGATCGTACTCATCGGCCCTCATGACGCCGGGATGTTCGGCCGTTTCGCCGCCGAGTAACGCGCAGCCGGCCCGTACGCATCCTTCCGCCACGCCGGAAACCAGTGACGCCACCTTTTCCGGCTCGTTCTTCCCGATTGCGATATAGTCCAGAAAAAACAGCGGTTTCGCCCCACAGCAGAGCACATCGTTGACGCAC
Organism: Oscillibacter sp.; assembly: GCA_017446225.1. GTDB lineage: Bacteria > Bacillota > Clostridia > Oscillospirales > Oscillospiraceae > Oscillibacter. The sequence goes on from JAFSRH010000007.1 coordinate 9,809, forward strand.
ATCGCCACGCAGTCGATCCCGACCGTGTCGTGCCGGTTCATCAGTTGCGCGATACGGAGTTTGGTCCCCACGCCGTCCGTACCGGACACCAGCACGGGGTCACGGTAGGCGCTCAGGTCCGGCGCGAACAGTCCGCCGAACCCGCCCAGCCCGGATATCACGCCGGGAATCTTCGTCCGTTCCACGTGACCGCGCATTAAGTTCACTCCGGCGTAACCGGCCTCGATATCGACTCCCGCCGCCTTGTAGCTCTCCGAAAAACTGCGCACCCGCGCCACCTCCCAAACATTAATTGTCGTGGGCCAGAAGCCGCCGCATGACTTCCGCGTAAGCGTCCTCCACGCCGCCCATGTCACGGCGGAAGCGGTCCTTGTCCAGTTTCTCGCGGGTCTTTTCGTCCCACAGGCGGCAGGTGTCCGGGCTGATTTCATCGGCAAGCACAATGGTTCCGTCCGGGAGCCGCCCGAACTCCAACTTGAAGTCCACCAGAATGACGCCGCATTCCTTCCAGAACGCTTTCAACTCCTCATTGACCGCGAACGCGTACTTTTTAATGGTCTCGATTTCCTCCGCGCTGGCCAGTTTCAACGCGCGGGCGTGGTAGGCGTTCAGAAGGGGGTCGTCCAGTTCGTCATTCTTGTAGGAAAACTCAATCGTGGGGCTGTCGAACACAATCCCCTCCGCCACGCCGTAACGGGACGCGAAATGTCCCGCGGAGATGTTCCGTACAATGACCTCAAGGGGCACAATCGACACCTTTCTGACCAGCGTCTCCCGTTCGCTGAGTTCCTCGACAAAGTGCGTGGGAATGCCGGCCTTCTCCATGCGTGCCATCAGGCGGTTGGTCATCTGATTGTTGACCACGCCCTTTCCGACAATCGTGCCGCGCTTTTTGCCGTTCTCCGCCGTGGCATCGTCTTTGTACTCTACGATACAAAGCGCGGGGTCGTCCGTGCGGAACACTTTCTTGGCTTTCCCCTCATAAATCTGTTCCAGCTTTTTCACGCGTCATCCTCCTTACTCTCTGCCTGTCCAGCAGTACGTGCAGATTTTTTCCCGGTCGATTCCGATAGCTTCCAAAAGGCCGTCCAAAGACTGGTAGCCCAGCGAATGAAAGCCCATCTGTTCGCAAATCGACTTTAACAGACATTGTCCGCGCTCCGTGGACGCGTCCGAGTATTCCGGCAAAAACTCCTCTCCGTCATTGCCTTCCAGTAGCCGTACGGCACGGCGGGCTAACAGTTCCATGTGGGAATTGCTCCGCGAAAAGTTCAGATACTTGCACCCGTACATCACCGGCGGACACGCCGAACGAATGTGCACTTCCTGCGCGCCGCTCTCGTAAAGAAATTCCACCGTTTCCCGCAGTTGCGTTCCCCGGACAATGGAGTCGTCCACAAAGAGCAGTTTCCGCCCCTCAATGAGTTCCGGTACGGGAATCTGCTTCATTTTGGCCACCTGATTGCGCACGTCCTGATTTTCGGGCATGAACGAGCGCGGCCACGTGGGCGTATACTTGACGAACGGACGGGCGAAACGCCTTCCGGAACGGTTCGCGTAGCCGATCGCGTGGGGCACTCCGGAATCCGGCACGCCCGCCACGAAATCCACGTCCGGGACCGCGTCCCGCAACGCCTCTTCCCGCGCCATGATTTCCCCGTTCGTATAGCGCATGACTTCCACGTTGACGCCCTCATAATTTGAGTTGGGGTAGCCGTAGTACGTCCAGAGGAAGGCGCAAATACGCATGGCGTCTCCGGGGGGGTGCAGTTGTTCCACGCCGTCCGGCGTCACGCGCACGATTTCCCCCGGGCCGAGTTCTTTTACCGTGTGGTAGCCCAGTTTGCGGTAGGCGAACGACTCGAACGACACACAGCACCCTTCGTCATTCTGGCCGACCAGTACGGGCAGACGTCCCAGCCGGTCCCGCGCGGCAATCAGGCCTTCGGGCGTCAGGAGCAGAACGCTGGACGAGCCGTCAATCTGTTCCTGCGCGCGGCGTATCCCCTCACAGAAGGACGCTTCCTCATTGATCAGGGCCGCCGTCAGTTCCGAGGCGTTGACCGCGCCGGAACTCATGGCCATGAACTGCCGCCCCCCCGTGGAAAAGTAACGTTCCACAAGCGTTTCGGCGTTGTTGATACGTCCCACGGTGGAAATCGCGTAGATGCCCAAATGAGAGCGCACAAGCAGCGGCTGGGGGTCCGTGTCGCTGATACAGCCGATTCCGCTGGTGCCGTGGAACTTTGACAGGTCCGTTTCAAACTTGGTCCGGAACGGGGTGTTCTCAATGCTGTGTATCTGCCGCTGAAAGCCGGTGTCCGGACTGTATACGACCATCCCGCCCCGGCGGGTGCCCAAATGGGAGTGGTAGTCCACCCCGAAAAAGACGTCCATAACGCAGTCGCGCCGGGAAATGGCTCCAAAGAATCCGCCCATGTCGTTTCCTCAGCGCGAAAGGGAGGCCTGCAAGGCGGCTTCTTTCCGGGCGATGTCCTGCCGCGCGCGGACGCGGTCCGCCTCGAGTTTCGCGGCAAGCGCTTCGTCCGTGACGGCCAGAATCTCGGCCGCAAGCACGGCGGCGTTTTTCGCGCCGTTAAGGGCGACCGTGGCCACCGGAATGCCGCCGGGCATTTGCGCGGTAGCAAGCAAGGCGTCCAGACCGTCCAGCGCGCCGCCCTTGACGGGAATGCCAATCACGGGAAGCGTAGTGTTCGCCGCGAACGCGCCCGCCAAGTGCGCCGCCATGCCCGCCGCGCAAATCAGAACGCCAAAGCCGTTGTCACGGGCGTTGCGCGCAAAGCGGGCGGCCTCTTCCGGGGTACGGTGCGCGCTAAAAATGTGTGCTTCGTACGGAATCTCGAGCGCGTCCAGACAGTCCCGGGCCGGTTTTACAATCGGCCAGTCGGAATCGCTGCCCATGATGACCGCGACCTTCTTCATGATTCGATTCCCTCCCCTGATTGGATAATTCGGGCGTCCGACAACGCCCCTGATGGCGTCAAGAATACTACAAAGCGTTCGTTATGTCAAATCTTTTCTTTCTTTCGGCGCGTAAAATAGCGTATTTTTATCGCTTCCGCGATTCCGCGCAAAAAATTCGGGCAAGGGTATTGTAATTTCCGGCAAATTATGTTACAGTGAACGCGGCGCAGGGAAAGAATCCGCGCTAATCGCCAATAAAGGAGGGAAATCCTTATGGAACAGTTCTTTCGTCTCCGGGAGAACGGAACCAGCGTCCGGACGGAAATTCTGGCCGGACTGACAACCTTCATGACCATGGCCTATATCATCGCCCTGAACCCGAACCTGTTGACCGGCTTCGCGGTCGGTACGCCTCTGTGGAACGGCGTCTTTCTGGCGACCTGTCTGGCCTCGGCGTTCGGTACGGCCTGTATGGCCTTTCTGGCGAACAAGCCCTTTGCAATGGCTCCCGGAATGGGCCTTAACAGCTTTTTCGCGGTCATTGTGGCCAACATTGCCGCCATGCTCGAAATCGACTACGCCAACGCCTTTCAAGCCGCGTTGTGCATTATTCTGGTAGAAGGCGTTGTGTTTATCCTGCTGTCGATTTTCCGTATCCGGGACCGCATTGTGACGGCCATTCCGGCCTGTGTCCGGCTCGGAATCGGTCCGGCGATCGGCCTTATGCTCATGAACATCGGCCTCGGCTCCAACGCCGGAATCTACGCGGAAGGCAACGGTTATTCCACGCCGTTCTATGTCATGCGCGACTTCTTCGGCGCCATGACCCCCGGCGTACTCAAAACGAATATGGGCGCGGAATACACTATGATGGTGCTGTCCGTGGTGACCATGTTTGTCGGGCTGTTTGTGATTATCCTGTTAAGTCTGCGGGGTATACAGGCGGCGGTACTGCTGGGTATGCTGGCGGCGTCCGTGGTGTACTGGGCCGGGGAAGCGGTCATTCTGGGCGTCAACCCGTTCGCGTCCCTGTCCACGGCGTCCTTTGTGCCTCCGTTCGCGGACATGGCCTCCACCACCCTGTTCCGCTTCGATTTCTCGACTTTCTTCCGGATCGGCTGGTTTACGGCCATTACGCTGGTCCTGACCTTCTGCATGATCGATATGTTCGACACCATCGGCACATTGATTGGCACCGCCTCCCGCGTGGGCATGGTGGACAAAAACGGCAATATGCCGCAAATGCGGGAAGCGCTCCTGTCCGATGCCATCGGCACCGTAACGGGCGCGTGTACCGGTACGTCCACCGTGACCACCTTTGTGGAGTCGGCGTCCGGCGTGGAAGCCGGCGGGCGAACCGGCCTGACCGCGCTGACAACCGCCGTGATGTTCCTGCTGTGTATCTTTATCGCGCCCGTGGCGGCCGTGATTCCCGCGCAAGCCACTTCCGCCGCCCTCATCTACGTGGGAATTTTAATGCTCCAAGGGCTGGGCAAGATTGATTTCTCGTCCGTGGACGAAGCGGTACCCGTCTTTCTTATGCTGCTGGCCATGCCGATTTCCGGCTCCATTGGACACGCGATCGGCCTCGCCATGATTTGCTATACCGTCATCCAACTGTTTACGGGACGCGGAAACCGGGTTTCTGTCCTGACTTACGTCATTTCCGCGCTGTTCCTTGTCAAGTTCTTTGTGGCGGTGTAACCCATCGGGAAAGGAAACATCCCCGCCTGTGCGGGGATGTTTTTTAGTCAGCCTCCCAAGTCATCCAGCCGCCTGTGATGACATTGCTTTCAAAGAGCGTATTCTGTCCGGCGGAATCGGGGCGGAGCGCGGTTTTAAAGGTACAGGACCAGTCCTCTTCCCACGGAGTTTCCCGGACTTCCAGAAACACGGACCCGTCCGCGTTCCGCCGTCCGGACACGCACTCCACGGGCATATAGTTCGTGTCCCCGGCCATCTGGAAGTAGCCCGCGTACTTTTGGGAATAGTACATGGGAATGTCATTGCCGGACAGCTTGAAATGCGCCAGCGTGTAACCGGTACGGCGTTCCAGAACCTCATTGGCCTTGTCGTAGGGAATAAACGTGACGTCCGTGTAGGCTTCCTCCAAGTCGTTTTCTTGCAGATACTCGCCGATCATTTCCTCCGTGGGGGCTTCGCCGATTCCGGCCCCGGTATAAAATACGGAGCCTAAATCGGCTTGCAGGGGCGTGGTAAAGTTGCTCATCAGAAAGCCGTTACAGTCCGGTTGACACAGAAATTCGCTCCATTGCTGAAGCTCCTTTGCCGTCAAGTCCCGGGCCTCCGCGGATGACGCCGCGGAATCGGGCGTTTCCGCGGAAGCGGGCACCGTCACGGAATCGGACGTTTCCGCGGAAGCGGGCACCGTTACGGAATCGGACGTTTCCGCGGAATCGGACGCCGTTACGGAATCGGACGTTTCCGCGGAATCGGACGCCGTCACGGAATCGGACGTTTCCGCGGAAGCGGGCGCCGTTACGGAATCCGGCGTTTCCGCGGCGTTTTGTCCGCCGGTCATACTCGTGCTGACATGACACGCCGCGAGCGCGGCAAATAACAAAATACACATTCCTATGTAAGCGTACTTTTTCATAATGCCCCTCCTGACAAGGAATGGGTACATTATACTCCGGGCCGCGCCTCTTTACAAGGCGTTCCGGGGAAGTTTCGCGTGACTTTCTCTCCCGCCTGTGCTATCATGGGGACAATTCAGGCCGTACGGGGCCGGTTGGGAGTGAAAAAGCCATGTCAGAACCCATCGCCGCCATTGCAACGGGACAGAACCGTTGTGCCATTGGCATTCTCCGTCTCTCCGGGGACGGTTGTTTTACTGTCTGTGATCAAGTGTTCCGCGCCGATTCCGGAAAGACGTTCGCGGAACTCCCGCCGCGTGCCCTGTCGCTGGGGAGCCTGTTCGACACGACCGGGGCCGTGATTGACCATGTCCTTGCCGTACGCTTTCCCGCCCCCCACAGTTACACCGGGGAGGACTGCGCGGAATTTCACTGCCACGGTTCGCCCGTGGTTCTGCGGGAGGCGTTGCGCGCGCTCTTCCGGGCCGGGGCCAGACAGGCCGCCGCCGGAGAATTCACAAAACGCGCCTTCCTCAACGGCCGGCTCGACCTCACGGAAGCGGAAGCCGTCATTGACCTGATTGACGCCGAAACCGCCGCCGCCGCCCGGAACGCCGCCGCACAGCTTGACGGCGCGCTCCGGCGCGTACTCGAACCCCTACAGGACGCCTTACTGGATGTCGCGGCGCGCTTCTACGCCGTGGTGGACTACCCGGACGAGGACATAGAGGACGTACGGCCGGAAGAAATCGCCGCCGCCCTGTCGAACGGCACGGAACGCCTTGACCGGCTCCTGAACGCCTGTAAGCGCGGACAGGTCCTGAAATCCGGCGTCAGGACCGTGATCATCGGCCGTCCGAACGCCGGGAAATCCTCCCTCTTTAACGCGCTGGCCGGGTTTGAACGCGTGATTGTCACGGACATTCCCGGGACTACGCGTGACACGGTAGAGGAGTCGATTGTCTGCGGCGGAACGCTCCTGCGCCTCACCGACACCGCCGGACTGCGGGACGCCCGGGACGCCGTGGAATCGTTAGGCGTGGAACGCTCCCGGAAAGCCGTACAGGCCGCGGACCTGATTCTTGTCGTCACGGACGGAAGCGCGGCCCCCAATGAAGAGGACGCCGAGGCCGTCCGGCTGGCGCGGGACAGCGGGAAACCGTGGGTGTTCGTACGGAACAAACGCGACCTGCCGCAAGACGCTTCCCGTACCGGGGACCCGGTCCCGGCGGTTCCGTGCGTGCGGGTATCGGCGAAAACCGGCGCGGGGCTGTCCGAACTCGAAGCCGCCGTTGCCGCGCTCTTCCCCAACGGGGACAGCGCGCCCGGAACGTTACTGACGGACCAGCGTCAGGAGGAGGCCGCCCGCCGCGCCCGGGACGCCTTATGCCGCGCCGAAACCGCGTTGCAATCGGGCTTCACGCCGGACGCCGTGCTCACGGACGTTGAGGAGGCCTTGGAGGCCATCGGGGAACTGACGGGCCGCGCCGCCAAAGAGGAACTGGTTTCCAGAATCTTTTCGCGTTTCTGTGTGGGGAAATAGTACGGAAGCCGCTTTCCGGCCTCCGGGAAATCCGTTTTTAATTCTTCTAAAACATGGTTTACAAAATCATATTTTAGTGTTATACTGGGTACGCAAGAGAAAAGGGGGGAAAGTTCATGGACTTATCAAAAATGCGTGACCGTCTGCGTCATGACCGGCCGGTCCCGTGGGAACAAATGCCCGACTTCGCGCTCTATATGGACCAAGTCCTCAGCTACATGGACAGGCAGGTAATCCGTTTCGACCGCAATGACGCCCTCACCGCCGCCATGGTCAACAATTACACCAAAAGCGGACTGGTTCCCCGCGCCGAGGGCAAGAAGTACAGCCGCGAACATCTCGCCTATTTGACCGCGATTTGTATTTTAAAGCGCGTCATGTCCACGCGGGATATGGATATGCTCATCCGGGAAGAATTACAGGGACCGCATACCGTGCAGGACGGCTACGCCGCCTTCTGCGAAAGTCTCGACAAGGCCCTGAACATCACCGCCGATGAGATGGACAGCCGCGGGGACGCCGACAGTCTCGCCGATGCCGCCATTCATTTCGCGCTGTTGAGTTACGCGGCCGGAATCGCCAGCAGCCGGTACGTTGCCCTGTTGCGTCAGGAACGGGAGGCCGAAAAGAAAAGCCGGCGCGCCGCCAAATCCGGCGGTTTGCCTTCCGCCTTACCGGAGTCCGTTTCGGAATATCCGGCGGAAAAAGAAGGGAGGACAGAATGATGAAAGAGTTTTGCCTGATGACGGACAGTTCCTGTGATTTGCCCGCGGAACTGGCTTCGGAACTGCGTCTGCTGGTACTTCCGCTCAGTCTCCGGATGGGAGAGAAAACCTACCGGAACTATCTGGACGGACGCGAAATTTCCTTCAAGGCGTTCTATGACCGCATACGCGCCGGGGAAATGGCGGCCACGTCCGCCGTCAGCGTGGGCGACTTTGAAACGGCCATGCGCGGCGTACTCGCGGAAGGGCGTGACCTTCTCTGTCTGGCCTTTTCGTCCGGCCTGTCCACAACGTACCAGTCCGCGGTCATTGCGGCGGAACATCTGCGGGAGGAGTACCCGGAGCGGCGCGTGGAAGTCATTGACTCCCTCTCCGCGTCCGGCGGACAGGGACTGTTTGTCTACCTCTGCGCCAAAGAGCGGGACGCCGGAAAGTCCTTCGAGGAAGTCTGCGCGTTTGCCCGGGAGATGGCGCCGTATATGTGCCACTGGTTCACCGTGGACGACCTGTATCACCTCAAGCGCGGCGGACGTATCAGCGCCGCGACCGCATTGTTTGGCAGTATGCTGGCCGTCAAGCCCGTCCTGCACGTGGATGACGCCGGGAAACTCATTAACATGGAGAAGGCCAGAGGCCGGAAAGCGTCCATGTTCTCCCTGATAGAGCATATGGCCGCCACGGCCCGCGACCCTGTCAACGACCCGGTTTTCATCACACACGGCGACTGTCCCGATGACGCCGAATTTCTGGCCGGGGAAGTCCGCCGCCGCTTCGGTACCAAACAAATCTTTATCAGCTACGTGGGACCGGTAATCGGCAGTCATACCGGGGCCGGGGTGCTGACGCTGTTCTTTGTCGGGAGGCCGCGGTGATGGCGGACGTTACGCAATGGCTCACGGCGCATATCGACACGGCCCACACGGGCCTTGACGCCGTCACGGAACTGCTCTCCGGTATCGGGATTGACAGTGTCTCCGTGGAAGATGAGACGGAATTTCATGAATTTCTGGAACAGAACCGTTCCGCGTGGGACTACGTGGAGGAATCTTTAGAAGAAACCATGCGCGGACGTTCCCGCGTGACGTTCTATCTGCCCGAGGATGAGGACGGCTACGCGAAACTGGCCGAGGCCCGGATTGCCCTGCAACGCCTCAAAGAATCCCGGGACGACTGCGGCCCTCTCCTGATGAGCATGGAGCGCACGCAAAACTCCGACTGGGAATACGGCTGGAAGGACTACTATAAACCGATAGAAATCGGGGACCGGCTTCTGATTGTGCCCAAATGGGAGGCGGCGGACATTCGCGGACGCGTCCCCGTAGTGCTCGACCCCGGACTCTCCTTCGGCACCGGCGAACATCCCACCACACAACTGTGTCTGGCCCTGCTGGAAAAACGCGTACGGGGCGGGGAACGGGTCCTTGACTTGGGCTGTGGGAGCGGTATTCTGTCGATAGCGGCCCTGAACTTGGGCGCGGCTTCGGCCACGGCGGCGGATATTGACGAAATGTGCCAGCGTGTCGCCGCCGAAAACGCCGCGCTGAACGGAATCGGCCCGGACCGCTTGAGCGTACTTTGCGGGGACGTGCTGTCGGACGCCGCGCTTCTGGAACGTCTGGGCAGCGGCTATGATATCGTCCTTGCGAATATCGTGGCGGACGTGATTCTGTCCCTTGCGCCGCTGGTACGAAACCTCCTTGCCCCGGACGGACATTTCCTCTGTTCGGGTATTATCTCCGAACGGGAACAGGAGGTAGCGGAAGGACTGCGCCGCAACGGCTTCGCCATCCGGGACACGTACAGTAAAAAGGACTGGTACGCGTACCACTGCGTACCGGAAACGTAAGAGGGTTTTTTATGCAACAGACTTGCGGCAACTGCGGGGGGTCTTGCGGGGGTTGTGCGGGGGTATTGGAGCTGACGGAAGAGGAATTGCTTCTTTTAGGCCGCTTCGCGCAAATCCCCTTCTGGCCCGTGGCTCGGCGCGCCGATACCGAAACGCCGGTCTGTCTGGAAGAGGACGCCATGCGCCCGGAGTTACTGTCGGCTTTGGCCATCAAAGGCTTGATTCAACTGGACTTCGACTTACCCCTGACCGGCTTCGACTATAGCGCGTATGACGCCTGTCCGCACAAGGGCAGTATGGCCCTCACCGCCGCCGGACAGCGCGTCATTGAACTGCTCGATGTTCAGGGCGTGGACGAATAAGACGGACGGTCCCGTGTACGCGGGGCCGTCCGTGTCCTGTGGCTTGTTATTATGCAATCAGCACTTCTCGTAAATCGTGGCAACGCCCTGACCGCCGCCAATGCACAGCGTGGCGAGGCCCTTCTTGGCCTCCGGACGCTTCTGCATTTCGTGCAACAGCGTTACAATGATACGCGCGCCGGACGCGCCCACCGGGTGGCCCAGAGAAATCGCGCCGCCGTTGACGTTGACTTTCGCCATGTCAAAGCCCAGTTCGCGCGCCACGGCGATGGACTGCGCCGCGAACGCCTCATTGGCTTCCACAAGGTCGATGTCGTCAATGGTGACGTTCGCCTTGGACATGGCCTGACGGGACGCCACGACCGGACCCACGCCCATAATCTTGGGGTCTACGCCGCCCTGTCCCCAGCCAATGAGTTTCGCCATGGGCTTGAGTCCGTACTTCTCGACCGCTTCCCCGGAGGCCAGCACAATGGCCGCCGCGCCGTCATTGATACCGGACGCACTGCCCGCCGTTACGCGCTGTGTGCCCTTATCGGCGGCTTCCCGAATGCCCGTAGGCTCAAAGGTGTGGACTACCTGCGGGTTCGGGGACTCGGGACCCACCGGGAACGCGCCGCGCAGTTTCGCCAGTTTTTCAACCGGGGTCAGGCGCGGGAACTCGTCCTTCTTAAACTCTACGATTTCCTTCTTGACCTTCACAGGAACCGGGACAATTTCATCATCAAAGCGTCCGGAGTCCTGCGCGGCCTTCGTCTTGCTCTGGGAGCTGAACGCGAACTCGTCCTGTTCCTGCCGCGTAATGCCCCACACGTCATTGATATTCTCGGCGGTGGTGCCCATGTGGTAGTTGTTGAACGCGTCCCAAAGGCCGTCTTTAATCATGGTATCGACCAGTTTCTTGTCGCCCATGCGCGCGCCCCAGCGGGCGTCCATGGACGCGTACGGCGCGGCGCTCATGTTCTCGGTACCGCCGCAGACCACGATATCGGAATCCCCGGCCACAATGGCGCGCGCCGCTTCAATGACGGACTTCATGCCCGATCCGCAAACCATGCCGACCGTATACGCCGGGACAGCGTACGGAATCCCGGCCTTGATGGCGACCTGCCGGGCGACATTCTGGCCCTGCGCCGCGGTCAGGATACAGCCAAACATTACTTCGTCCACGTTCTCCGGGGCGACATTGGCCCGTTTCAACGCCTCTTTGACCACAATGGCGCCCAATTCGGCGGCGGGCGTGTCCTTCAGGGAGCCGCCAAAGGAACCGATAGCCGTTCTGCAACAGTTGACAACATAGAGTTCTTTCATAATGGTCCTCCGTTTGTTGAATTTTTCGGCCCTCCGGACCGTCCGCGACAGGTAGCCCGCCGTCACAGCGGGCCGGATGTCTGCTTTCCGGACCATTATAAGGTTTTTTCGGCTTTCCGTCAACGGGAACTTTCGATTTCCAGAATTTTTGTTAAATTTTTGACAAAATCCCGTTGCTTTTCGTCAACTTGACGAAAAAGCCTTGCCGTTTTATAGCGGATATGCCAGTGAACTACTGTGGAAACGTTCTGACAAGTTCCGCGCCTTTTCCGTTACGGAACATGACCGCGACTTTCCGGCTTGATTTTTGCGGTCCCGCCTTGTATGATAGGCGCCGGACCATGACATCACGCGAAAAGGAGGACATCCGCATGAAATTTCCCGCCCTGTTTCCATCGCTGTGCCTGATACTGTGCCTGTGCGCCTGCGGCGGTACGCCCGTGGAACAGGATTCCGAAACCGCCGTAGAACCGCCCGATACCAAAACAATCAAAGTCGGCCTGATCTGTACCGGGGACGAAAACGAAGGCTGCACCTACAATTTCATCCGCGGCAAAAATGACGCTTCCGTAATGCTGGCCGCGGAAGGTATCAACGTGGACTGGGCCGTCAAGTGGAACGTGGACGAAAACGGCGTCTGTGAAACCGCGAACCGCGAACTGGCCAAGGACGGCTGTCAACTGATTTTCAACAATTCGCCCGGCTTTGAGGCGTTCATGTTGAACGCGGCCCCAAAATACCCTGACGTCCAGTTTGTGGCGTGCGGGGGTCAGGTCTCGCGGGCGGACGCTCTGTCCAACACTCACAACGCGTTCGCGAACATCCACGAAGGCCGGTATCTGGCTGGCATTGTCGCCGGAATGAAACTGCAAGAGCGGATCGACAACGGCGAAATTACCCCCGAAGAGGCCGTGATCGGTTACGTGGGCGCGTCCGAGGACGCGGAAGTGATTTCCGGTTACACGGCGTACTATCTCGGCGCGCGGAGCGTCTGCCCCGGCGTGACCATGAAAGTACGGTTTGTCGGCGCCGCCGCCGAACGGGACGCCGCTTCCGCGCTCGCTGACATGGGCTGTGAGCTGATTTCACAGCATTCCGACAACCCGGACATCGCCGCCGTTGCGCAGTCCGCGGGGATTCTCCACACCGGCTACAACTACGACATGACGCCCATCGCGCCGGAAGCGTCCCTTGCCTCCGCGCGGATTGACTGGGCCGTGTACTTTGAACACGCGATCCGCGCCGTGCTCAACGGCGAAGAACTGGAACAGGACTGGTGTCACGGGCTGGATATGCGCGCCGTGGAGCTTACGCCCCTGAACCGTAACCTGATTGCTGACGGCACGGACGAAAAACTGGACGAAGTCAAGGCCGCGCTTTCGGACGGCTCGTTACAGGTGTTCGACGCGTCCGCGTTTACGGTCAACGGCGCGCCGCTAAAACAGGCGTACGCGCTCGACACGGACGGCGATTTTGTCGCCGATTCGGAAGAGGCCGTGTTTGACGGGGCTTTCCACGAGTCTTATTTCCAGTCCGCGCCCTATTTTACGCTGGCGGCGGACGGGATCCAAAAACTGAACTGAACGCGGTCGGCCTTCCCGGTCCCCGGGAAGGCCGCTTTTTATGATACGCGCCTATGTTTCATGACGTACAGCGCGGCGGAGTAGACCACGGGCACGCCTACGCCCAGAATCAGTACGCCCGCGAACACGTACGCCGGATTGAACGGTAAAAAGGCGTTCAGAATCATCAGGAAGCCGCCCGCGACCCATAATGGTCCGGCCAGACGGTGGGTCCGGTTCCAGTTCTCCTCATCGTGGAGCGTCCACGGAAGTTTGATTCCTACCGTGTAATTCTGCCGGCACTTGGGCAGATAGTTTCCCACGACCACGAACACGGCCCCGGTCAACAGCATGGCAAAAACCCGCGCGTTCACAGGGTACCCCAGCGCGCTGGGATAAATCATCGCCGCCACGAACAGCGACACCCCCGGACAAATCCATAACACCAGCGCGCGCATTTTCCCGCTGACGTTGCCCGCTTTCGGGTCATGGGACACGCCGAACACGCAAAGAAAGTGCACGGCCAGCAGAAAGAGGGGCAGTCCGAACACGGCGAACGGCTTTCCGCTCCAGCCGTCCGCCACGCCCTGAAAGTTAAAATGCGTGGGGACGCGTTCAGGCAGACGCCCCCAGAGCGCCATTCCCGCGAAGACGGGCAGAAGGATCACAGCGGAAGTCAGAAAAAGATTACGTTTCATTGGTTCCATCTCCTTTCAGGTCCGCAATCCAGCACAGCACGTCCTCTAACACGGACGTATTCAACTGATAATAGATGTAGTTCTTTTCACGGCTTTCAAAGACGAGTTCGGCCTGTTTGAGTACGCTTAAGTGATGGGAAATCGTGGCGCCGGTGAGTTGAAACCGTGCGGCGATTTCTCCGGCGGAAAGCGGTCCGTCTTTTAAGAGCGTCAGAATTTTCCGCCGGACCGGGTTTGACAACGCTTTAAAGGTTTCGCCAAATCCCATACGCGCCCCTCCTGTTTAGAAATTCATCTAAACGGAAGATACCACAAAACGCCCCCGCTGTCAAGGGCGTTTTGAAAATTTTCTAAATACCGGTACGGCCCGCGAAATTTATAGACCGTCGGTTTTTTCCGTTCGCCTGAATGCCGGTACGGGCGCGAAGCTCACAGGGACAGCGGCAGTCCGGACAGCCAGCGGCGCAAGAGGTCAAAGGCGTGATTTCCGGCGAGATTCTGTAGAATGTCGCGGCGGCGTTGGCCCAAGTCCAGCGCGCGGCAGAATGTGCCCTCCGGCGTGGCGAGGCCGACATAGACCGTGCCAACGGCAACGCCGCGCTCGTCCCGGTCGGGACCGGCCACCCCCGTGACGGATACGCCCACCGGCGCGCCCGTCAGTTCGCATACGCCCCGGGCCATGGCCCGCGCGGTCGGCTCGGATACCGCCCCGTGGGCGTCCAGAATTTCGGACGGGACGCCCAGAACGGCCGCTTTCATCTCCGTCCAGTAGCTGACCACGCCGCCCCGGTACGCCGCCGACACGCCCGGAATCGCGGTCAGACGCGCCGCTATTTGTCCGCCCGTACAGCTTTCGGCGGTCGCCAGCGTCAGGCCGCGTCCGCGGAGCGCCGATACGCACGCGTATTCCAGCCCCTTCACGTCCACGCCGTACACGATGTCGCCCAGCGCGGCGCGCACGTCCGACACCACCGGGTCCAGCATGGCTTCCGCCGCTTCCACGCTTCCGGCTTTCGCCGTGGCCCGGAGGCGTACTTCGCTTGGTTTGGCGTACGTGGCGAGGGTGGGGTTGGTCATACGCTCCATTTTGTCGCGCAACAGCTCTTCAACGCGGCTTTCGCCCATGCCGAACGTCATGATGTCGCGGGATACAATCACGTCCCCGGACAGCCGCCGCAGATAGGGAACCGCGCCGCCTTCCAGCATGGCCCGCATTTCAAACGGCGGTCCGGGCAACATCAGCACGTGTACGCCCTGTTCCTCAAAGGCGCAGCCGGGGGCCGTGCCGACAGGATTGTCAAAGACGATGCAGTCCGCGGGAAACTCCGCCTGACGGAGATTGTTTTCCGGCATGGGGGCGCGTAAATTCCGCTCATAGCGCGCGCGGATTTGCTCCGCAATGGCCGGACGGAGGACGAGTTCCCGTCCGAAGGCGCGGCAAACCGTCTGTTTTGTGAGGTCGTCATACGTGGGACCCAGTCCGCCGGTCGTGATGAGGATGTCCGCGCGGCGGCGGGCGCGTTCCACGGCTTCCCGGAGCCGTCCGGCGTTGTCGCCGACTACCGTGTGCCAGTAGACGTTAATCCCCAGTGCGGAAAGGGTCTGTGAAAGTTCCTGCGCGTTGGTATTCGCGATGTTGCCCAAGAGCAGTTCCGTGCCCACCGCGATAATTTCGGCGATATGCGACATAAGTTCCCGTCCTTTCCCCGTTACGGCTTCACCCATTGCCATTCCATCCCCGACAACGCTTCCGCGCATAAGGCCTCCGCGTCCAGCACCGCTTCCGCCGCCTCCACTTCGGAAAGCGCCGGTCTGGTCGCCGGGTGGCGCGGCGTGAACACCGTACAGCAATCTTCATACGGCAAAATGGAAGTGTCGTAAGTCCCGATTCTCCGGGCCATGCGAATAATGTCTACTTTATCCATCCCGATCAGCGGACGGAGTACCGGGACCGATACCACGCTTTCCGTCACGGCCAAGGCCTTCATAGTCTGGCTTGCCACCTGTCCGAGAGACTCCCCGGTGACCAGCGCCGTCACGCCGGATCGCTCCGCCACCGACTGCGCCAGACGCATCATGAACCGCCGCATGACGAGCGTAAAGTAGGCCTCCGGACAGTGTTTCCGTATTTCTTCCTGAATGCGCGTAAAGGGGACGATGTGAATTTTCAGGCGTCCACAGGAAGCGGTCAGGAGTTTGGCGAGCTGTAAGACCTTGTCCAGCGCCTGCGGGGAGGTGTAGGGCGGGGAGACAAAATGAATGAGTTCCAGTTCCACGCCGCGCCGCGCAATCATCCACGAGGCAACGGGAGAGTCTAACCCGCCGGAAAGCAGACTTAACGCCCGTCCGCCCGTGCCGACCGGCAGTCCCCCCGCGCCCGTTACGGACGGGGTGTGCACGTACGCCGCCTTTTCCCGGATTTCCACGTACACGGTCAGGTCCGGGTTTCGCATTTCGGCCCGGACGTCCGGAAAGGCCTCCGCGAGCAGTCCGCCCACCGCCTGACTGACCTGTATGGAGTTCAACGGATACTGTTTATCGGCGCGTTTCGTCTCGACCTTGAACGTACGCGCCTTGGCGAACTCCCCGGCGAGGTACCGCGCGGCGGTCCGGCAGATTGCTTCCGGGTCCCGTTCGCACGGCATGGCGCGGGCCACGCGCACAATCCCGAACACCTCCCGCGCGGCCTGAAACGCCGCGTCCATGTCACAGTCCGCCCCCAGCGGCTCCACGTAAATCGTACTCTGACGAAGGTAAATCTGAAAACCGCCGTGCCGCCGGAGACGCCGGCTGACATTGGAGAGCAGACGGTCCTCAAACGCCCGCCGGTTGAGGCCCTTTAGGACCACTTCCCCTAATTTCAGGAGCAAGGTTTCTTTGACTTCCATAAAATCCCACCATCCGTTTCTGATTTCAGGCCATTATAGCACGCCGCCGCCCGGATTTCCACCGCTGAAGAATGTCTTGACATTTGCCGAAAATCTGATACAATACGGACCATTCCATATCCCCTTATCAAGAGTGGCGGAGGGACCGGCCCTGTGAAGTCACGGCAACCTGCTTTGTAAGGTGCCAAATCCGGCGGGAGCGAAAGATGAGGAGCAAAGGCGTCTTTTCTGCGCGTTCCGTTGGAGCGCGCTTTTTACGGCCCCTGATGAAATGCGGTAAAGGAGACACTACCATGGAAAACAGGTATCTTTTTACATCGGAATCCGTGACGGAAGGACATCCCGACAAACTGTGTGACCAGATTTCGGACGCCGTTCTGGATGAAATCATGCAACGGGACCCACAAGGCCGCGTGGCCTGCGAAACGACCGCCTGCACCGGCTTAATTCACATCATGGGGGAAATCAGCACGAGTTGCTACGTGGACATTGCCGGGACCGCCCGGAAAGTGGTACAGGACATCGGATACAACCGGAGCGATTACGGCTTTGACGGTTCCACGTGCGCGGTGATTGTCTCCATCCACGAGCAGTCGCCCGATATCGCGCTGGGCGTGAACCGGTCGCTGGAGAGCAAGGAGGGCGGGGAACTCGAAGAGGGCGCCGGGGATCAGGGCATGATGTTCGGATATGCCTGTGACGAGACCCCGGAGCTTATGCCCCTTCCGCTGTCGCTGGCCCAGAAACTTTGCCGGCAGATGGCCACGGTACGGAAAAGAGGCGTCATCCCGTACATGAGGCCGGACGGAAAAAGTCAGGTGACGGTGGAGTATGACGCGGACTGGCGTCCGGTACGCGTGGACACCGTGGTGCTTTCCACCCAGCACGACCCCAACGTATCCCTTGAACAGATTCGCCGCGACATGGTCGAACTCGTGGCGAAAGTCGTCATTCCCGGCGAACTGCTGGACAAGGATACCAAATACTTCGTCAATCCGACCGGGCGTTTTGTGGAGGGCGGGCCGGCCGCCGACTCCGGCCTGACCGGACGGAAAATCATCGTGGACACCTACGGCGGGAGCGCTCCGCACGGCGGCGGCTGTTTCTCCGGCAAGGACCCGACAAAAGTCGACCGTTCCGCCGCCTACGCCGCCCGCTGGGTTGCCAAAAACATTGTCGCCGCGAAACTGGCGCGCCGTTGTAAGGTGCAGTTGGCCTACGCCATCGGCGTGGCGCGGCCGGTAAGTATCCTCGTGGACACGTTCGGCACGGGCGCGGTCAGCGATGCGAAACTCCGCGCCGCCGTGGAACAGGTCTTTGACCTGCGTCCCGCCGCCATTATCCGGGAACTTGACCTCCGCCGCCCCATCTACCGCGAACTGGCCGCCTACGGCCACATGGGCCGGGAAGATTTGGGCGTTCGCTGGGAATCCGCCGACCGCGTGGCGGCGTTGAAAAACGCGTTGTCCTGAACCGCAATTTTGTTACCGTTTTGTAACTCTTTTTTCCGTGTCCTCTGTTATCGTTTGCGCCGTACACAGGAAATTCTTTCGAAAGGCCGGTGATATGCCTTGTCTTACTTCAACCGCCGCGGCCCCTCCGCCTTTGGCCGTCCCGCCGCGGACGGGTCCGCGGTCCTCTCACCGTGGGCCGCCCGCCGGACTTCGTTCCGGCTGACGGAATTCGCTCAAAGCCTGCCGTGGGAGGACTTGCGGTATACGTTCTGGATTCCGGCTTACCTGATTTGTTTCGCCCTGCTGGAAGCCATCCCCCTGCGCCGTTACTGGGCCACGCAACTGCCGCTTGACCAGTACATCCCTTACTGTTCGTGGTTCTTCGTCCCGTACTCCATGTGGTACTTCCTGCTGATTCTGACCGGAATCCGCGTGTTCTACACGGACAGAGCCGCCTTCCGGCGTTATATGGCCTTTATGTCCGTCACGGCATGGATCAGCGTTGTTTTCTGGGTGGTCTGCCCGAATGGTCAGGACCTGCGTCCGGCGTCCCCGGACGGCCTCTTTGGTCAGGCGATTGCCACGTTGTACAGCGTGGACACAAGCACCAACGTGTTTCCGTCCCTGCACGTGGTCGGCTCCATCGGCGCGGCGTTGAGCGCGTGGGACGCCCTCTGGAAACGTGACCGCGTGTACTGTCTGTGCGTCTGCGCGCTGGCGTTTCTGATCTGCCTGTCCACGGTGATGATTAAACAGCACAGCGTACTGGACGTCATAGGCGGCGCGGCGTTGTCATGGGCGGCGGCGCGGCGGATTTACCGGGAACGCTCCGCTTTACGCTGAAAAAAAGGGGCTGTCTCAAAATGTTGAGGCAGCCCTTGACTGGAATATAATGGAGAATTAAAAAATACGACACGGATATTTCCCGGCGGAAAATATGGCCTATGACGCTGATTCCGACACCTATGCCTGCGCCAATGGAAAGACCCTGTCCGTTGAGAGAATCCGGCGCGGCAAAACCTCCTCCGGTTTCCCTATAGAAACGACCGTTTATTCCTGCGCGGCAACGTCAAGGTTGAGGCGGAATGGACTAATATTCTGAAACTGTTCCATAAGATGAGTACGGGACGCTTGGGAACCTGTCTGGCCGTCCCAACAGGTTTTTAGAGGACAGCGCGTAATTCCCACGTCCGGAACAACGCAAATAGAATCCACTACCAGAGAGGCTTTTCCGCCCCTCCGGTAGTTTTACGCTTTTTTAGGAGAAACTTCCCATCATTCCTGTTTTTGAGGGCTTTTCCGTAATTAGCCAGAAAATATCAGCGATTTTCCAATATCTTCCCGTTTTGAGACAACCCCGTTACTGTGTCCGGTCGGCTTTGTTACCGGGAAACGGCAAGCGTATAGGAACCGGCTTCCACGCTGAATTTCGCGCACTCGCGCCCGTTCCGGGACTCCATGCCGGTAAAGCTGACGCCGTCCGGGAGCGTGACGCCTTTCGCCTCTTCCTCGGAAACGGGAAGGTACAAATCGGCCTGCGTGTTGGCGGGGACGGTCATACTGTATTCCGTCATCACGCCGTTTTCCGCCTTCCAGCCGCTGACAATCGTGCCGTACGGAGACTCAAAACTGCCGCTTACATGGGTGAAATCGCCGCCGACTGTCGGCTGTAACACAAAGCGTTGATATCCCGGCTCATCGTGAGAAATGCCGAGCTGATACTCCATCATCCATTCCGAAATCGCGCCCAGTGAGAAGTGGTCGAACGAATTCATGGAGTTGTTGCCGTTGAAACCGCCCTCCACGGTGTAGGAGTTCCAGCGTTCCCAAACGGACGTGGCCCCGTTGACGACCGGATAGAGCCATGACGCGTACTCCGTCTGCTCAAAGAGTTTGTACGCCTCCTCGACATAGCCGTACTTCGTCAGGACCGGCACAAGGTTCGGCGTCCCGGAGAAGCCGGACGTAATCGTATAATTGGCGCGTTCGATAGTTTTGAGGAAGTTTTCCACGGCTTTGGCCTCGTTTTCCTCGCTGAACACGCCGTAACGCAAGGGCGTGGCGTAGGACGCTTCCGTGTCCACGTCATGCGCTTCCGCGAACAGGTAGCCGGAATAGGTTACCGTGTCGAACGCTTTGGCGTTGGGCGTCACGGTGATTCCGGTCTCCGGGTTCACATACAGTTCGTTCCATTTCGCTTTGGCCGCATCGTAACGGGTCCGGCACTCCGCCGCCAGCGCGCTTTCTCCAATGACGTCCGCCATTTGCGCGGAAATGTCCAGCAGATAGACGTAAACGGCCTCATTGATCAGTTCCGGCGGGGTTTCTTCAATGGAGAGCCAGTCGGCCAAAATCCCGACCTGTCCGGTCAGTTCCGGCACAGGGGTTCCGCCGTACACGTTCTCCGGGCCGTCCGGAATCATCAGGGGAGTTGCCGCCAGATAGTCCAGATACTTTTCAATGGCTTCCATATTGTCGCGGATAATGACAGGGTTTCCGGTCTGCTGGTACAGATTGTACGGGATAATCATCAGCGCGGCGTCCCACGAAACGCCGCCGAATCCGGGCGGAATCGTGTCGTAACGCGGCTCGTACGTGGGCGCGTAGACGGGAAGCGAGCCGTCCTTGAATTGACAGGCGCGGAGGGAACGAAGCCAGTTACGGTAGAAGTTGTACACGTCCGCGTTATAGGACGCCGCTTTGGAGAACACCTGCGCGTCCCCGGTCCATCCGAGGCGCTCGTTACGCTGCGGGCAGTCCGTGGGCAGCGACAGGAAGTTACTGGTCTGCGAGTTCCGCACGTTCCGGAACAGCCGGTTTACCAGCGCGTTGGAGCTGTCATACGTGGAAGTCATTTCCGTGGAGGACAGTTTTTTGAGTTTGACGTTTTCCAGCGGCAGTTCATGAGTAAGGCCCGTAATTTCAAGATAGCGGTATCCCCGGAACGTGAAATGAGGCTCAAAGACCTGTTCGCCGTCCGTGGCGGTATAGAAATCCGTGACCATGGCGGCGCGGAGGTTCTCCGTCATCATCATGCCAACCGTACCGTTGGCGCGGTATTCGTCCAAATCGGGGTAGAGCACTTCCGCGTAACGCAAAATAAGCTGTTCGCCCTCGTGGACATAGCCGCCCGGTATGGTCACGCTCGGAACGCCCATGACGTTTTCGCCCATGTCGTAAATATAGGAGTTGGAGCCTTCCTTGACTTCGCCCAGACATTCTATCGCGGTCAGTTCGCCGACCACGCGTCCGGGTTCATCGTACCGGGTCACAAAGGAGAAGTCGTTCAGGCGCGGCGTAATGACAACGGGCGTCTCCCACGCGCTGTCGTCATAGCCGGATTCGCTCCAGCCCCGCATGGCCGCTTCGGTGACGGCGTTGTAGCGTTCGCCGTGGAAGTTGCTTGCGTACTCCACGGGGCCGTGATTGCACACCTTCCAGTTGTCCGTATTAGACACGACCGTTTCCGCGGTGCCGTCCGCGTAAGCGATATCCAGCCGGACGAGCGCGGCCTGTTTCGCGCCGTAGTAGCCGTAATTGCCGATAATGTAGCCCTGATAGCCGCTCCACCAGCCTTCGGCAAGCTGTACGCCGAACGCGTTTACGCCGCTTTGCAGTTGTTCCGTCACATCGTAAATCTGATACGGCATGACGGTCGAATACTCTTCGCTTCCGGGCGCGAACCAATCCGCGCTGACCTTTTCGCCGTTCAGGAACGCCTCATAGACGCCCTGCGCGGTGATGTAAAGCCGCGCCGACTGAATTTCCTTTTCCCCGGCGTCAAACTCCGTCCGGAGCATGGGGGCCGAACCGAAAGACGGGTCCGCGTAGGCTACCACGCCGTCCGCGCCGCCGTCCACGCGGATTTCCGCGTTGTCCACGGTCACGCCGTTGTCCAGTCCCTCAAAAATGGCGTAAGTCGCGCCGATTTCCGCGCCGAACAAATCCCCGACTTCGTACGGGTCCTCATAAGCGCCGGGATAGTGAAGGGCGATATCCGTATAGGTAGCCTGTTCCCCGGCGGGGACGGCAAAGCCAATGCTTGCCACGTTCGGGAACGTGTTATAGTCATGCGTATTGCCCAGCGGGTTTAACTGGCGGTTTTCGTCAACCGTCACGCCGTTGACAACGCACGTCACCTGATTGACGTTCGTCAGCGTGTTGACGTTGACCGTAATCGGCGCGTGGGCGTTGGGAATCGCGTTGGCGGGAATGTCAACAACGAAATCAGGCTCCCGCGCATCGTTTTCGGCGTCCTGTCCGAACGCGGGCATTCCGACCACGTAAATGTTCAGTTTTGGCGCGGCGGCGTCCGTCACATCAATTTCGTAGTTGAAACAGCCGCCCGCGTTCGCGCCCCAGATGTTCATAGCGTCATTTTTGAGGCGGTAGTCGTCCGCGCCGAACACGATTCCGGCCTTGTGGCTACCGTCCGGGATTTGCACGGTCATGTCAAGGCTGAAATAGTTCGCGGTGGCGGCGTCAAAGTACATGGCCGGGGAGCCAATCCACGCCGCGCCGCCCCACGCGTCCGCGCTTCCGTCCATCAGGGACGTTTCAAAAAACGCCTCCCGCGCGGGAAGGTCACGGTTTTCCGCGTCCGTCACGGTGAGGCTCCATACGTACCGGCTCCGCGGCTTCAGGGCCTCCCCGCCGTACTCGATATTCTGTGACGCGGAATCTTCCACTTTTCCGCTGTCCCAGACAACGCTTCCCTCCGGGTCCGTTACCGTAATCCGGTACGCGCTCTGCTTCGTGCCGGTACGCCAGCCGAACAGCGGTTTCTCACTCTCGACCCCCAGCGGATTTGTCAGGCCGTTGACCGTAAGTCCGGCCGCCTCCGCCGTACTGTTCCCGGTTTCGGGTACGGTACTTTCCGGTGTCCGCGCTCCGCAACCCGCAAGCATCAGCGCGCAGGTCAGCAACAGGACAAGACCCCGTTTCCATTTCATTCGTTTCCGCTCCTTTCTGATTTCCGTATGCCAAGCCTTCCAATGACAAAAATGATATACCCTTTACGGAAAATTGTCAAGCGGCGTTCCGGGCGCGTATACGTACGCGGTTCTTTGACAACTATCCGGCGCGCCTGACTTTTGGAACGTAAAAACCGGGAATTTTGAGTTCTGAACCCAAAAACCCGGTTTATGCCGAACGTTGAAATATTCCCGCCGCGGATTTGGAGATGATATCCCATTTTCCGTGGTAAACTGTCATGGGGGCGTCACTCCTGCGTTGCTTCGCCCAGCCACGGCTTTAAAACCGGCAACAGCATGGAAACTTTGCTGTGCACGGAAATTCCGACCGCCGCGGCAACTATCGGCGGAAACAAATGACAGACCCACAGAGCCGCTATCGTGATGAGCGACAGCGCAATGGTCAGCGGGAAGTGACGGATGGACAGCGTAAACGCAAGAATGAGCGCGTTCTTCAAGCTGCCATTGTACAGAGCCAACAAGGGAATCGCGTAAATTGCCGTAAAGAGCCAGAAGAGCAGAAGAATAAAGAAAAAGACCATCAGGAATGTAAACACGCCTGTTCCCGACTGCTTCGCAATACGAACATCTATCCATAAAAACCCGCCGACCGCCGCGAAAAGAAGTCCCGCCGCCGCGTTTCTGCGGAAATCTTTCCGGAAAGCGCGGAAAAAGTCTTTATGCGCGTAGGTTTCTTTTCCGCGGACCAAGGCCGTCATGGCGGAGGAAAGCGCAACGGCGGCGGGGCCGACTGTAAACAGGGGAACGGAACAGACCAGCCACAACAGATTCAGTTCCACAATGTCAAACAGCCGCCCCATTCCGTTCCAGAACGGGTTATCGGAATGAAAGATTCTTTCGTACATAGAAAGACGCTCCTTAACAGGTTTTGTCGTGATAGCGTAGCGTTCCGTTCGCGGAGGGAACGGGCAAGCTCTTATTTTCTCTTTTTTGACGAACGCGAAGAATGAAAAGTTTTGCTCCGCGCGGACAATGTTTCTTTACATCGTAGTATAAGGAAGAAAAACGCCGTATTTCTGTTCGTTTCAAAGCGGAAACTTCATAAATTTATGGCATTCCCTTCATTCCGGCATTTCAATGAATGAATAGCGTTTTGCACAAACGAGCGGCGATTCCGCGTCCGTTCCTGTCCGGACGGCCGCTAAGTTTACTTGACACCATTTCCGATTTGTGTTATCCTATTACAGAATGGCATATGAAAACTTTTCACATATACCTTTGAAAATGATACGTAAAAAAACGCGGAATTTCAAGAGAGGAGTTATGCGGAGAAGGTTTTCATAAGGCCTTTTTCAACCGAATAAGGAGGAAGATTTCATGAAAAAGTTCAGCGCTCTGATGCTCGCGCTGCTGATGGCCCTGTCTCTTGCGGCCTGCGGCGGCGGAGGCGACACGGCCCCGGATACCAATGACGGCGGCGCCGCCGAATCCGGCGGCGGCAAGGTGAACATCACGATTTTCAATTCCAAGTCGGAAATCCAGTCCCAGTTTGAGGAAATGGCCGCGGAATATTCCGCCGCAACGGGCGTTGGCGTGGAAGTCTACTTCTCCAGCGATACGGTCGCCGCGCATATGGCCACCCGTTACGCCTCCAATGACCCCTATACCCTCGCTATGGTGGACGCGAAGGACATCTACTCTCTGGGGCCTGAGCACGCCATTGACCTGAGCGGCGAAGACTGGGTTGCCAACACGAATTACGCCGTGAGCGTGGGCGATCAAGTGATGGGCTTCCCGGTGTGCGTGGAAGCGCGGGGCGTCATGTATAACGCCGATGCGATCGAAGCGATTACCGGTACGCCCTTTGTCCCGTCCGATTACGCAACGCTGGACGCCTTCCGGGGACTGCTCGAAACGCTGGTCGCCGGCGGCATGGAATCGCCCGTTGGCATTATGAAAGAAGACTGGTCCCTTGCCGGACACTTCCTCGCGGAAGTCTATGAGGAACAGGACGATGTTTTCGGCTATGTGGACGGCCTGTACGCCGGAACGTCAACGGTTGCCGACAACGAGAAGTTCAACGCCCTGATGGACTATTTCGATGTCATGAAGCAGTACAATTACGCCGCCTCTTCCCCGATTGCCGCCGAACGCGAAGTTTCCGAACAGTATCTGGCGGAAGGCAAAATCGCGTTCATGTTCGGCGGAAACTGGGACTGGTCCATGATCAACGCCTATGACTACTCCGAACATCTGGGCATGATGCCGGTTCCGCAAAATCTGGACGATGGCGCGAATCAGAAACTTGTCGGCGGCGGCTCCAAGTTCTTCTTTATCGACTCTTCCGAGTATACGTCCGATGAACAGCGTCAGGCGGCGAAGGACTTCCTCAACTGGCTGGTCTTTAACGCTGACGGAAACAAGTTCCTTACGGAAGACTGTGCGCTGGTCCCGGCGTTCTCCAATATCGCCGCGGAAAACCTCGACCCGCTCGGCGCGTCCGTGAAGGAATACGCCGATGCCGGAAACCTGATTGACAACTATAATTACCTGCCCGATGACCATTACTCCATGATGGGCGCGGAACTGCAAAAGTACCTTGCCGGACAGCAGGACCGCGCGGCCTTGGCGGCGGCTATTGAGCAGTATTGGGCTTCCACCACTCCCGTTGAACGCTGAAAGCGGAATGACAACGCGGCTTCCGGCGCGCCGGAGGCCGCGCAATCAGCCTGAATCAAAGAGGAAGTGAACGGCATATGAAAAAAAACACCCTGTCTTATAAGTGTCAGCAGTACGCCATGTTCGCGGGGATTTCCACAGCCGCGTTTGTGGCGGTCGTCATTCTCCCGTTCGTCTATGGTCTCTATCTCACGTTCACCAGTTGGGACGGAGTGTCGAAAGACAAGCCGTTTGTCGGCCTTTCCAATTACACCGCCACGTTTTCGGACGCCGCTTTCTGGCAGGCGCTCGGACGGACCGTCATTTACTCCGCAATTTCCGTGATTCTGGTCAATGTCGTGGCGTTCGCGCTGGCCTATCTGGTGACCAGAGGCGTGAAAGGGCAGAACTTCTTCCGCGCCGGATTCTTTATCCCGAATCTGATCGGCGGCATTGTTCTGGGCTACGTCTGGAAATTCGTCTTTAACCGCGCTTTCGTGGCGTTGGGGACTTCTTTGTCCGTGGGCTTCCTGTCCACCTCGTGGCTGGCCACAACGGGCGGGGCCATGCTGTGCCTGATTATCGTCTCCGTTTGGCAGTACGCGGGCTACATGATGTTGATTTATGTCGCGGGCTTTATGAGCGTCCCGAAAGATTTGATTGAAGCCGCGCAGATTGACGGATGCACGCCGAATCAGACCATGTTTCATGTCACGGTTCCGCTGATGACCTCCTCTTTTGTGCAGTGCCTCTTCCTGACGATTACCCGTTGCTTCATGGTGTACGATGTGAACCTCTCCCTGACGAAAGGCGAACCGTTCAACACATCCGTCATGGCCGCCATGCACGTCTATAATCAGGCGTTCACGTACAAAAAGTACGGCGTTGGTCAGGCGGAAGCGCTGATTCTCTTCCTTGTGTGCGCGATTGTCGGCGTGACACAGGTCTACATTGGCAAGAAAGCGGAGGTGGCGGCATAATGACGGACAACAAGACGGCGGCCCGTAATAAGCGGATTTCCCACATTGTAATGTTTGTGATTCTGATTGTGATGTTCTTCGCGTTCATCTTCCCCTTCCTGATGGTGATTATCAACGTGTTCAAGACCAAGGCGGACATTACCTCCGACCCGCTTTCTTTGCTGGGGGCGCACGGATTCACGTTGCAGAATTTCCCGGAAGCGATGAAGAAAATGAACTTCTGGCGGTCCTTTGGCAACTCCGCTGTCATCACCATTACTTCCACGATTCTGACCATCATCTTTTCCGCCATGACCGCGTTTGTCATTGTACGGAACAAATGGAAGGCCTGTACGCTGCTGTTCTCGCTGATGGTGGCGTCCATGGTGATTCCGTTTCAGGTGCTGATGATTCCGCTGGTGTCCCTGTACGGCGGGACGCTGGGCATTTTGAACCACCGCGCTACGCTCATTTTCATGCACACGGGTTTCTCCCTCGCTATGGCCACGTTTATGTTCCACGGCGCGATTCATACCAATGTACCCGTTGATTTGGAAGAGGCGGCGGACATTGACGGTTGTTCCCGCTGGCAGACGTATTGGCTGATTGTCTTTCCCCTGCTGAAGCCTACTATCGCAACGGTGGCGATTATTGACGCTATGGCATTCTGGAATGACTACCTTCTTCCGAGTCTGGTTCTGGGCCGTAAGGAACTCTATACCATCCCCATTGCGACACAGGTCTTTTACGGCACTTATTCCACAGATATCGGACTGATTATGGCGGCTCTCCTGCTGGCCATTCTGCCGATCCTGCTGCTGTACGTGTTCCTGCAACGCTACATTGTGGAAGGCGTTACTGCCGGCGCGGTCAAGAGCTGATTTAGCGCGCGTAAAGTCAAGAAAAAAGTTGCCGCTCAAACCGGGCGGCGGCTTTTTTTGTCGCCGCGACTGATATCTTGAAATCCGTCCGCCTATCTGGTATCATCACAGACAAAGCAGAATATGGCACTTGATTTTTTAAAAGAAGCAAGCCATATCCGCAATATTTTCTTGAATTGCTGTAACAGACAGGAGGCACTCACAATGTCGCTCGCGGAATACGTGAATCATAAACCAACGATTGAGACAAACAGACTGTATCTCCGTCCAATGACAATCGCGGATGTTCCGGCGTTGAAATTGTGGATGCCGGACAAATCGATCTATCTTTACTGGGGAAAGGGACCGGGTAAAACGGACAAAAATCCGGAACTGCTTTTTGAAAAAGAGGAGCGCCCGTCAAAGAGCTTTCATCTGGGGATAGCAAGCAAAAAGAATGACCATGTGATTGGGGAGCTTTGGGTTTATCTCATTCAGAACGACCGGATGGCTTCCGTTGCGGTGCGTCTTTCGCCCGTCTGTCAAGGAAAGGGTTACGGGACGGAAGCGCTGAATGCAATCACGCGTTTCTGCTTTGAAAACACGGAATTGCAAAGACTATGGACAGAAGTGGACGTGCGGAATACCGCTTCCCAAAGAATGCTGGAAAAATGTTCTTATACGCGGGAAGGGCTTATCAGGCAAGGCAAAATGGTCAATACTTGGTGCGATTATTACATTTATGGTATCTTAAAAACGGATATTATCTTGTAAACGACAAAATTCCAGTTTGCCGGACCATGACGCAATCATATGTTTGTACAGCTTTTCAAGTCCCGCAAAGAGAAAAGCCATTCATGAACGGTTCGTTTCCGGAACGGAAAAACTCCGCAAATCCCCTTTTGGAGATTTGCGGAGCCATCTGTTTTCGCTTACTGCTGTTCGGCAAGGGCCTTGGCCTCAGCAATGGCCTTTTCCTGTGCGGCGGGCGGACAGTCCTCGTAACGCACGAAATGGAAGGTGAAACTGCCCCGGCTTTGCGTCATGGAGCGCAAGTCAATGGCATAGGAACCCATTTCGGCCATGGGGACTTCGGCGGAAATCACCTGCGCGCCGTCCCCGGTGGGGTCCATGCCCATGACGCGTCCGCGGCGCTTGTTCAGGTCGCCAATGACATCGCCCATATAGTTGTCGGGCACGGTCACTTTCAGTTCGCCCACGGGTTCGAGAAGCACGGGGTTCGCTTCGGGCATACCGGCCTTGTAGGCCAACTGCGCCGCCGTCTTGAACGCGATTTCGGACGAGTCCACCGGATGATAGGAGCCGTCATAAAGCACGGCCTTCAGGTTCACGACCGGATAGCCCGCCAGCGGACCGTGTACGCAAGCCTCGCGCAAACCCTTTTCCACGGCCGGGAAGAAGTTCTTCGGCACGGACCCGCCGAAAACCTCCTCGGCAAAGACCATATCCTCTTCTTCCGGATTGGGTTCAAAGCGGATCCAGACATCGCCGAACTGTCCGCTTCCGCCGGTCTGCTTCTTGTGGCGTCCCTGTTTCTGTACGGTTTTCCGGATCTTCTCCCGGTACGGCACGCGGGTCGGCTTCAGCTCCGCCTCCACGTTAAAGCGGCTCTTCAGTTTGCTGACAAGTACGTCAATCTGCATATCGCCGGAGCCGGAAAGGACCATTTGATGGGTTTCGGCGTTACTGCCCACGGAGAAAGACGGGTCCTCTTCGTTCAGCCGCGCCAGTCCCTGAGAAATCTTATCTTCCTGTCCTCTCGTCTTGGGCACGATCGCCACGGAATAGCACGGTTCCGCGAACGGAATAGGCGCAATCGTGACCGGGGACTTCGCATCGGAGAGGGTATCGCCGGTCTTGACCTTGTCCATTTTGCCGACCGCGCCGATATCGCCGCAGATCAGTTCCTTGACTTCCGTTGCCTTCTTGCCGCGCATGGAGTAGAGGCGGCCCAGCTTCTCCGTAGCGCCGGTACGGGAGTTGTACAACGGCAAATCGGGCGTGACCGTCCCGGCAAGGACTTTGACAAAGGAGTATTTGCCGTACTGGTCGGAGAGGGTCTTAAAGACGAACGCCACGGGCGAACCGTCCGGGGAGACGGCGAAAGCGTCGCCGGATTCCGTTTTCGGCGCGGGTCCCTCCATGGGATTCGGGGCCAGATTCGCGATCGTGTCCAACAGGGTGGTCGTGCCAACGCTGTTGACCGCGGAGCCGAACAGAGCCGGATAAAGCGCGCGCTCCCGGACCGCCTGCCGTAAGCCCTGCTTCATCTCATCGGGGGAGAGGTCGCCGGTATCGAAGAACTTTTCCATGAGTTCCTCACTGGTTCCGGCGGCGGCCTCTTTCAGTTCGTCCTCGGACGCGGCGACAAGGTCGGCAATCGCGGCGGGGACGTTCTTCCCGTCCGGGGCGGCATAGGCAATGATGTTGTTACCGAAACGGGCGCGGAGCGCCTCCAATGTGGCGGCGGGGTCGCTGTTGTCCTCGTCAATGCGGGAGATATAGACAAAGCGGGGAATGTTCCGTTCCTCACAGTATTTCCACGCCTTCTCCACGCCCACGGACACGCCGTCTTTCGCGGCGCAGACAATCACCGCGGCATCGGCGGCGCTGAGGGCTTCCATCACCTCTCCGGCAAAATCGAACGCGCCGGGGGCATCCAATACGTTAATCCGGCGCCCCTGATAGTCCATCGGGGCCACGGCGGCGGACAGGGAAATTTGACGCTTGACCTCTTCCGGGTCGGAGTCGCAGACGGTATTTCCATCGGCGGCGCGGCCCATACGGTCAACGGTCTTTGTCATGTAAAGCATACTTTCGGCAAGGGCGGTTTTGCCGCTCCCGCTGTGCCCCAGCAGACAGATGTTCCGGATGTCTTTGACAGAATAGCTCATGTTTCTGATTCCCCCTGTGTCTGTGTCAAATCGTTAAGGAAAACTCCATAAAGTCATTATACCGCATTTGCGGGAAGATTACAACCGCTATTTCGCGGCCGCCCCTCAAAATTCCGTCCGTCCGGGTCCGTTTCTTCCGAAACGGGGATGTAGCGGACTTCGATTTTCTGTTGCAGGGCGTACAGAATGGTGTATTTTGTGCCGCCGGGACTGCCGTCATAGGCGGCGAGCAACAGGGAAGCGCGGTCCACCAGATAACGGTCACGGCGTAACAGGCAGTGAGGCGTATAACGGGGAGAGACCAGCGTTTTTTGGTCGCAGGCTTCCAACAGAATCCGGTAACGCTCCCGTTGCGGGGCGGGCCAGCGGTCCGCCTGTTCCGGGTACGGCACCGCCGCCTCTACTTTCACTTCTGGGCACACGCCCCGCAGTCGCAACGCCTCCTCTCCAAAGAGCAGGTCACAGCCTTGCGCCATGCCGCAGAGGAAGTAACGGTAGCCTTCGTCATAAGCGGTCCACAGGGCCTGTAGGATACGCTTCCGCAGAGCGACGCAACGCGGGTCACGCTCATTGTCGCCCCACGGCAGTTTCTCCGGACGGTGGCCCGTGAACGCGCAGGACTCTTGTTTTG
Source organism: Oscillibacter sp. (assembly GCA_017446225.1). Lineage (GTDB taxonomy): Bacteria > Bacillota > Clostridia > Oscillospirales > Oscillospiraceae > Oscillibacter. Next base: position 40,677 of record JAFSRH010000007.1, read on the forward strand.
CCGCCACAATATCTACCCCTTTCCGCCGAGTTTCTCCGTATTATAGAACATTTGTTTTCAAATGTAAAGAGAAACTTTCTCAGCGGCGCAGAAGGGCGGTATGCCGGTCAAAGGCGCCCATGCCGATTTCGGCCCCCGCCGGGACGCTGACGCTTTTCAGGTTCGCGCAGTGCGTAAAGGCCCAGTCTCCGATTCGAGCCACGCTGTCCGGTACCGTGACATGGTACAAACGCTCACAGAACTGGAACGCGAATTCTCCGATAGACGCCACGCTGTCCGGAATCCGAATGCCGCGCAGGTTCTTGCAAAAGGCAAACGTAAAATCTCCGATTTCGGTCAGGCCATGCGGAAGTTGTACGCCTGACAGGCCCTCGCAGAACGCGAACGCCGAGTTTCCGATTTGCGTCACGCCGTCCGGAATACGGACTTCCGTCAGGCTCCGGCAGAAGGCAAACGTAAAGTCTCCGATTTCGGTCAGGCCGTCCGGGAGTTCCGCGCCCGAAAGACTGTGACAGTCGCGGAACGCCCATCCGCCGATTTGCGTTACGCCCGCCGGAATCCGTACGCTTTGCAGGCGTACGCAACCCTGAAACGCCGAACCGCCGATAAACGTTACGCTGTCCGGAAGCTCCACGCGTTCCAGCGCGGCGCAGTCCTGAAACGCACAGCCGCCGATTTGCGTCACGCTCTCCGGAATTTGTACGCTTTTCAGGTTCCGGTGCCCGTAAAAGGCCAGCAGGCCGACACCCGTCACGCCGTCCCGGATGACAAGGGACGTGACTTTCTCCGGGTCCCACGGCGCGCCGAGCATACCGTCCGCCGCGCCGGCGCCGGACAGCGTCAGGGTTCCGGCGGCGTCCAGCGTCCACGACAGGCCCTCCGCCTGTCCGGACGCGGCCGCGGGTTTGCTTTTTTTCATGCGCTGGAAGAGTTTCAGTTGCGGGTTTACGCCGGACGGCGTTCCGTTATGGCGTTCCATGCTGTTCACTTCCTGTCCGGTGGGGTTTTCTGGCTGAGGGCGGCGTTGGTATAGGCGGGGTCGTACGTGACTTCTCGCCCGAACCAGTCCGGCGCGACAAACGCTTTTGCGGCGTCCTCCGTTGGAAACTCCACCTCTGCTACTACCAACGGCGCAAGCGTGCCGTGAAAAATGTCAAGTTCGACCGTGTACGCCCCCAGCGGGATTTCGTAGCGGTCCTTGACAATCCGGATCCCTTCCGTTTTCGTCAACAGGCGCGCGTAGGATTCCGGCGTCAGGTCCAGTTCAAACTCTTCTCTGGCCAGCAGTCCGTGCCCCTTACAGGTCAGAACGTAACGTTCCCCGGCGCGGCGTATCCGGATCACCGGGTCCGTGGAGAGGTACGCCTGTTCCATCCGGACGCGCGGGAAGCGTTCCGGCGCGTCCGGGAGACGCGACACCAGAAATTTACGTTCGATTTCCATGGAACGCCTCACAGTCCGCGCACAATGGGCCGGTCGGTTTCGGATTCCCGCTTAATCGTCCGCCATGCCGCCGCGAACATCAGCAGGACGAACACCACAAACAGCCCCGTGGCGAAGGCCGTGCCGGACATGGCACAGGCGTCATAGACCCCGTGCAGAAAGACCGCGATCAGGTACCCGGCCCACAGACTGAACAACGCGCTGACATGGTGCCCGCGATTTTCCCGGAGCCGCGCGCGTCCGTAGTACATCCCCATAAAGACCGAGAAGGACAGGTGCCCGGGAATGGCCAGCAGGGCGCGCGGGACCGCCACCGAAAGCCCGTAGCCGAAAATATAGTACACGTTCTCAAAGGCGGCGAAGCCCAATGACACGAACGCGGAGTACACCACGCCGTCAAAGCGGTAATTGAACGCGGGATGATTCCAAGTCCGGCGCTTGAGGAAGAAAAACTTGACGCCTTCCTCAATCACGGCCACGACCAGAAACGCGAGCAGTACGGGGTACAAGGGGTCGCCCTGATAGAAGAAGCGTTTGAGAACGGCTTCCCCGATTCCCTCCAAGACGCTGGCGAGCAGAGCCGCGAGTACGCCCGACAGGAGCAACAGGAAGAGCAGGCCGGGCGGTTCCGGCTCCACGGTATCGTGACAGTAGATGTAGCGCAGGAGAACGGCGGCGGGCAGAACGGCGGCAAGAATGTAAATCAGCGCCACCGGCAGGACCGGCGAAAACTGAAACGTTGGGATGAACAAAAGCAACTCCTTTCAGGCGATCACACCTGATCCGAATGGGATTCCAGCGTCACACGAAAGTGCGGGTTTTCGGCGGCGGCGTCCCGAAGGACCGATATCAGCGAACGGGCGTACCCGCCCAGCGCCTCTTCCAGCCGGTCAGGATGAAGAAACCGAAGTTCCGTATCCTGTTTCGATTCGGTCAGGCAGTCGTAAAGCGCGTCCAGATTGCGCCCGTACCACGTGGGCAGATTCAGCGCGCGGATGAGCGCGTCATGTAATTCCTCTCTGCTGTGGATGTTTCCGCCCTCCATAACAGTAATCATTGTCATTGTGCAATCCTCCTCATGTGACAGGACGCTTAAGGCGTCCCGTAAAGAAGCGTGAACGTGTTGTAGTGGTCGCCGGTGTAGTAAATCAGGCCATCGCCGGAAAAGACCAGCCGCTCCGCGCCCCGGCTTTTCGCGCCAAGCGTGTTGATGTCGCACTCCTGATAAGAACGCCCGGACGGCAGAAGCCCTTCATAATTGCCGAACCGGTCCCCGCCGATACACTTTCCCGGCGCGTAGGCCTCCAGAGACCCCCCGCTCCATCCGAGCGCCTGCGCCTGTTTTTTCGTGATAAAGTTCCCGGGCAGGCGTCCGTACAAGTGCAGATACAGCGCGACATCCTCTTTGGTGGTATAACTGCCCTCCTCCGGAAGTTCGGACGTTGCTATGGGCGGCTCCTCCTCATTGGGCGTGACCGCTTCCGGCGCGTCCGTACGGGCGGGGAGTTCTTCCGTGTCGTTGTCCGTCCACGTCTCCGCGGCCTCTTCCGCGCCGGCGCCCGTCCACGTTTCCGCGGCCTCTTCCGTGTCGTTATCCGTCCACGTCTCCGCGGCCTCTTCCGCGTTGGCGCCCGTCCACGTCTCCGCGGCCTCTTCCGCGCCGGCGCCCGTGACAAACCCTCTGACCGTGTCCAACAGGTCCGGAGACTCCGTCCGCGTGTCCGCGCCCCCGCAGGCCGCCAGACTGACGCTCAGAAGAAACGATATCCATAAACAAAGCCATTTTTTCATAGCCGCACCTCCTGTTATGAGCTTTCCTGACATCATATCACAGTTTCCGGCAAAAGAAAAGAGCGGAAGGCGTTACTCAGTAAGAATCTTTTTCCGGGCCTCTTCCGGCGACTCCGCGAACGCCCGGAGTAAATCCGACATTTCCGGCGCCTCCTGATAAACCAGTGACATATACTGCTCCCGGATTTCCTCTAAAAACGGTCCCGTCTCCGGATGTTCTTCCCGGAACGCGGCTTCCCGCTCCTTCCGGAAAAGCAGAAACTCCCATAGAATCGACTGATTCCCGCCCCGTAACAACTGCCGTTCGAGTAACATCCGGTGTTCCGTCATGCCCAGAGAGAGCGCCAAAAACGCCTCTTTCCTCTTCTTCCGCTCTTCCGGTTCCGTGTCCAGATACATTTCCAGCAGGCCGTCCCATTCCTTTTCGTCCTCACTGTTCCAGTATTCGCCGATCAGTTCCAGTTCCGCCGGGTTGAATTTGTCGAACTCGATTTCTTTCCCCGTCAGGACGTTTTCGGCCAACTGCCGCGTCAGATGGTTCAGACGCGCTTCCGCTTTCGCGCCGTACGCCCACAGAAACGCCTCTACCGCCGCGTTGCCGCGCCGTTTCAACGGACGTTCACTGCTCCATTCGAGCGGATAGGGCGGGGTCAGGCCTCCGGCGTTGAGAGCCTGTGTCAGCCTCTGCCGGACCACGCCCTCATGAATCAGTTCCTCCGCGCCGTACTCTATAAACTGTTCGTTGACGGCGGCGGCGTGCCCGGCCAGATAGAAGGAAATCCCCTTGCCGCACAGGTTCCGGTAGAAGTGTAGCAACCGTTCCGCCGCGAAGGAGTCCACGGACAGCACCCCCGTGACCACGACAACGGTCGTGTCCGGGCGAATGGCCGCCCACAGGTCCCGCTCGAAATCGTCAATGGTGGCGAAAAACAGCGGCCCGTTGAACTGATAAAGCACCGTCTGCTGAATCGGCCGGGCGTGAGGGGTCTTTTCGAGGTCAAAGAAGCCTTCGTGCCCCTCCATACACCCCAGAAAGTAGCTTGGCTGTGCGGACGTCCGCATGGTGAAGGACGCGAACGAGAGCACCACGCCCACAAGGACGCCTTCCGCAAGGCCCAGCATTTCGGCGGCGAACGCGGCCGCGAAAATCAGGAAGTTGGCGCGGTCCATCTTCCAGAGACGTCCGGCGAGGTCAAATTCCAGTATCGTGCCCAGAGAGCCGATTACGATTCCCGTCAGCACCGGTACCGGAAGATACGACAAAAGCGGCGTCCCGAAAAGTAAGAACAGGCCCATGGTCGCGAACATAGAAACGCCCATCCACTGACTGCCTACGCCCAGTTTGTTGGCGCGGTTGCTCCGTGAGAGGCTTCCAATGACCGGACTGCTCCCAAAGAGCGCGGCGGCCAGATTTCCGGCGGCATAGGCCAGTAATTCCCGCTGTTTGTCAATCTGTTCGCCGTGACGCCGCGCGAATTCTCCGGTAGAAACCAGTGTTTCCGCCGCGATCACCAGCGCAACGGCCAGAGAGTCGATGATCAGGGCTTCCGCGTGTCGGGGCAGACAGGACCAGTCCGGGACAACCGGCGAAGGCAGTCCGGCGGGGGTGTTCCCAACCAACGCCACGCCGTAGCGGTCAAAATGAAAGACGGCGTTCAGCGCGATGGCCAGAATCATCACCACCACGGACATACTGACTTTTGTCTGACGCCGTCCCGCTAAAATGACAACGACTGTCACAAAGCCCAGCGCGAACGACAGCGCGTGAAAGCCGGACAGCTCCCGGAACAAATGCGCCAGCAGTACGGGCGCGCGTCCTCTGGAGACGCTCCCGCCGAACAGGCGCGGGAACTGCGTCAGAATTACGACCGTTGCGATACCGCTTACGCACCCGCCCAGTACCGACTCCGACACGAATTTTGAAAATCGTCCGCCGCCCAACAGCCAGAAGAGCGTCAGCCACAGTCCGGCCAGACAGGTGATCACGGCCATGGCGGCGGGGGCGTCCGCGCTTCCGGGCGTGACGCCCAACTCCGGCAAAAGCGTTGCCACGAGCGCGGCGGGCGCGGCGTCCACGGCGAACACGATACGCGGCGAACTCGTCAGCAGACTGTAGGCCAGCACCGGGAACAGGGACCCGTACAGTCCGTAACAGGGTGGCAGGCCGGCAACTTGCGCGTAGCCCATGGATAGCGGTATCGAGAGAAACGCAATGACAACGCCGATTAGAAGGTCTTTGACGAGGGCGCGCCGGTCCTGAACCTTGAACTGTTCCATAAATACCTCCTTTCAATTTGTAACGCCCTCCCTCGTTTCCGGGGGAGGGCTTGCGCAAAAGCCGGAAAATCTTATGAAATTGTCGCCTCAAAGGGGACGCACAGCGGACGGCAGTCGTTATCGAACAGCATGACGCGGGCGGTTTTCGCGTTCGCGGGGACGGAACTTGTCACCGTTCCGGCGTTGGCGGACACACCCTGCACATCCGCCGAGACAAATTTCCCGTTTGTGTCAAAGTACGCCGCCGCGAATGTCGCGGCACCGGAGTTCGTCAGCGTCACGGACAACTGTCCATTTGTACCCGGCGCGGCGGCGGTTATCGCGTATGAGACAGGCGCGGTCTTATAGGTAAAATATCCGGGCGCGGACGCCGTGTCGATACGGGCGTATTCCTTATCGGTATGGCTTTCGCTGAATCGGGTTCCGTTGCCGCCCACAAGGGACGTACAATCCGCGAACATATCGTTACTTCCCCCCACGGACGCGGTTGTGAACCTGTCAGAGACGTAAATCGTTGTCAGGTTGGGACTGCCTTCAAACATATATGTCATGGTCGAGGCTTTGACGGTATCGAAGCTGGACAGGTCAAGCACCGTCAATCCGTCACAGTGGCCAAACATAGCGTCCATACCTATGACGTTGGCAGTGTCGAAGTGGGACAGGTCCAGCGCCGTCAGTCCGCTACAGTAGCCAAACATAGTAACCATGTGCCTGACTTTAGCGGTATCGAAGTGGGACACGTCCAGCTCCGTCAGTTTTTCACAATCATAAAACATACCGTACATCGTTGTGACGTTGGCGGTATTGAAGTGGGACACATCCAGCTCCGTCAGCGCTTTACAGTAGGCAAACGTATATTCCATATTCGTGACGTTGGCAGTATTGAAGCGGGACACGTCCAGCTCCGGCAGTCTCCAACAGTCAGAAAACATATAGGACATATCTGTGACGTTTGCGGTATTAAAGTGGGACACGTCCAACTCTGTCAGCCACAAACACCCACAAAACATATGATTCATATCCGTTACGTTCGCGGTATCCAGATTTTGGATATTTTCCACGCGTTCCAGATTTGTGCAATCATTAAACCAGTACGCTGTAGAAACCGGGTTGACCCTGTCCGCAAACGACACAACGCGTACTGATGTCCGCTCATCGTACCATGGCGTGTCAGGGGTCCAAGTGTCAGGGTTCAGCGTGTACGCCGCGCTCAAATCGACCGCGTACGTATTTGTGGCCGTGCGTCCGGATTCGGGGGTGTTGCCGTTCTGGAAAACCAGCGTACCATCGGTGTAGAGGATTGCGTATACGTTATCCGTTGCGTGTGCGCCTACGGGGAGCAGTAACGCCAACACAAACAACGCCGCAATTATGCCGAGTAGGTTCTTTTTCATGTTGCGTCCCTCCTGTGTATGTCGCCCCCTCCGGCGCGTTGCGGGGAGGGGGCTTTTTTTGATGCTGTCACGGGGTCAGATGTTCATTTTCCGCTTGCCGCCCAGAAAATAGGGCAGTTCCTTTCCCTCCTGTTTCCAGTGCGTATACTCCGAAATCGCGGCAAAGAGCACATCGCCGGACGAGTTCAGCGCGGTTTCCACGCTGTCCTGAATCACGCCGATAATGAATCCGACGCCCACGACCTGCATGGCCACGTCATTGGAAATCTCAAAAAGCGAACAGGCCATTGGAATCAGCAACAGGGAGCCGCCCGCAACCCCGGACGCCCCGCACGCCGCCATAGTGGCCAACAGGCTTAAAACCAGCGCGGAAGGGAAGTCCACGGCAATGCCCACCGTGTTCGCCGCCGCCAGCGTCATGACGGAAATGGTCACGGCGGCGCCGTCCATGTTAATGGTCGCGCCGAGGGGGATCGACACGGAATACGTTTCCCGGTCCAGTCCGAGACGTTCGCACAGGGCCATATTGACGGGGATGTTCGCGGCGGAACTGCGCGTAAAGAACGCCGTAATGCCGCTTTCCCGCAGACAGCGGAATACCAGCGGGTAAGGGTTGCGCCGCAGACAGATAAACGCGATCAGCGGGTCCACGACCAACGCCACAAACGCCATACAGCCGACCAGTAACAGCAGGAGTTTTCCGTACGTGGTAAAAATGCCAAGTCCGTTTGTGGAGACCGTATGAAAGACCAGTCCCATGATACCGAACGGGGCCAGATTGATAATCCAGCGGACGACCTGAGAAACGGCGTCCGAAAGGTTCGACAGGACCGCTTTCGTACTCTCCGTTGCCACGCTCTTGAGCGCCAGTCCCACGACCACCGCCCAGAGCAGGATTCCAATATAGTTCGCGTCCACGAGCGAAGCCACAGGGTTTGCGACAATGTTCATGAGCAGATTGTGAATGACTTCCCCAATCCCGGACGGGGCGGACGTCACGTCCGGGATTTCGGCAAGGGCCAGCGTCTGCGGGAAAAGGAAACTGCCCACAACGCCTGTCAGCGCGGCCAAAAACGTACTGACCACGTACAGAATCAGCACCAGTCCGAAGCGGCGGTTCATGCCCTTGGAACTCTGAACAAGCGCGCTCATAATCAGCACAAAGACCAGAATCGGGGCAATCGCCTTGAGCGCGCCGACAAACAGGTCCCCGAAAATCGCAATCCATGACGCGTACGGAACCAGCATACCCAGAATAGAGCCGATGACCAGTCCGGCCGCGATACGTAGTATCAAACTGGATTCGTTATAGGCTTTCAGCAGTTGTTTCAGGGTTTTCATACAAGCGTCTCCTCTGTTTCTGTTTTTGGTTACTTCCTGATGGCTCCCCTTTTTTACTTCGCGGTTTCGGGCGTCTTTTCACCCCACCCGGGAGAAAAGATGGTCTTATCCACGGCGAAAATAATCACCATGGCCACGCCTCCGGTGACAACGGTCGTGACAATGCTTTGCACCGTGTTCCGCAGGGCGGCGTTGGAAATCAGGGCAAGGGCCACGGGGTTCCATACACAGGTGAACAAATTCATCACCAGAAATACCGCGATAGTGGCCGCCAAATGCGCCAGAATCTGCGGCGGGAGCGGGCCGTGACTGCGGAAAGTCACATTCCGTTGCAGGGGGAAGTTGATGCACTCGCCGAAGAAAATGGCGGTCAGGTTGGCCAGCGTAAAGGCAAGCCCTCCGGCGGCAAGGTCGTTGCCCACGATAGCAAGGCTGAAATTCACCCCGAACAGGGAAACGGAAATACCGGGCCACAGCCATTCCGTATCGCCCACCATGCCCCGGTACATACCCGGCAGGAAAATCAACAGCAGGGCCTTGATACCGGTAACCACATAGCTGAAAATCAGAAACAGTCCGCCTTCCCGAATCCATTTTGCGGCTCCGGGGTTCTTTTCGGCAAAGCCGTTCCACCACTTCACAAAAGCGTTGTCATTCAATGAAATCCCCTCCTGTCACTCCATGGACTGCGCTTTCTTGAACACTTTCCGCTGTTTGAAGTAGCCGGAAATAATCTTGCCCAGTCCTTGGAAAAACGCGATGGCGTGCCCGTTGACGATGGTCAGAATCCCCTCGCACATCTCCTGTGACACCATGCCGCCCGTCATTTTCCCGATACCCCGGAAGGGCATATTGTAAATGAAAATGATGTTCAGGTCGGGCTTGCCCTTCTTCATACTCCGGTTGAGCAGGGCCGTGAGGATTTTGTACGCAATCCGGGCCTTGATACTCCGGGCGTAGTACAACTGACAAATCGCGTCATTCATGCCGATGGTGCCGCTCCAGTGCCCGTCCGGGATGGGACGCCCTAACAGGGTTTCAAATTCGTGGTCGGATACGTCCTCAATCTCGCCGGAGAAGTACGCCGGAATCTGACTGCGTTCACAGGGTTCCGGCGCGTGGGTCCCCTCCACGTTCAGCGTACCGTTCAGACGGATGTCCGACACGGAGGCGCCAATCAGGATACCGTATTCCCCGCCGTCCACCTCAAAGCGGTCGGTTTTCACGTTAAAGTAACGGAACGCCTTATCGTCAAAGGGAATCGTGACGCTTTTGCTCTCCCCGGCCTTCAGGAATACCTTGACAAAGCCTTTCAATTCCTTGGCCGGACGGTAGACGGAAGGCGTCTTTGCGCCAACGTAAAGCTGTGCGACTTCCGCGCCGTCCCGGTCCCCGGTATTGGTCAGCGTAAAGGTCGCGCCGCTCTCCGTCACGGACAGATCGGAATACTCGAACGTTGTGTAACTCAGGCCGAAGCCAAACGGGAAAAGTACCGGCTTCTTGACGGTCTCATAGTAACGGTAGCCGACATACAGGCCCTCCCGATACTCTACGGTCCGCTCCTGCGCGGGGAAGTACGGGGCCGAAGGGACGTCATGATATTTCAGGGCGTACGTCTCGGAGAGCTTGCCGGACGGGTTGACCTCGCCCATGACCGCCCGGAGAATGGCCTTTGCGCCCGCCTGTCCGTGCAGACAGCCGTGTATCATGGCCTTACAGCGCGTCAGCCACGGCATTTCCACCGCCGAACCGGCCGCCATAATCGCCACAATGTTACCGTTCACGTTCGCCACGGCGTTGATCAGGTCCGTTTGACTGCGCGGGAGTTTCATGTTGGGACGGTCCAGCCCTTCCGACTCGCTGATTTCGTCCAGCCCGATATAGAGCAAAACCACGTCCGCCTGTTTGGCCAGTTCCACGGCCTCCGTCAGCATGGCCCGGTCTCCGGGACCGGTACGCGGGTAGCCCTGCGCGTAACCGATGACATCCAGTCCGGTGCCGGCGATAACGTCCATGGCATTGTCCAGCCGGGTACAGTTCACCACGGACGAACCCGCGCCCTGATAGCGCGCGTTTTTCGCGAACTCTCCGATAACCGCCGTTTTTGTCCCGGCCTTCAGGGGCAGAAGGTTTTCCTCGTTCTTCAGGAGTACGAGCGACTCTTCCGCCGCTTCCTGCGCGATACGGTGATGTTCTTCCTTGTCGAACGGCTTGCCCTTGTACTGGTCCACGGCCTCACGGGTGGAAAGAATGACGTCCAGCAGTTCGTCCAGACGCCGGTCAATGACTTCCTCGGAAATTTTCCCGTCCTTGACCGCGGCAATGAGTTCTTCGTCACTGTCGCCGCCGGTGGTGGGCATTTCCAGATGTCCGCCCGCGCGGACGCCCTCCACGTGGTCATTAGACCCGCCCCAGTCGGAGACGACAAAGCCGTCAAAGCCCCAACTGTCGCGCAGGATTTCCTGTAACAGGTGCGGGTTCTCGTTGGCGTACGTCCCGTTGATCATGTTGTAGGACGACATGATAGCCTTCGGACGCGCCTCCCGGACGGCGATTTCAAACGCGGTCAGGTAAATTTCCCGAAGCGTGCGTTCATCCACCACGGAGTCGGAGGCCATGCGGCGCAGTTCCGTGTTATTGGCGGCGAAATGCTTCGGACAGGCCGAAACGCCGTTGGCCTGAATGCCGCGAATGTACCCGGCGGCCATCTTCCCGGCAAGGTACGGGTCCTCGGAAAAATACTCAAAGTTCCGCCCGCAGAGCGGGTTTCGTTTGATGTTCATGCCCGGCCCCAGCAGGACGCATACGTCCTGTGAAGCGGCCTCTTCGCCCAGACAGTGCCCTATTTTTTCTCCCAGTTCGGGGTTCCACGAATTGGCAATCGTGGCGGCGGTGGGGAAACAGGTTGCGGGCAGAGAACCGTTCAATCCCAACTGGTCCCCGGCGCCCTCCTGTTTCCGGATACCGTGGGGGCCGTCCGCCATGGTCATTCCCCCGATACCCAGCCGCTTTAGACTTCTGCTCTCCCAAAAGTCCTTGCCGGAGAAAAAGTAACATTTTTCCTCAAGGGTCATTTGAGAAATCAAATCCTGATGTTTCAAACTCTACCGCTCCTTTCTGTCAGTTCCGGAAATACGCTTCCGCGTTTCGTCACGGGTTCTCCGTCCGCTCCGGAGAGTGCGGGAGCCGCCCGACCAAGGACCGCAGAACGGAGACGACTGTAAAGCCGTCTCCGTTTCTTCCGTTCCGAACGGAAGACCGCTGATTATTTGCCCGTAGGCTCCGGTTTTTCGACTTTCTTCTTGTAGCTCCGGTAAAGCAGGAACCACAAGACCGCCGCACAGCAGACAATTACCGCGTCAATGATATACATGGTGACCTTCCAAGAGGCCATTCCGGTATTGAGATTGCCTTCCGCGTACTGGCGGCTGTTGGCGACCACGTACAGAATATTTTTCGCGGAGTTGCGCATAGCCTGTTTCGCGCCGTTGGTGTCGCGGAAACGTACGTCATTGGTTTCCGTGGCGTAGTTCACCAGCATGAGGTCGGAGCCGTTCCGGATGCCCTGATCGGCGCTCATGTAGCCGTAGACGCCGAAATAGTCGGTCTCCACGAAGCCCTTGAAGCCCCATTCGTCCCGCAGGACGGTGGTTTGCAGTTCCTTACAGCCGCCGGCCCAGCGGTTGCCGACATAGTTAAAGGAGGACATGACGGCCAGACAGTCGGAGTCCTTGACGCACTTCTCAAACGGGCGGAGGTAAATTTCCCGAATGGCCTGTTCGTTGCTCCAAGTGCAGAGCATGTCGCAACGGTTGCCCTCCTGATCGTTCATGGCGAAGTGCTTCATATAGGCGTAGACGCCGTTCTTCTGAGAACCGGCCACGGCGGCGGCGGCGATATAGCCGGACAAAATCGGGTCCTCGGAATAATACTCGAAGTTCCGTCCGGCGAAGGCAGTGCGGTGGATGTTCATGGCTGGGGCGTACCAGCCGGAGACGTCCATCTCATTGGCCATTTTGCCGATACTGTCGCCGAACTCTTCCGCGAGTTCCTTGTTGAACGTGGCGGCAATCACCACGCCCACGGGGAAGCCTACGGAGCCAACGCCCGTAAAGTTGTTGTTGATGGAGGACGGGCCGTCACAGTCATTGGTGCGGACCTTGCCCACGGACGCGACCGCCGCCGTCTGGTAACCGCCCAGAGAGATGACCGCGTTCATGTCGTCAAGGGTCATCTGGTCCATTAACTGGTCCCACTTGGGATCGTCCTTGTCCAGTCCGCGCACGTCAGAGAGGGTCAGGCCGTTTTTCGCGCCCGTGACAATGGCCGGGGCGTCCGGGTCCTCATCCAAAGCGGTGGCCTCCGCCGTCAGATAGTTGCTGATGTTGTAGAAGGTATCCTTCTTGTCGGCGGGAAGCTCAAAATCGGTGGGGGGAGCGATGGCGGCGGCGTAATTCTGGAAGTGTCCGGCGCGGGACAGGTACGTGACGTTCCCCGCCGCGAAGTCGAACAGGTTGGAAGCGGTCACTTTGTCGCTGTCGCGCTTGTTGCCGTTATTGTAGACAATCAAGTCCGCCACGGTCCAAGTCCGCGTGTCGATAGGAGTATGGGAGTCGCTGTTGATGGAAATCAGATAATCGCCCCTGTCGAGTACGTAGCTTCTGGAGCGCTGGTAATCGTAGGACATCATGTCGTCCTTGTTGATGACGACATGGACGGTCTCCGTAGCGCCGGGGTCCAGCAGGCCGGTTTTCTCGAACTGTACCAGATTCGCGGAAGCCTTTTCAATGCCGCCGTCCGTGTAGGGCGGGTTGCAGTAGACCTGTATCACTTCCTTGCCGGCAATGTTGCCGGTGTTGGTTACGATCACGTCAAACTCAACGGTGGCGTCGGTTTCGGTCAGGCTTCCCATGGTCTGACTGAAGGTCGTGTAGGACAGGCCGTGGCCGAAGGGGTACTGTACGTACTCGTCATAATTGATCAGGCCCTCGGCGGCGGCGGTCTCATAGAAGCGGTAGCCGACATAAATGCCTTCCACATAGTTGACGAAAGAGGGAATCACGGCCCCGCCGCCGAAACTCGTGGTAGACTTGAACTCGTCCATGTTGGTATAGTTGAAGTCGCCGAAGTTATTCCACCACGGCGCGGCCTTGAAGTCGCGGATATAGGTATCGACCAGCCGGCCGGACGGGTTGGTGACGCCCGCGACAATTTCGCCCAGCGCGGTAAAGCCAACGTGTCCCTGTGAAGGCGCCCAAAGGACGCTCTTAATCTGGCTGTAGTCCTCCACGAAGGTGAGGTTGAAGCTGTTGGAGCAGTTGACGACCACAATCACGTTGTCGAAGTTGTCGCAGACAAGCTGTAACAGTTCGCGTTCCCGGTTGGACAGGTCCAGATAGGTGTCGCCCTCGTTCCAATCGTTTCCGGCGTTGAGCTTGTCGTCATAAGTAGCGGCGGTGTAGGTGGTGCCGTCCTGATAGGAGCCGTTGACAATGCCCGTCATGTCATAGGGGATGTCGGCGCCCTCTCCGCCGGAGCGGGCGATAAAGAACATGGCGGTATCGGAGAACTTGCGCGCGTTGGCGATCATATCGTCCGTATAGAGGGAAACGGCGGGTTCGGGAAGGGTCCAGTCCTGCGCCCACATTCCCACCTCGGGACGTCCGTCCTTATACTTGACGTAAAAGTTGGACAGTTCGGTGTTGGTCTCGATTCCGGCGTCATTGAGGGACTGCAAGGGCGTGACTTTCTCGTAAGCGTCATTCAGGCCGCCGGAACCCGCGCCGCCGTAACAGGCCGCCGTGGACGCCCAACCGAACACATTGAGCTTGTCGCCGGAAGCCATGGGAAGAAATCCGTTCCGGTTTTCTACAAGCACAATGCCTTCCCGGGCAATCTGTACGGCGAGTTCCTGCGCCTCCTTGGCGGTCGCCTCCTCAATGGTGCCCTTTCCTGTGACAAGGTCCAACATGGTACTCATGGGGCCGGTACAGATAAGGTTGACGCAGAGCGTCAGGGCCAAAAGCATGGCCAGCAAGGCGGACCCCCTTACCAGTCCCTTTTTGTTGCCCATGCGTCCGGCGATGATCGCCACCACGATGCCCACAACCAAAATCGCCAGAATGGCGATCAGATACGGTTTAATGGAGTTGAGCACATTAATGACGTCATCCATGTTAATGCTGAGCATAGTTTCTCTCCTTCCTGCTTCCAAAAGTTGCGCTTTTGGGAATTGCGCAAGAAGAATTATAATGCTTGAACAGGAAATGTGCAAGCGTTTTTCCACATTTTTGTAAAAATTCACAAAAATGCGGGTTCTTTCCGTACAAAAGAGACAAGTTCCAAAGTTTCCGCTTGACAGATTCCCCGGAAGGCGGTAGTCTGTAAGCGGGAAAGGAGGCGTGGCCTGTGTACTACGGGAACATCAAAAACTGTGATATCGCCAACGGGGAGGGGGTACGGGTCAGCCTGTTTGTGTCCGGCTGTACGAACCACTGCGCCCACTGTTTCCAGCCCGAGACATGGAACTTTGACTACGGCCAGCCCTTCACCCCCGAAACGGAAGCGCAAATTATAAAACTGCTCTCCCCGTCCTATATCGCGGGGCTGTCCCTGTTAGGCGGCGAACCGTTTGAACCGGCCAATCAGGAAGCGTTACTTCCGTTTCTGCGGCGCGTACGGGAGGCGTACCCGGGGAAAACTATCTGGTGCTACTCCGGTTTCACGCTGGACGAACTGCGCACCGAGGGCAGTTACCCGCGCCGGGAGACTACGGACGATATGCTTGCCTTGCTGGATGTGCTGGTGGACGGACGCTTTATGGAAGAGTACAAAGACCTTGCCCTCCGCTTCCGCGGGAGCCGAAACCAGCGTTTGATTGACCTGAACGCGACCCGCCGCGCCGGACAGGTCGTGTGTCTGCCCGACAGGCGAACCAACTTGTCATAAAGGAAGTGTTAGAGATGAATTCCATCAGGAACGCGGAGGCGCGGGACATTCCGTCCGTGCTCCGCCTGCTCGAACAGGTGAACATGGTCCACCACAACGGACGCCCGGACCTCTTCAAAGGCCCGGCCACCAAGTACGCCGCCGCACAGCTCACGGAGATGTTCCGGAACCCGAAAACGCCGGTCTTTGTGTGCGTGGACGAAACGGACACCGTACGGGGTTACGTCATGGGCATTCTGAAACAGGAAACCAATGACAATATCCTGACCGACATCCGGACGCTGTACATTGACGACCTGTGTGTGGACGAAGCCGTCCGCGGAGAGGGAATCGGACAGGCCCTGTACCGGTACGCGGTAGCGTTCGCGCGGAAGTCGGGCTGTTACAACGTGACGCTGAACGTCTGGACGCTGAATCCGGCCGCAATGCGCTTTTACGAAAAATGCGGCATGACGCCTCAGAAAATCGGGATGGAATACATTTTGCCGCCCGCCTGAATGATTTTTCCGAATTTCCTAATTTTTCTCCGTCCCGTGCCGATATAATCCATAGAAACGAAACCGGGAAGGGGGCGGACATGGTGAAAATTTCCAACAGCGCCGTCAGCATGGCGGCAAGCCACGAATACGAGTCCCGCGTCTTGGAGGAACAAACATCGCTGACTTTCAATGACCGGGCCGTTGAGGAATCCTTCACGCCGATTCGGGCGCGTATGGACAGCTTTGAACGGTCTGTGACGCTTCGGGAATCGGAAGAGCGGACCGGAAACGCAATCCGGACGGCGTCAGCGGAGGTATCGGAACAGCGGGCAAGCGTGATTGTGCCCGGAAGCGAATCCGCGGGAAACGGCTCAGCCGTGGGCGGCGTGCCCGATATCAGAGGAAACCTTGAGGACCTGAAAGCCAGCGTCTTGCGGAAAATGCTGGAACTTCTCCGTGACATCAAGGACCGGAAGCCGCTCGACTTCGGAGAACTGTCCAAGGGGCGCGTACTGGACCTGAGAACATCTTCCTACAAACTGGCGGATTTGCGCGTACAGCTTTTCAACACGGACGCGGAAGCGTTGCCGCGGGCGGAAACCACGTCCGCCGGAACCGTCTGGCGTAAAGTGACTTCCACGAGCGTCACGCGGTCCGAATACGAGTCCACAACATTCCGGTCGCAGGGCTTGGCCGTCACGGAGGACGGACGCGCCCTACATTTTGACGTGGACTTTTCCATGTCCCGTTCCTTCACGGCGAACTATGAAAGCGTCAAGTCCGAAAGCGTGATCATGACCGACCCCCTGATGATTACGCTGGACAATCATCCGCCGTCCCTTCGCGACGCCAAATTTTCGTTTGACCTTGACGGTGACGGAGAGACGGAAAATATCTCGTTTGCGGGGGACGGGAGCGGCTTTCTCGCTCTTGACGTCAACGGAAACGGGGTCATTGACGATGGAAGCGAACTCTTCGGGACAAAATCGGGAGACGGCTTCGCGGATCTGGCCGCCTATGACGAGGACGGAAACGGCTGGATTGACGAAAATGACGCCGTTTTCGACAAGCTCCGCGTCTGGACGAAAGACACGGAGGGCGCCGACCGTCTGACGGGACTGAAAGAGGCGAATGTCGGCGCGATTTATCTGGACAGCGCCCGGACGGAGTTTTCCCTGAACAACGCCGTAACGAACGAAACCAATGGCGTAATCCGCCGGACGGGCGTGTACCTGAAAGAAACCGGGGAGGCCGGGACGCTCAGTCACGTAGACTTACGGCGTTGAACGGAAACGCCGTCCGCATACGGGACGGCGTTTGAAACTTTTTCCGAAACCTGTACATCATAAGAGCGGAACGGCGGCGCGCCGCCGGAATCATGCCGGAAAAGGAGTAACGCGACATGAACAAGCAAAAGGTGACTGTCCTGTTTCTGACGCTGTCTCTTGCGCTGGGTCTCACAGCCTGCGGCGCACAGAACGACACATTGACGGTCAATGAACCCGCACAGGACGAAACCACGCAGAACGAACCGGTACAGGATGAAACCACGCAAGATGAACCCGCACAGGACGAAACCACGCAGAACGAACCCGCACAGGGTGAAACCACGCAAGACGAACCCGTACAGGACGGAATCACACAAAGCGAACCGGTACAGGACGAAACCACGCGAGACGAACCCGTGTCCGGAGGCTGGACGGCTAACCGCGGCGACTTGTCGCTGGACGCCAATCCGGACGTCAAAGCCGCCTTTGAGAAAGCTACCGAAGGCCTGACCGGGTACACGTACGAACCGATCGCCTATTTAGGCTCTCAGGCGGTCGCCGGGATGAACTACCGGATTCTGTGCCGGAGCGCGGCGGTCGTGCCGGACGCCGCCCCGGTTTATCAGATCGTTACCGTTTATCAGAATTTGGAAGGCAACGCTGAAATCAGCGGTTCCGTCACCCTGCCGGGACTGCCCGAAGAGGTCGAAGGCCTCCCGGGCGGCTGGACCGTCAACGCCGCCGATTTCACGCCGGACGGCAATCCGGACGTCAAAGCCGCTTTTGAGACGGCGACCGGAAACCTGCTCGGCGTGGGATACGAACCGGTGGCGTATTTGGCCAGTCAGGTGGTCGCGGGCATGAACTACAAGATGTTCTGCCGTACAACGCCCGTGATTCCCAACGCGGAACCGTTCTTTACCGTGGTGACGGTGTACGCGCATTTGGACGGCGGCTCCGAATTGTTGGACGTAACCAACGTGGACTTCTGAACCGTAAAAGCACGGGGACCGGTCACCGGACCGGTCCCTGTTGTTGTCTGTTATCCAACGTATTTCATACCGAATTCCTGTTGCTGGACATTGGCGTCCGCGTGGAGCGTCTCGGACCACTCGCTGTAGGCATCGGACTTGAGTTTGTCGTATACCTGCACCTGCCAGCGGACCAGCGGGTCATCGCCCACATAGTATATGATGTGATAGCCCGTGGAAGTCTCCACAATGCCGCTGTCGCCGGGTTGACGCGCGGAGTCAAAGCACCAGTCGTTGAACTCCGTCAACATCTGCCCATCGTAGACGCGCTCATACAGTCCGCCTTCGTACTGACTGCCCGGGTCATCGGTGTTTTCCTCGACCAGCGCGGCAAAGGACGCTTCCGTAGCCTCTCCGTCCTGCCACTGCTGATACAGCGCCTCGGCCTCGGCCTTGGCCTGCGCCCAGAGCAAATCGTGCTCTTCCTGATAGCCTTCGTCCTCCTCGGACAGTTCGCCCTCCTCGGGCATAATCAGAATGTGGCGTACGTCCACGGTCTTGGCCTCATCCCGGAAACGGCTCAGGAACTTGACCACATAGAACAGGTCGCCGTTTTCAAGGACCGTTACGTCCCCGGCTTTCCGGGCGGAATCAAAGAGCCAGTCGGCGAACTCATCGCTGGTATAAGAACAGGTCTCGTAGCTGTCCTTATTGCCGGAGAAGGAAGAGACTTTTTCCATGCCGTTACTCAGAGCGGAGAGCGTGCCGCCCTCCCGGACCCCCGCCGCCAGCGCGTCCGCCGCGATTTTGGCCGAATTGCGGGCCGCTTCCGCCGCGCCGTCCGCCGCCGGAAGGTCGTTGCCCTCCTCGTCCTGTTCGGTCTCCAGACTGCCGTCCACGGACACCGCCTCGTAGGACACGAAATCATAGGCCTGCTTGTCGTCATTGTAGGCCGTCTCGATTTCCTCCGGCGTGTAGGTCAGGGCGTCCTGATAGGCTTCCGTGTAGGCGTCATATTTCATCATGCGGAGCAGTTCCGTCTTGTACACGCCCTCGGTAACCATGCTCCCGAACGTGGCCTGAAGATAGCGCCGGACGCTCGCGCCGGCGGAACGGGCGGATTTTGCCAGCGTTTCCAGCGCGGCGTCATACTGGGTCTGTACGCTCTCCGGAAAAACAAAACTTTCCTCGGACGCCTGTTTCAAGCCGTTCTGTACGCTGGCAATCTGGTCAAGGGCTTCGGAGAGAAAGTAATCCTTCCACGTCATGCCCTCGTTTTCCGACAGGTCAATGTCCAGAAAAGAGGACGCCGTGTCATTGATTTCCTGATCCTCCAGCGGAAGGGAAGTCGAAAGGCCCAAGTAACTGGCGGCGTACGACCACTGATTCATGAACATCAGGTAGGCGTTACGGTAATAGAAATTGACCTGAGCAACGCTGTACTTCTGCCCATCCACGGTGACGGCGGTCGCCGAACGGGTAATGATGTTGGAATTCCAGATCATGGAGACCACGACCACCAGCACGAACGCCGCGGCAATCAGGCCATAGACAAAGTTACTACGGCGTTCTTCTTTGCGCTGCTGTGCCTCGCGGGCGGTTTTCGGGGCAATCTGGCCGGAAGCCGTCATGTCCCGGCGGGTTTGCTTTTCTCGTGATGCGCTCATATCGCTTGTTTTGTCCTCCTCAAATGGTGTGTGTCCCTGTATTATAACGAATCCCGTGCCGGGGTGCAAGCCTTTTTTTCAGCTTTTGCCGGAACGGGACGAAATTCCCGCTTCCCGCGGGAAATCAGGCGGAAAGTTCCAGCAACTGTCCGATAATCTGATTGGAGACCAGAAAGCCGCGCGGCGTAAGGCGTACGCGTCCGCCGTCCCGGAGCGCGTAGCCCGCCCGGACGCACCGCGACAAAAACGCCGCGTCCGCCTCCCGTCCGAAACGCGTCCGATACTCCGACAGGTCCAAGCCCCGCGCGGTGCGCAGGCCCAGCATGAGCCATTCCCGCGCGCGTTCCGGCGGCGTGATACGCGCCGCCTCCGAACGGACCCACGTCCGCGCAAGGAACGCCGT
This sequence comes from Oscillibacter sp., assembly GCA_017446225.1. Lineage (GTDB taxonomy): Bacteria > Bacillota > Clostridia > Oscillospirales > Oscillospiraceae > Oscillibacter. The sequence continues at coordinate 60,659 of JAFSRH010000007.1, forward strand.
CAGGTCCCGCGCCCACGCGAAGCGTACGCCGTCAAAATCCGAATGCGCCCCGGGGCCAAAGCCCAGATATTCCCCCAGCGTCCAGTATTTGAGGTTATGCCGCGACTCCCGCCCCGGTCTGGCAAAGTTCGATACCTCGTACTGCCGGTAACCATGCCCTGACAGCGCGTCCGCCGTCCAAAGGTACATGTCCGCCTGTGCGTCGTCGTCCGGAACGGAGAGCGTACCGCGCCGGGCGTACAGCGGCGTCCCGGGTTCCAGTTTCAGGCCGTAACAGGACAGATGTTCCGGCGCAAGCCCCACGGCGTATTCCACGCTCCGCCGCCATGCCGCCATGGACTGCCCCGGAAGGCCGTATATCAAATCCAGCGACAAATTCTCAAACCCGGCGCGCCGGAGCGTATCCACGGCGTTGGCGACCTGTTCCACGGTGTGTACGCGTCCGATTGCGCGTAACAGCGCGTTATCGGCCGACTGCATTCCCAGCGAAACCCGGTTGACGCCCGCCGCGCGGAGTTCGGCGAACCACGGACCCACCGAGTCCGGATTGGCTTCGAGCGTGATTTCCGCATCCGGCGAGAGCGCGTACCCGCGCCGCACGGCGTCCAGCACGCCCGACAGTCGCCGCGGACCCAGACAGGACGGCGTCCCGCCGCCGATGTAGAGCGTGTCAACGACGCGGTCGGCCGCGGTTCCGGAGAACGCGTCTAATTGCGCGCCCAGCGCGTCCGCGTACGGGTCCATGAGGCTGTCGGCCCCCGGAAGGGAGTAGAAGTCGCAGTAGGCGCATTTTGACTTACAGAACGGAATATGTACGTACAGGCCGAGGTTGCGGACAGACATGGCACACGCTCCTGTCATTCAGCGTACGGGCGACGCGCCCGTCAGGGCAGAGTATAGCACAATTTCCCGCGAAAGACAGTCGATGGAATTCAAAAAAATTTGACAAAAAGCCCGAAAGGGCTTATACTTCTTTTGTCGCTTTTTACGGACGGAAGGAAGGAGCGGGTATGCGAATTGGCCTGAGCGAACTCATTGTGGTTCTCATTGTGGCGTTACTGGTTTTAGGCCCGGACAAACTGCCCAAGTACGCGCGCAAACTCGGCGCGGCCTTGGCCGAATTCCGCAAGGCGTCCGATGAGGCCACGCGCGAAATACGGGAAAACGTGGTCGAACCGCTGGAGGAGGCCCAGCGGCCGTTACGGGAGGCCATGGAGCCGGTAGAGGAACTCGACCGGACGGTCAAGGGCAATCTCAAAGAAGTGCGCGCTTCTTTGGAGCGAATCGGCAAACAGCCGCCGCGCAAGGCGTCCGCGCCGGAATCGGAACCCGTGTCTGTGTCAAAGGAAACGCCGTCCGCGGAAGCTGTCCCCGTACCGGAGGAAACGCCGTCCGCCGACACCGTACCGCCCGAAGTCAGCCTTTAAAGGAGGGCCATTTTTATGAGAATCGGAATCAACGAGTTACTGGTCATTCTGCTGATTGTGGTCATTGTATTCGGCCCCACACAGATTCCAAAACTTACACGCATGATGGGAAAGAGCGTCAAGCAGTTCCGCGAAGGATTGGACGAGGCCGAAAGTGAAAACAAAGACGCCGGAGAATGAGTCCGGGGAAATGCGGGTCACGGACCACCTGCGCGAACTCCGGAACCGCTTACTGGTCTGTCTGGCGGGACTGATCGTGTGTATGTGCGTGGGCCTGTGGTTCGCGGACCGTATGGTCCGGTTGCTACTGTCCATCGGGGAGGAGTACGGCTACGTGTTCGTGTACCTGTCCCCGCAGGAAATGCTGTTGCAGTACGTGTCGGTCTCGTTCGTGTGCGCGGCGTGCGTGACGCTCCCGCTGACGCTTTACGAGCTTTGGGCGTTTCTCCGCCCGGGACTGAAACGTAACGAACGCGTCTTTTACGTCCTGACCATGCTTTCCGGTCTGGTCTGCGCTGCGCTGGGCGTCCTGTTCGCCGCCAAGGCCCTGATCCCGTTCATGTTACGCTTCCTGATCACGCTCAGCTCGACCAGCGGCGTCAACCCGTCCGTCAGCGTGCAGAACTACATCTCGTTTCTTCTGACCATTTTCGTGATTTTCGCCGCGATCTTTGAACTGCCCGTTGTGACGGTTCTGCTGACGCAACTGGACATTCTGAAAATTTCGTGGTTGAAACGTGCCCGTAAAGTCATGATTGTGGTCATTTTCTTTGTCGCGGCGGTCATTACGCCGCCGGATATCGTCTCTCAGATTATGGTCGCCGTACCCTTGCTGGGCCTCTACGAACTCAGTATTCTGCTCTGTTCCCTTGTGGCCCGTCTGAGAACTCGTCCACGCGGAGACAGTCGGGAAGCAAATTCCCGATGAAGTTTCAGGCATTTTCTGAAAAGCGCATTGAGGAGGAATCTAAATGGCAGAAAAGGAAATCACCCGGCGGACATTCGTAAAAGGACTCGCGGCGGGCGTGGCCAGTATCGCGGCGCTGGGCGTACTGGAAAAGGTTGGGAGCGCGCCTTCCGCGGAATCCGCGTCCGGCGGCACATCCGCCAGCGTGTCGGACAGCATGAAAGCGGAGCTGGCCGCCGCGGCCAGCGGCCTGACGTTCACCCCCGGCACGTACAGCGCTTCCGCGCGCGGTATTGACAGTGACGTCAAAGTCACCATGACCTTTGACGAAACCATGATTACCAACGTGGAAATTGACGTCTCCGGGGAAACGCCCGATATCGGCGGAAAAATCGGCGACCAGATGGCGCAAGCCATTCTGACGAAACAGTCCGCGGACGTGGACGTTGTCGCCACGGCTACCGTTACGTCCAACGCAATCCGCGCCGCCGCCGCCGACTGTATCTCTCAGGCCAGCGGACAGACCGTGGAAGTGACCAAACCGGACAATTCCGCCAACGCCGACTGGCTCGGAGAGGCCCCCGAAATCGCGGACGCCGATATCACCGAAACCCTTGACACCGACATTCTGATTGTCGGCCTCGGTACCGCCGGATGGCCCGCCCTGATGACCGCCGCCGAAGCCGGCGCCGATGTGCTCGTCATTGAGAAAAATTCGGAGCCGACCAGCGTCCGGGGCGACATGGGCGCCATTGACACCAAGTGGCAGAAACAGACCGCCCGTAAATTCCCCCAGACCGCCATTGACAAAATGGAAGCCATTGAGGATATCGTGCGCTACGGCACCGGCTACGTCAACTTTGACCTTGTGCGGTTCTGGGCCGACAACAGCGCCGAGGCCATTGAATGGATCGGCGACATTTTGGAGGATTCCGGCAAGTACACCATCTGGCACGAAGGCGGCGTGGGCGACACCCGTTACCCCGAACGCGACAAGGCGTACGCCACCGGCCACAGTCCCGCCAAAAAGGACGCTTACAAGGACGATGCCACGGTCACGACAAACAGCGTCTTTCTCGACCACCTCAAAGACCTGAAATACGACCCGGAAAAAATCATCCGCTGTGACACCGCCCTGATCCGTCTGCTTCAGAACGAAAAGGGCAGAGTCACCGGCGTGATCGCGCAGGACCAGAACGACAACCACTATGTCAAAATCAACGCCAAGAAGGGCGTGATCATGTGCGCGGGCGGCTACCTCATGAACACCGCCATGATGAACGCGCTTCAGCCCATGACGCAAAAGATGAAGGTCCAGTGCCGTATCGGCTCGCGCTGTGACGGCTCCGGCATTAAGGCCATGCTCTGGGCCGGGGCGGAAATGGACCCCATTCACACGTCCATGATGTTCAACCGCTGCTGCGTCAAGCCCGATGAGACCGCCGGCGCGGATACCTCCGGGGAATGGTTCTGGTTCGGGGAACAACCCTTCCTGAAAGTCAACCTCAAGGGCGAGCGGTTCTGTAACGAGTCCGGCCCCTACGAGTTTATGTTGCACTCCATGATGATGCAGCCCGACCATACCTACTGCGACATCTTTGACGCCAATAATGAGCAGTACACCAAACAGTTTCAGGAAGTCGGGTGCTGTCGGCTGTGGGACTTCGACAACGGCGCGCCTCCGAACCGCTATTATGACGACTGCTGGAAGAGCAACGAGGAACTCATTGAAAAAGGCTACATCCAGAAGGCCGACACCTTGCAGGAACTCGCCGAAAAGCTCCATATCCCCGCCGAAACCTTCATTAACACCGTCCAGCGTTACAACGTCCTGTGTATGCAGGGCAAGGACGATGACTTCGGCAAAGCCACGCACCGTATGACCCCGGTCAATCAGGCCCCGTATTACGGCGTACGCACCGCCGCTTGGCACCTGACCACGCTGGACGGCGTGAGAATCAACACCGATATGCAGGTACTGCGCGAGGACGGAACCGTGATTGACGGGCTGTACGCGGCGGGCGACTGTTCCGGCGGCTTCTTCGCCAACAATTACCCCAACCTCTTTACGGGTCTGGCGTGCGGACGGAGCATGACCTTCGGACGCCACGCGGCGCTGGTCCTTTCCGCTATGTAAGCGCCGCTGGGCAGAAAGAAATGAGGCGACTATGACTGAGCGTACATTCCGCGGCGGCGTACACCCGGATGACGGCAAAGCGTATTCCAGAGACGCGGCCCTGACCGTGTACGAGCCGAAAGGGGAACTGGTGTTCCCCGTGTCCCAGCACATCGGAAAGCCCGCAAAAGTAGCGGTCAGCGTGGGCGACAAAGTCCTTGCCGGACAGGTTCTCGCCGAACAGGACGGCTATGTCTCCTCCAGAATTCACAGCTCCTGTTCCGGTACGGTCAAGGCCATTGAGAAGCGCCGGACCGTCATGGGCGGTCTGGCGGAGTGCGTGGTCGTGGAAAACGATGGGAAATTCCGCGCCGTCAAGGGCATGGGCACAAAGACCGACTTCCGGAACCTGAGCCGGGAAGAAATCCTTCAGAAAATCCGGGACGCCGGGATTGTCGGTATGGGCGGCGCGTCCTTCCCGACCCCGGTCAAACTGGAACCGAAAAACCCGGACGGTATCGAATACGTCATTGTCAACGGGGCCGAGTGCGAACCCTTTATTACCTGTGACGACCAACTGATGAGAACCCACGCCGGGGAAATCGTCACGGGGCTGAAAGTCATGCTGTCTCTGTTTCCGCAGGCGCGGGGCGTGATTCTCATCGAGGAAAACAAGCCGGAAGCCATTGAGGCCATGACGGAAGCGGTCAGCATGGAAAAAAACATCCGCGTCCAGCCGGCCCCCACGAAGTACCCGCAGGGCGGGGAAAAATCGATCATCAAAGTAGTGGCCGGAAAAGACACGAAAATGAGCCAGCTTCCCGCGGAAGCCGGGTGCATTGTGGACAATGTCTCCACGGTGTACGCCATTTATGAGGCGGTCTGCCGCGCTACGCCGCTGATTCGGCGCGCCGTGACGGTTACGGGTCCGGCGGTGAAGAATCCGGGTAACTTTATTGTCCGGGTGGGTACCTCCTTCCGCGAACTGCTGGACGCGGCGGGCGGCCTCGCGGACGGCGCGGAAATCCGGAAAGCCATTGCGGGCGGCGCCATGATGGGCATTGCCATGCCGGATCTGGACGTACCCGTACAGAAGGCCAGCAACGCCCTGACGCTCCTTACCGTGGACGGCGTGGAAGAGGCCGACAAAAAACTGACGCCCTGTATCCGGTGCGGACGCTGTAACGAAGTCTGTCCCATGGGGCTTACGCCGCAGATGATGGGCGTTGCGGCGGAGCGGAAAGAGTACGGGAAGTACGAAAACCGCCTGTACGGACTGGAATGTATCTCCTGCGGCTCGTGCACTTACATTTGTCCGGCGAAACGTCCGCTCATGCAGTTGTTCAAAGACGCCAAGGGCGCAATCCTTGAGGCCCGCCGCATGGCACAGCAGGGAGGTGGCGCAAAATGACCCCGTCCGTTTCCTATAACGTCTCGTCCAGTCCGCACGTACGCAGCCCCCTGAGTACCGGACAGGTCATGTATGACGTCATTCTTGCCCTGATGCCCGCGACCTTCTTTGGTATCTGGCATTTCGGCGTACACGCGCTGTTCGTGGTGCTCATGAGCGTGGTTTCCGCCGTCCTCACGGAATTCGTCTTTGACTACCTGACCGGCCGGGAAAACACCCTCTATGACGGAAGCGCCGTCCTGACAGGTCTGCTCTTGGCCCTGTGCATTCCGGCCTCCGTGCCGCTCTATATCCCCTATATCGGCTCCGTGTTCGCCATTCTGGTGGTCAAGTGCTTCTTCGGCGGACTGGGCAAAAATTTCATGAACCCCGCCTTGGGCGGACGCTGTTTCCTGCTCCTGTCGTTCGGAAGCGCTATGACCAATTACGCCGTGGACGGCGTGACCGGCGCGACCCCGCTGGCCCGGCTCGCGTCCGGGGAAACCGTGAATCTGGTACAGATGTTTACCGGACACGGCGGAGGCGTGTTAGGCTGTTCCGCCTTCGCGCTCCTCTTGGGCGGGCTGTACCTGTGGGTCATTGACGCGATTCCGTGGCGGATTCCGGTCTCGGTTCTGCTCAGTTTCGGGGTGTTCATGGGCCTGTTCGGCGGGGACGGCTTCAACCTGCCCCTGTTGTGCGCCCATCTGATCGGCGGAGGCGTCTTTATGGCCGCGTTCTTCATGGCCACGGACCCCGTGACTTCCCCCGTCACGGCCCCCGGGCAACTGCTTTACGGCTGTTGCGTGGGCGTACTGAGCGGCTTCTTCCGCGTGTTCGGCAGTTCCGCCGATTCCGTCAGCTACGCCATCATCCTTTCCAACCTCTTTACGCCCCTGATTGACGAACTCATCATTCCGAAACCCTTCGCCTACCGCAACAGCGCGGCGGACGCGCCTTCCGGCGGCTTCCGGAAGTCCATGCTTCCGGCCCTGTGCGCGGCGGTATGCGTACTGGGCGTGTCGGTGGGACTTCTGCGCGGAGTCGCGGGCGTGACGGCGGACGTGGTCGAAAAGCGTCAGCTCTCCGAAAACCTCACGGTCTACCGCGCGCTCCTTCCGGACGCGGTCGATTTCAGTATCCCGGAGGAGACGAAACAGGCCATTGAAGCGCTCAACGGCGCGGCGTGGGGGTCCGGATTCGGGAACGCAGTCATTCGGGAGGCGGTGTCGGCCACGGACGCGGTCGGCGCGGCGGCGGGACACGTGGTCACCGTGCGTACCATGGACGGCCGTGACGGTCCGATTACGCTGTCTGTGGGCTTCCTTCCCAACGGAACCCTCAACGGCATTCTCTATTCCGAGTTGAACGAGACGCCCGGAATCGGTATGAAAGTGGAGGAGGAATCCTTTACAGGCCAGTTCATCGGCATTCCGGCGAGTACCCTGTCACTGGGGACGGAGATTGACGCCGCGTCCGGCGCAACGATTTCTTCCACGGCGGTCCTGAACGCGGTCAACGCCGCTATCGACTTCCATGCCGCTTACGGCGACAAGATGAATTGAACGGAGGGGGAATTGTTGTATGAACGTATGGAACCAACCGTGCCGGATTCCTGTCTCCGCGCTGTTTCTGGTGGGGATGTGCCCCGTTTTGGCGGGCTGTGAGAGCTTTTGGAGCGGGCTTCTGCTGGGAGTAAGCGCCATCGCCGTTTTCGCGCTGACAAGCGTCATTGTGTACCTGTTGCGGGAGATCGTCAACGGCTGGACGCGGCTGGCGGTTCTGCTGGTCACGGCTTCCGCGCTGGCCGGAATCGTCACACTGCTGGCGGAGGCCTACTGTCCGGCGCAGTACGCGGCCATGGGACTGTATCTGCCCCTGACGGCCCTGCAATGTGTCGGACTGGACCGGATGTTACCGGAAAAGAACGCTTCCGCGCTGGCGGTCCCGGCGGCGTGGTATCTGGGCACGCTGTGCCTGATGGGCCTTCTCCGGGAGTTTCTGGGCGCCGGGACGCTCTTCGGCGCGCGGGTCCTGCCGTCCTATATGGAAGTCCCCGCGTTTTTCCGCAGTGTCCCGGGCGCCTTCCTCACGCTGGCGTTCCTGCTGATTGCCGCCAAGGCCGGCGGGCTGTCGCTGGACAAGATCGGAGAGGAGGCACAAAAATGACGGAATATCTGATTGGCATAGTCGCCGCCGCTCTGGTCAATGACATGACCCTGTCCCGGGAGGAGTCCGACACGCTCCCCCTGTTGAAACGCGCCGCCGGTTTGGGCGGTATGACGGTGGCCGTCACGCTCTGCGCGTCCGTGCTGTCGTACGCGCTCTACTACGGCGCGCTGGCCCCGCTGGGACTGCAATCGGCATGGGTTCCGCTGTTTCTGCTCGTGACGGCGGCCTGTGCGGCGTTGACCGGCCGTCTGGCCCGGAACAGTAACGGACCCTGCGCGGCCTTCCTTGAAACGAACTGGCCGCTTGTCACGCTCAACGCCGCCGTACTGGGCGTACTGATCCACGGCGTCAGCGCGGGTTACAGTTTCAGCGGATACGTTCTTTCCGCGCTGGCGGTGTCCGTACTCTTCGGCGTCTCCCTGACGCTGATGACCGCCATTCAGGCCCGCATGGACACGGACGCGCTCCCGGAGACCGTACGCGGACTGCCCGCGTACCTCCTCACCGCCGCCCTGATTTCCATGGCCCTGATGGCCTTTAACGGCCTGTAACGGGTACGTGTAACGCCTTCCCTCTGACGGGGAAGGCGTTTTTTCAGCGGTTGAGCGCCCAGACGCCCGCGTTCAGGTAGCCCGCGAACAGGACCCAAATCAGATACGGGATTTGCAGATTTCCGGCCAGCGAATCCACCTCACGGAACGACAGAATCATACTCAGGATCAGGAACCACAGCACGACCAGCCACAGGAACGCCGCCCCGTACGCCCGAACCGTGAAAAAAATCACGCTCCAACAGAAATTGAACGTCAGTTGTAACAGATACAGAAACAGACTGCGGGAACGCGCTCTGGATCCGGGCGTCAGGTACACCCTCGCCGCGCCAACCCCCATGAGCAGGTACAGCGCCGCCCACACGATGGGAAACACGATACCCGGCGGCGAAAACGGCGGCTTTGTCACCGCCGCGTTGAAATACTTTGTCCCTTCCCGCGTCAGCCAGCCGGACAGCCCGCCAACGGCCTCCGTAAACAGTATCCATGCCAGATAAACTTTCCATGTCTGGTTCTTCAAAAGTCGTCACCTCCGCCTCTTTCAGAATATGCGCCCTTTTCCGGCGATTATGCGCGCAGGAAAATTATGACGAAATTGTAAATTTTATCGCCCCGTATTTTCTCTGTCCCGCGTAATTGGTAAAAATGTTCCTGAAAACGCGCTTTTTTATCTGATTCCGAAAACCGCGGCGCGGAATGTTACAAACCATATTCTGGAAATTGCTTCCAATGGGGCTTGCTTTTTGGGATGAGAAGGTGTACAATTAAGAAAAGATTTTATTAACAGGTCCGGAATTAAACGGGCCTGTTCTTAATAGCAACCTTTGTCGAATTCGCGGACTTTATGGAAAGAGGATAAAGAATGGCTTACAAACGTCTGGGCGAACTCCTGCTCGCGGCGGGAACGCTTACGGAAGAAGAATTGCAACGGGGCCTGAAACTCAAAGAGGGTACCCGTGACCGTCTCGGAACGGTCCTGATCTCCAACGGAATCATCACGGAAACTCAGCTCATTGAGGCTATGCAAATGCAGTTGGGTATCGAGTTCATCGACCTGACCCGGTACCCCATCCCCACGGAACTGGCGCAGGCCATGCCTAAAAATCTGGCCCGGCAGTATCAGGTGGTCCCCGTGCGCATGGTCAAGGACGAACTCTACCTTGCCATGAGCGACCCCATGAACTTTATCGCCATTGAGGAAGTACGGAAGGCGGTCCGGAAGAAAATCGTGCCCATGGTGGCCACGTCCGCCGGCGTGGAGCACGCCATACAGATCCTTTACAGTAACGAGAACGCCGCCAAGGCCATTGAGGACATGAAACGGGAGGCCGCCGCCAGCGGGGAAACTTCCGCCACGCAGGACCTCAATTTCGTGACCACGCAACTGGGGGACGACTCCGTCAACAGCGCGCCGACCATCCGGCTTGTCAACTCCATGATCGAGCGCGCCATACAGGAACGCGCCAGCGATATCCACATTGAGCCGCGCGAAAGCGGACTTTATGTCCGAATGCGGATTGACGGCGTCATGCAGGAAATTTTGACGGTGCCGAAGGACATTCAAAGCTCCGTCATTTCCCGTATCAAAATCATGAGCGCCATGGACATCGCCGAGCGCCGCATTCCGCAGGACGGACGCTTCAACGTACAAATGAAAGAGAAGTCCGTAGACCTCCGCGTGTCCACGCTCCCGACCGTGTTCGGGGAAAAAATCGTGCTCCGTCTGCTGGACAAGTCCGGCGGTTACGTCAGCCGGGAAGCCATCGGCCTGACCGGACCCGACCTCGCCCATTATGAGGAACTGTTGAAAATCCGGAACGGTATGGTCTTAATTGTCGGCCCCACCGGAAGCGGAAAGAGCACCACCATGTACGGCATGATTAACGAACTCAACACCAAGGAAGTCAACCTCGTGACGCTGGAGGACCCGGTCGAATATAACATTGAAGGCATTAATCAGGTGCAGATTAACGAGAAAACCAACATGACCTTCGCCAACGGCCTGCGCGCCATTCTGCGTCAGGACCCCGACATCATCGCCGTGGGCGAAATCCGGGACGGCGAAACCGCCGACATCGCCATGCGTTCCGCCATCACGGGCCACGTGGTCCTCTCCACCATCCACACTAATGACGCCGTGGGCGCGATTGACCGTCTACGGGATATCGGCGCGGAACCTTACGTGATTTCCGCCGCGTTGCGGGGCGTCATTTCCCAGCGGCTCGTCCGGCGGGTGTGTCCGCACTGCCGCAAAGCCTACGTGCCGGACGAAAACGAACTGCGGCAACTGGGCCTGTCCGGCAAAAAGGATTTACGATTCTATCACGGGACCGGCTGTCCGGAATGCTTCAACACCGGCTACCGCGGACGAATCGCCGTCTTTGAAATGCTCCTGATTACCCCCCGCGTACGGACCCTTATCTATGAGCAGAGAGGACGAAACGCCATTGAGGAAGAATTAAAGCGTCCGGAAAGCGGCTTCGTTTCCATGCTGGAAAACGGCGTGCGTCTGGTGCTGGAAGGCGTTACCAGCAGTGACGAGGTGCTCCGCGTGGTCAATGAGGACTTCTGAATCGTTTCGCCAACGGAAGGAGAAGAACGCTATGATGACCGTAGAGGAACTGGTGGCCAAGGCCAAACGGGACGGCGCGTCCGATGTGCACGTCATTGAGGGACTCCCGCCGAAGTACCGTCTGGACGGACAGGTACAGGACATGGACACCGAGATTATGACCCGTGACGACTGCATAGCCATCGCGCGGTATCTGGCCGGGGAGGAAGGCTACCGGAAATTTGACGAGGTGGGCGAATTTGACGGCGCCGGAACGTACGCCGGAAACCGCTGTCGTATTCACCTGTTCAAGCAACAGGGCGTTCCCTCTCTGGCCTTACGGCTTCTGCGGGAGTCCATCCCCCAACTGGAAAATCTGGGCGTCCCGCCCGCCGTGCTCAAACTCACCGATTTGCACAAGGGCATTGTCCTTGTCACCGGCGAAACCGGCTCCGGCAAGTCCACGACCCTTGCCGCCCTGCTTGACTCCATCAATCACCATTACCGCAGTCACATTGTGACGCTTGAGGATCCCGTGGAGTACATCTACAAGCCGGACCTGTGCGCCATCAACCAGCGGGAAGTGGGCAAGGACACGGCCAGTTTCGCGGAGGGACTGCGCGCCAGTCTCCGGGAGGACCCCAATGTCATCCTCATCGGCGAGATGAGAGACAAGGACACCATCGAGACCGCCATCACTGCCGCCGAAACCGGCCACCTTGTCTTTGGCACGCTGCATACGGGCAGCGCGTCCGACTCCATCGACCGTATGGTACAGGTCTTTCCCGCGGACGAGCAAACCCAAATCCGCTTACAGCTTTCCATGACCCTTATGGCCGTGCTGACCCAGCAGTTGATTCCCAAAAAGGGCGGCGGACGCGCACTCGCCTGCGAACTGATGATTGTCACGGACGCTATCCGGAACCTGATCCGCGCCGGGAATACGCCGCAAATCGCAAACGCCGTGGCCACTTCCGCCGCCATCGGCGGACAGACCATGGATCAGGCGTTACTGCGTCTGGTCCGCGGCGGACAGGTCTCCAAGGAAATGGCCGTGCATTACGCCCATAACGCCGACTACGTCAAGAAAAATTGCTGAGCGCACATAAAAGGGGTGTTTTCTGTGGCACAGTTCAAGTACGCGGCCCTCTCCCGGAGCGGGGAACGCGTAAACGGTCTCATTGAGGGCTACAATGAGCTTGACGCCGCCGCGCGCGTCAAGGAGTCGTACAGTGTCATTTTAAAAATCAAGCCCGTTGAAGAGAAAAAAGACTCCATCGGCATTTTGAACATGGATATCGGCGGAAACCGGCTGAACAAGAAGGCGTTCATCGTCATGTGCAGTCAGTTCGCCATCATCCTGAAGTCGGGCGTGCCGATTGTGCGGACCGTCCAGTTGATCGGCGACAAGACCGCCGACAAGACCCTGAAAAAAATGCTTCAGAAAATCGCGGTGGACGTGGAGGGCGGACGCTCCCTCTCCGCCGCCTTTGAGGAACACGGCTCCAAAATTTTGCCGTCTACCTTTGTTGAAACGCTCCGCGCCGGGGAGGAGTCCGGCAACCTTGACCGTTCCTTTGACACCATGTACCACCACTTCGACAAGCAAATGAAAATGGGCAACAAGGTCAAAAGCGCCATGTCCTATCCCATGTTCGTACTGTTTATCGCCGTGGTCGTGGTGGCGGTGATTATGATTAAGGTCGTCCCCACGTTCATGGAGTTCTTCGCGGACGCGGGTCAGGAACTCCCAACGCCGACCAAAATCCTGATTGCCATCTCTGACTTTTTCGTCTACCGCTACATGGTCATCCTTGCCGTAATCGCGGTGATTATCATCATTTATCAGTTGCTCTCCCACTCGGAAAACGGCCGTATGTTCCTTGCCAAAGCGCAGTTAAAACTTCCGGTTCTGGGCAATATCGCCGAACTTAACGCCGCCAGTCAGTTCGCCAACTCTATGACCACCCTGCTTGAGTCCGGCCTGACCATGAATAAGGCGGTATCCATCACCGCCAGAACCCTTGACAATTACTATATTTCCACCGAAACCGGGAAACTGGCCAGCCGTCTGGAAGAGGGACATTCCCTCGGCGCGTCCATGCGGGAAAATCAGGTCCTGCCCGACATTCTCGTTGACATGACCGGCGTGGGGGAGGAAACCGGCGAATTGACGTCCACCCTCGACACCATCGCCCTGTACTATGACGCCGAACTGGAAATGGCGATTCAATCCGCGTTGGAAAAACTCGAACCGGCTATGTTAATCTTTCTGGCCGTGGTCGCGGGCGGCATTGTCGGCACCATTTACCTGACCATGTTTTCCATGTACTCCATCATGTAACCGCACGCCCGGAGCGAAAGGAGAGAAACGGCATGGTGAAACGAAAATGGACGGACTGTCACGGCGGCGTCAACCGCCTGATCGCGATTCTTCTGGCCCTGCTCGGCGTTATGCTGATTCTGCTTGCCGTGCCGGCGTACCTTCGCTACCGGGAAAACGCCGAACAAATCGGCTGTTCCTTCGCCTTGCGCAAGGCACAGGACATGATGACGGTCGAGTACCTGTTCAATGACTGGAAGCTGACGGCACAGGAGGCGGCGGCGGTCGTGGACCGGAGCCGTTACGCGCGGGACGAACTCTGTCCGGGCGGCGGAGACTATTTCATTATTCGTCAGCCGGACGGCGTGGACTACAAAGTCGTCTGCGGTCTGCACGACCCCGACACCCGCGAACGGACCCGGCTTTGTTCCGGCGCGGTCATGAGCCGCATTCTGAAAGAACTGGAAACCCGGAATCCGGCCGCGAAAAGCGTCACGGTCCGCCTGAACGGAAAAAAGCTGACCTGTCATCGTGTGGACGCGGACCCCGGCTTGAAGTTCGGCACAAAATCCGACATTGACCGCAAGGGAATTGTATGCTATTATGCCCTGACAGGAGATGAAGAAGCCCGGGCGGCGGTGGAGACGTCAGAAAACATAGACCTTTCCCAGTTGGAGGACGGGTCCGTGTGGTATTTCGGATACGCCGATGAAAATTACGCGTCCGTGTGGAAATACGACAAGGGCTGGAGCGGGGACGCGTGGGACGCCCGTTGATTCAGAAAGGACCGGAACGGGATGTTCAGTATTTATCTATCGAAACCTGTCCTGTGGTACAGTTGTTTTGTCGCGGGACTGCTCGGGGCGGCAATGGGTTCGTTTCTCAACTGCGCGGCGTACCGGATCGCCCACGGACAATCGTTCCTCACAGGCCGGAGCCGCTGTCCGTCCTGCGGACATACGCTCGCTCCCGCGGACCTCGTGCCCGTGCTGAGCTGGCTGTTCCGGCGCGGACGTTGCCGCTACTGCGGCACGCGGATTTCTCCGCGCTACTTCCTCACAGAATGCGCCTTCGCGGCGTTGTCCGTCCTGTGCCTGTTGCGCTTCGACTGTACGGCGCTGTGTCTGCGGAACTACGTCTTTCTCTGTTGCCTCTTCTGCCTCTCGCTGGTCGACTTGGACAGCTATACCATCCCGGACGGCTGTCTGATTCTTCCCGCGCTGGCTTGGCTCGTCACGTATCCGTGGACGCCCGCCCGCTTCTCTGACCTCGCCGCGGCCCTGCTCTACGGCGGCGCTATGCTCGCCCTCTCGCTCGTGATGGACCGTATCCTGCAAAAGGAAACCCTCGGCGGCGGCGACATTAAACTCTTCGCCGTGATGGGACTGTATCTCGGTCCGTTCGCGTCCCTGTTCGCGCTGACGCTCTCCTGTGTTCTGGGCCTGCTGTTCGCCGCCGCCACGCGACAGAGTAAGGGAACGCCGTTCCCCTTTGGCCCCGCGATTTCCGCCGCTTGCGCGGTAATGTTACTCTTTGGTCAGCGTTTCACCGCATGGTATCTCAGCCTGTTGGGACTGTAAGTAACAGAATGGAGTGAACGTAATGCCCACAATGGCGGCTTTGGCAAAAATGCCGAAAATGCCCCCTATGCCCAAATTACCCAAAACAATGGTCGGTATCGACATGGGCTATGACAGCCTGAAACTGGCCCTTTGCCGCGGCTCCGTGGTCCGTAGGGTCGCTTCCGCCCCCATGCCGAAAAACCTGCTCCGGGAGGGCCGCGTAACCTCTCCGGAAGCCATGGGCGAATTTATCCGGCAGACCCTGCGACAAAACGGTATGCGTCATATCAGTAACGCCGCCGTGGTCCTCTCGAATGAAACTTCCTACATCCGGGAAGTCTCCATGCCGCTGATGTCCGCCGAACAGTTGGTGATTAACATCCCCTACGAGTTCAACGACTACATCACGGACGAACTCAAGGGCTATGTGTTCGATTACGCTATGCTCTCCACCCCGGAGGACATGGAACGCGAACGCCTCGCCGCCTCGGAGGAACACGCCCCCGTTATGGAACTCATGCTTTCCGCCGTACAGACCGGCGTGCTGGACGACCTCAAGCACGTCATGCGCAAAGCCGGACTGAAAATGGTCAAAGTGGCGCCGTCCCTGTGCGCCTACATCTCCCTGATCCGCCACGCGGAGACCATCAGCGGCAGTACGCAACCCAGAGAATATTGTCTGCTTGACTTGGGCTTTCAGAGTATCCGGATGTATATGTTCCGGGGCGACCGGCACATTGTTACCCGTGTGCTGGAAACCGGCCTCTCCGTACTTGATACCGCCATAGCGGACGCCATGGACGTGGATACCCATCTTGCCCATACGTACCTGCTGACCAATTACGAAGGCTGTCAGAATCACGAAAGCTGCGTCAACGCTTACAACAATCTCGCCGTGGACCTCATGCGGGCGCTCAATTTCTACCGTTTCAGCAATCCGGACAGCGAAGTCAACGACGTGTGGCTCTGCGGCGGCGGAGCGGTCATTGTGCCCCTTCAGGACGTTATCCGGGAAACGCTTGATATGAACATCCATCAGGCCGCCACCCTCGTCCCCGGAGGCGATACCGTGACCGACTGCTACCAGTACATCGAGTCCATCGGCATTACCATGGAGTGACCCGCGGACCCGCACAACCAAAGAAAGGAGAGAAACACAATGGCGTTGAGTTTGTTAAAAAAACCGGACGAAATAGACGTCCGGACGGACAGGCAAGAAACCCGGCCCCTGCTGAAGTGGAAACTTGCTTACGGTCATATCCCCGTCAAGCGTTCCATCAACTTTGTCACGGTCGGGGAAAAGCCGATTGACTGGCGAATTGCCCTGCCGGCCATTGCACTGATTGTCGCGCTCTCCGGACTTGTCAGCAAAGTGGCCGTGATTGACCGTCTTGCCGCGCTGGACGCCGCCCGCTCCGAAGTTTACGCGATTCAAAACGAAATCCGGCAGAGAACAGAAGAGTACGAAAGTTTTAAGGATATCTCCGTTGACTACGCCCATTATACCGTCTCCGACATGACCGCGGAGGAACGCGACCGCGTCAGCCGCGTGACGGTCATGGAGGTGGTACAGCAAATCATTTTGCCCGTGGCCCCGCTGGACGCGTGGAGCCTTCATGAAAACACGCTCTCCATTCACGTCAGCAGTAACACGCTGACGGAAATCACGGCCATGGTCGAGCAGTTACAGGCTTCCCCGGTGGTTTCCAGTTGCACCATCCTGTCGGAGTCCACCACCGTTTCTTCCAAGGGAAACATCTCCACGGAGGAAACCATTACCGCCAAAGTGGACATTGTTTTCAAGACCGCCACGCAAATTCAGAAGGAGGCGGAAGAGGCCGAACAGGAAGCGGAGGCGCAAGCGGAAACCGTACAGGCCGAACAGGAAACGAAACCATCGCGCAGTATTCCGGAGAATGGCCTTTACACCACCAAAGAGGATGTCGCGCTGTATCTGCGCCTGTACGGACACCTGCCCGAGAACTTCATCACGAAAGCGCAGGCGGAGGCGCTCGGATGGGACGGAGGTTCCCTGAGAGGTTCCGCGCCGGGAATGTCTATCGGCGGGGACCCGTTCGGCAATTACGAAGGGCGTCTGCCGTCCGGGCATACCTATTACGAGTGTGACATCAACACCATGGGCAAGGACGACCGTGGCGCGGAACGGCTGGTCTTTTCTGACGACGGCCTGATTTACTACACCGGCGACCATTACGAAACCTTCACGCTTCTTTACGGGACGCCCTGAGATGAGGGGGAGAGCTTATGAAACTTTTAAGCCGTGACTTTACCGTATGGGAAAAACTGGTTCTGCTGGCGCTGGTACTGGCGCTCATGGGGATGGGTTACTATCAGTTCATTGACCAGCCCGTCCGGCACGGCATTGAGGAGGCCCACGCCGAACGGGACAAACTGCAACTGGACCTGAACGCCATCAATTTACGTATCAAGGACTACAAGGACCGGGAAAAGGAACTCAATGAGGCCAAGGAACTCCGGCAGGAAATGCCCAGTTATAACAGCAGTGAGGAAGAGTTGCAGATTCTCAACGGGATTTTAAACGCATCGAACGAATACGCCTTTTCCTTTGACAAAATCACGCTGAACGGGAACCAGATTCGCCGCAACTTTCAGCTTTCCTTTACGGCCCCAAGTTTCGAGGCCGCCAAAGGTATCTTTACGCGCCTGTCGGGAAGCCGTATCCGCTGTTTAATCGGTAACATTGAGTGCAGCGGCGTGAACGAGGCGGACGGCAACGTTGTCAACGTCAAGGCCAACGGCACTTTCTACGAAACCAAAGTGGATTCCGTGTTAGACGCGGTTCTTGCCGAACTCACCCGGGGACAGAACGCGTCCGAAGCCGCGGCGCAAGCCGCTTCCTGAAGCAAACCCCGTCCGGTACGGCCCGGACGGGGTTTTGTGTGTCACTGGACGGTATGCGTAAACGGTTCGCTGAGCGGCTGACACGTGTTGCCGTCCAGCGGAAGCGCCCGCACGGTTTTCGCGCCGGAGACGTCCAATGCTATCGTCACCGTGGCGGAAGCGCCCTTCTTGATTTCCGCGGTCTTTGTACTCTCGAACGCGATTTTGAGAAACTTTCCGTTTTCTCCGTACGCGGCAAGCGCGAGCGTTGCCCCGCTTCCGGACACGTTTTCAATTTCAACTTTGAAGTTCTGTCCGTCCCGCGTGACGCTCCGTACTTTGTAGGGCCGCGCAACGGCGGTTTTCCAGCGCGCGGACGCCGTGACGTTTTCCGTCAGGGCGCAGCGTTCCCCGGGATGGTACGTCTGATCGTTGACGACCCAGCAGTCGAACGCCTTGCCGTCCGGCGGGTCGAAGCCGCATTCCGGCATAACAAGGGACGAATCCTCCCCCGCCGCCACCGGCGACATCGTCCCCGCGCCGCCATTGGCCGAAAAACTCATGACCGGCAGGGAATTTGTCACCGCGCGTAATTCAAACCGCTGTCCGTCAATGGTTAGCGTGGTACCCGCGGCCACGCCGGAACCGTCCTCGTTTGTGATTCCGCTGTAGCGGGGCACCCCGGCGACCTGCATAAACGTCAGGGCCTTGGCCAGTACGGTGCCGCTCAGGCGGATTTCCTCGTTTTGGGCGCCTTCCAGCGTAGAGTTCAAAGTAATGTCGTACTTCTCGCCTTGCTCGCCCTCTCCGATACTGACCATGTTAATCTGACTTTCATCGTCCACGGCGAACAGGACGCTCCCGGCGGTCGTGGAGACTTTCGCGGACTGTTCCATGTGCGTGACGGAGGCCACAAAGGGATCATCGGCCATCAGACGGGCACGGTCTCCGCTGAGTTTCGGCGCAACCCGCTTCACCGTGTACATATCCGCCGGAATCCATACGGACATCCCCTGACTTTCCGGCTTTTTCCCGTCCGTTGTCAGGCCGATATCAATCATGGGGAACATATCGTCCCGGCCGGTGACCAGTTCGCCGTCCTGAATGGAGGCCACGGGAAGGCCCTCGGAATCGTAAATCCGGGCGTTGTCGTTGACGGTCAGGAGTTCCAGCTTGGTAGCGTCCTTCTTGTCGCGGTTCTGCCAGACCTGATAATAGTCGGCGTAAGAGATGTACGAAATCCAACAGCCGGGGAGGGCACTTCCCCATTCAATGGCCTTGCTGATGGGATAATACCAGCCCGTAAAGGCACCGGAGGAGTTGGTACTGAGAGTCAGGAAGCGTTCGGCGTTCTCGGGATAGTTGCTGTCGTAGACGTATAAGCGGCTCTGGGTATCGCTGACTTTCTCGATTTTGTAGCCAAGGAGGGCGTGTCCGCCTTCCGGACCGAACACGGCCAGCACGACCGGATTTGTCCCGCTTTCCGCGAACGCGTTCACGGCGGCGCACAGGTCCGGTAACTGGTTTTTGTGCGTCTGGTACGCGTTTTGAATCTCGGGGGAAAACTGGCTGACCTGCATACATTCAATGAATTCTTTCAGGGACAGATTCCAGTTGCCGTTTTTATCGGACAGCGACAGGTTCAGCGGGACAGAGGTCCCGGTACGGAATCCGGACGTGAAGATCTGGTTGTCCTTCTGGAAGAAAAGCCCAACGGACGTGGAGACGCCGTAGCAGTTGCCGCCCCACAACCCGGAGGTACGGAACAGGAACTTTGTCATGATTTTGTCGCCGAATATCGCGGCGTAACGTTCGTACGGGATACGGTAATCGGACGGATAGCCGAATCCGGCGTGAGAGTTTGAAAACGTGTAGGACAACTCCCCGATGGTCGGGGCGTCAATCACAGGTTCGGGTTCGGGTTCCGGCTCAGGCTCCGGTTCGGGTTCCGGCTCCGGTTCCGGCTCCGGCTCCGGC
>JAFSRH010000043.1 GCA_017446225.1 Oscillibacter sp.
CATTCCAACGGCCATCAGAATCAACAACAGGCCCACTACCAGCAGCATTTCCGCCAGCGTATAGCCGCGGCTGTCCGGACGCTTCAAAACAGCGTCCCGAAAGGCAATCTGCGCTTGTCCGCGTTTTTTCGTTCTCATCAGATACGCCCCCTTATGTCAAACAAAACCGGTACGCCCGGTCAAATGAGGTAATTCCTGTCCATTACATATTTTACATCATAATCCCTGTTTTTACAACTCTTTTCGCGTTACAAAATGGAAACTTTTTTTGAACAAATTGTAAACTTTTTGACGTTTTTTCCAAAAACATCCCCGGGAGACCGGCAAAAACCGGCGTCCCGGGGATTTCTCACGGCTTACAGCGTCCGCAAGGCTCGTAACCCTCCGCGATGAGCGTCTCACGCGTCCCGGCGTACTCCTGCCGGACGTTCGCTTTCATATTGATCGCGCTGGAACAGTCCGGAAGGTGGAACTTTTTGCTGTTGGTGTTCAGGATGTACAGCGTACTCTCCCCGCCCGCGGCGTCCGGCTCGTCCGCGAGGACGCTTTCGCCGGTGGCGTAGTCAATGACAATCCCCGGCTGGACGTTGTAGCAGTAGACGTTGAACAGCACGCCCTCCCCGCGGTCCTCCACGGACATGGCCTCGATTTGCACGCCCCCCGCTACCAGATTGTCCCCCTCGAACACGGGCGTGACGCGGTACAGGACATGGTTCCCGGTCTCTTTGATGTAGTCCGCCGCCAGATTTTCAAACGGCAACATTCCCTGTACGTTCAGGTAGCGCGTACCGGTGATCAGGTTCCGTTTGTTGGCGTTCTCCGCGGTCAACTGGTACCCGATGAGGTGACAGCGGTTGTAAAGATACTTCCCGTCCACGTTGTCATACTGGACCGTGTGCCAGCCGGACGGTTTGACCTGTCCAATGGAGCCGCGTTTTTCGGTGGGCATGAGGTCCAGTCCCACGTTGGCGTAGGCCACGCCGCAGCGCCCCAAGGCGTCCAGATCGCTGTAGGTCTCGAAGGAACGGGCGGGAAGGTCGTCCGGGTCGAAGTCCGGGACGTTGTTGTAGAGCGGCACATAGGCCTCTCCGGCGTATTCCGGAAGGGTGTCAAGCGTGTAACCTTGCCCCTGACTGTCCGGAGGTTCCGTGTCCCCGCGCGGCGGACCGCCGAACGAAAACTGACAGGCGCTCAGCGTTACGCAGATCCACAGGACCAGCGCGGCGAAAAGACGGTTACGTTTCATGTACGTACACCTCCTCTGTGATTTTCTCATGGGAACGGCCCGGAAATTCACGGCTTTCCGTCAAAGTCCAGAACGGGGCCGACAGGTCAAGGTCAAACTTCCGGTCCGATGGGTACGCCCGGTTCCAGCGGAACAAAATAACCCGTTCCACGCGGCGGAGTACCGGCAGTACGGGGACGTTTTCCACAAAACAGAAGTCCCCTGCGGCGGCTTTTTCCAAAAAGTCCTCGTCCACGGTCACCCGTTCCAAGGAGGCGGTATCGTCAAACTGCTTGCGCGTATAGGCGTTCATCCAGAGACGCGCCCCGCCGGAGAGTTCCAGTATACGGTCAAGAAGTACCCGGTCCTGACTCTGCCGGCGATGGTTGAACATCAGTCCGCCGTTGTCGTCAATTACCGCGATAATGTGCATAAAACCTCCCCCTTGTCTTGCGGCGCCTCCCACGGTACCATGGTTCCGACACACCGGCAAATCGGCTTCCCCTGTCGGTAAAACTTTTCCTCGTAATCGGTCATAATCCCGGCCGGGCCGTTGGCGTGCAGGTCGCGCGTGACTTCCGAGAGCGCGAAGCCGTAACGGGGCAGTTCCGTCAGGGAGAAGTCGAACAAGTCGGCGTTGTCGGTCTTGAGCCGGATTTGTCCGCCGTCCCGCAGGACTTCCCGGTAACGCCGCAGGAATCCGCCGTGGGTCAGGCGGCGTTTGGCGTGACGGTTTCCGGGCCACGGGTCGGAGAAGTTCAGATAGAGACCGTCCGCTTCCCCCGGGGCGAAGTAAAGGGGCAGGGCGTCCGCGTTGCCGGAGATGAAAAAGACGTTCGGCAGTTCAAGACAGCGTTCCATGGCCACGACCAACGCCTCCCGCACCACTTCCACGCCGATGAATAACGTTTCCGGTTCCGCGGCCGCGATACCGGCGGTAAAGCGTCCCTTTCCGCAGCCGAGTTCCAGCCACAACGCCCCCGCGGACGGACACAACTTCCGCCATTGTCCGCGTTGCGCGGCGGGGTCGGCGATGAGTTTGGCGGAACAACGTTCCATCCGGGGGACGAGATTTTTTTTCTTTCTCATGCGCATATGTTTCAACTCCTGTCACGGCGGGACGCTCCCGCGCTTTTGCGGTACGATGGTAGCACAAAACCCCCGTTTTTTCAATGCCTGTCAGCGCGGTTTCCGTCCCGTACCCCGTTACGCCGTTCAGCCGACAAGAAGCGGCTGAATCTGTCGGCCGCGGAGGGCCGCGTCCACGGTTTCCGGCAGACGGGAAAAGTCCGCCACCAGTGAAGTCGGCTTTGCGCTGGCGTTATCCTGTCCGAACGGCACGAAGTAGTAATTTTTCCGGACGAGCAGTTCCCCGATGTTTTTCGCCCCGGCGGACAGCCCGTCGTTGCTGGACAGCGCGATAATAACGGGCCGGTCGTTCCGTAAGTGCGCCTTTGCCGCCATGGTGACGGCGCTGTCCGTGACGCCATGGGCAAGTTTGGCGATGGTGTTGCCGGTGGCGGGCGCAATTACGAGCGCGTCCAGCAGTTTTTTCGGCCCGATGGGTTCCACGTCCGGAATGCTCCGCAGGGGGTCGCGTCCGGTCAGCGTGCGGACCTGTTCCAGCAGGTTTTCGGCGGCGCCGAAGCGCGTGTCCGATGACGCGCTGATTTCGGACACGATGGGAACCACGGTCTGATAAATGTCTGTCAGCGTCCGCAGGGCGCGCAAAACGGCCTCGTGCGTACAGAAGGACCCGCACAGGGCAAAGCCAATCCGTTCCTGTCTCATGCAGAAAGTCACCTCATTCCCTGAGAAGATGGCACACCGTATCCCGGAGAATCTCCGCAGCGCGGCGCGGGACCACCTTCCCGGGCAGACCCCGCGCCCGGACGTACGACAGCCCCAGACGGTCCGCCGCGTCCGTATCCATACCCGGCTTTGAGGCAAGGTCCATCAGAAACGCGCCCGCCGGGAGTTCCCGGAGCAATTCCGAATCGAGTACGGGTGCCGGAATCGTATTGTATACCATCCGAAAGGGTTTGAGGGACCCCGTGAGGCGCGCGGTGTCAAGGGCCGGGAAGCCGAGCGCGCGTATCCATGCGCGGGCGTCCGGACTGCGGGCCGCCGCCGTGACTTGCGCGCCGATTCCGTGCAGACGGTGGCACAACAGTTTCCCGATACGTCCGAAGCCCAGTACCAGACAGGGCTTCCCCGTGAGCGTTTCACGGGTTTCCGTGACGCTCAGGCACAAAGCCGCGTCCGCGGTTGCGGCGGCGTTTTCCACGGCCATGGGTTCCTGTTTCATGTAATCGGTCAGGGAAACGCCCATGCGCCGCGCCTGACTTGCCACGTCCTCCGGAATCTGTCCGGCAAACACGGACTGCCCTTCCCGGAAACGCGACAGCGTCTCCGTCACGGACAGCGATACCCCCGGACAGTTCAACGTTCCGTCCGCGTCACGGAGCGGCACCGGCAGAATGACAACTTCCGCGCCGAGCGCCTCTTCCAGCGTTTCCGCGCTTCCCGGGACGCCGTAAGCGGAAACCTGATGTCCGTCCCGCCTGAGCAGCTGGACCAGTTCGGCGGCTCTCTGTCCGCCGCCCGCCACCCCAAATGTTTTCTTCATTCACAATACGCCTCCCGAACCATGCTATGGGAAAGCGGTCCGGAAGGTGACAGTACGCCGTTACGGTAGAAGCCCCGTTCGGAGAGCGTCAGCGGCAGGGGGACGTCATGCGCTTCCATGGGGACAGAATCCAGCAAAAGCGCCTCCCGGCAGAGCAGGACGGACGCGCCGCGGTACGCGTTCAGGAAGCGGTCGTAGTAGCCGCCGCCGCGCCCCAGACGGTTTCCGAAGCGGTCGCAGGCCAGACAGGGTATCACGGAAAGGTCGATTTCCGCGGGGGGCACAACGGGACTGTCCGCCGATGGCTCCGGAATGCCCAGCGGGCCGGGGGAGAGGCCGTCCAGAGAGGAAACCAGCCGCATTTCCATGACGCCCCGCCCGGTACAGCGCGGGACACAGAGCCGTTTTCCGGCGGAGAGCGCGTCCCGTAACAGCGGACGCGTGTCGATTTCCGGCCCGGTCCCTACGAAACAGCAAAGGCATTCCGCCTTACGGTAGGCGTCCATAGTACGCACGGCCGCAACGATGGCGCGTCCGGAACGCTCGAGGTAATCCGCGGAGAGGGCGCGTTCCTGTCTCCGTACGCGCTCGCGCAGGAGACGTTTTTCTTCCGCCGCTGTCATGTCACGTCCTCAAAATAGCGGCTTCCAGTTCCGGGACGGTCCGGACAATGCGTACCGCGCCGGCGGCTTCCAGTTCGCCCGGCTCCGCGTAGCCGAAGAACTCCGCGCCGATACAGTCCAGCCCGCACCGGGCGGCGCCTTCCACGTCATACTTCCGGTCGCCTACCATGACCGTGACGGGCTTTTCCGCGTCCCCGATTCCAAGGCGCGACATGGTTTCCCGTATCACGCGGGCCTTGTCCCAGTCCTCCGTGAGCGAACTTCCCACAATCACGCGCAGGTACGGCGTAAACCCGAACCGCTCGCAGACCTGATCGCACATCCCTTGCGGCTTTGACGAGGCGACAGCCAAGACAACGCCGCGTTCCGTGAGGCGTTGGAACATCTCTACCACGCCTTCCGCGGGGGCGTTCTCATAGACCCCGATGGGGGCGTAACGTTCGCGGAAAGTGTCCACGGCCAGCCGGGTCCGGGCCTTGTCGTAGCCGCAGTAGAGCGGAAACGAAACTTCCATGGGCGGCCCGATGAATTTCAAAAGCGTTTCATCATCCGGCACGGGATCGCCCAATTTTTGAAAGGCGTAAACGAGACTGTTTAAAATGCCCTCTTTGGAGTCCGTCAAAGTGCCGTCCAAGTCAAAAAGCGCGTACTGGTACATGGTACCACTCCTTTCAACGCTGAAAACACGGCCCCGGTATCCGCCGGGACCGTGTAACGATAGTGCGTTTCCTTACTTGTCGCAGTAGGCCACGGCGCTTTCACTGGCAATCGTGCCGAACACGACAATGTCCGTCACCGCGGTGCCGCCGATACGGTTGCCGCCGTGCACGCCGCCGGTCACTTCGCCCGCCGCGAACAGGCCCGGAATCGGACGGCCTTTCGTGTTGATGACTTCGGCGTCCGTGTCAATCTGTACGCCGCCCATGGTGTGGTGGATACCCGGCGCGATTTTAATGGCGTAATAGGGGGCTTGGCTGAGGTCCTCTTCCATGCCGGTATCACGCCCGAAATCGGGGTCTTTCTTGTCGGCTACGTACCGGTTCCAGTTCGACAGGGTCTCCGACAGCGTGGCGGGGTCCATGCCGAGCTTCTCGGCCAGTTCTTCGATGGTGTCCGCCTGCGTGGTAATGCCGATGGAAATATACTTTTCCGTGGCCTTCAGGCCGTCCCGGAGACGCTGGTCAAAGATGAGGTACGCGTAACCGCCTTCCTGTTCCAGTTCGGCGGCGGAAACCACGTCACGGGTCAGCAGTTCGTCAATAAAGCGTTTTCCGCTCTGGTTGACCAGAATCGCGCCATCGCCGCGTACGCCTTCGGTAATCAGCATACTGGTATTCTGTTCCACGGTGGGATGTAACTGGATCTGTTCAATGTCGACCAGAGCCGCGCCGACTTCCTCCGCCATAACGATACCGTCACCGGTCGCGCCGGGGGAGCCGGTTTTGACCGTGCCCTTCAGTTCGGGCTTATACTGTACAATCATGTCCTCGTTGCTTCCGAATCCGCCGGTTGTCAGAATCACGGACTTTGCGTGAATGGCGTACTTCGCGGTCTTGCCCTCGGCCATGACGCCGGTTACCGCGTTGTTTTCGTAAATCAGGCTTGTGGCCTTGGTGTCGTACATCACATTGACGTTCAGCTCGTCCATCTTTTTCAGGAACGCCGTGACCAGATAGGCGCCCACGCCGGAACCGTCCTCGGGAGAGTGAATACGGGCGTTCGTGGCGCCGCCGGAGAAGGAGACTTTCGGAAGGGGCGCGCCGATACTGTCGAGCCAGTCGATCCCCTTGGCGGAATTTTCGGCCATGACGGTGACCAGCGCGGGGTTGTTCAGATTGTGTCCGCCCGTGATGGTGTCCTCGATGAACTGTTTCACGGTGTCCTTAATGCCCTGTTCCTTCTGATAATGAGTCTCGGCGGCGTTCATGCCGCCCGTGGCCTTGGTGGTGTTGCCGCCCGCGTAGGGCATTTTTTCCAGAAGGATGACGTCTTTCCCGGCCTGCGTGGCCTTGATGGCCGCGGTCATGCCCGCGCCGCCCGCGCCGACAATCACGATGTCGGTTTCCAACGTCTCTTCGGGCTTTTCCGCGCTGTCAAGTTCGGTCACATGGGCGTCCGGGAACGCGGAGAGGTCCGCGCCCGCTTCCGTGAGGGCCTGCTGTAAGGCCCGGAGGATCGCGCCGCTGGTGACGGTCGCGCCGGTGAGCGCGTCAATATTGGGACTCTGGGCGTCCAGAATCCGATCGCCCAGCATACTGACAGCGAACGAACCGATGTTTTCCGTCTCGTGGTCGCCCTCGATGGTCAGGGCGTCCATGGCGTTTTCGGAGACCGTGAGCGTCACGTTGACGTCTCCGCCGAAGCCCTTGGAGGAGCCGGTATACGTGCCGGGAATAAACAAATTCCCGTCCTCGGCCTTGGGTGCGGAGGGGACGTCCAGACCGGCTGCTTCCGCCAGCGCGGCGGCGGCGGCTTCCCGTACGGCCCCCGTGGTCAGGGACGCGCCGGAGACGCCGTCAATTTCGGCGCTCTGCGCGGAAAGCAGTTGCGCGGACAACTCGGGAATCGCGGCGCCGCCCACGTCCGGGGTTTCCCCGCTTCCCACGATGTCCGCCGCGGTAATGCCGCCGTTTTCGCCGATGGTCAGCGTCACCTCTACCGGGCCGCCGAAGCCGTTGGCGCTGGCGGTGTAAGCGCCGGGGCGGTAGTCCCCCTCTATGTCGGCGCTTACGCTCAGGGACTCCGCGGACGGGGCGGAAGTTCTCTCAGGCAGACCGTGTTCTATGGCTTCCATTCCTAACAGGACGGCAAAGGCCAGAATGGCGGCAAGTATGCCCTGAAGGAAGTCCTTTTTTGTAATCGCGTCTTTCATAAGCGTTTCCTCCTTACTGGTACGTGGGGCGGTACAAGTAAAGACATTATAGCATACCGCGAAAGGCATTGTAAAGTACGTTTTGCGCGCCCCGCAAGACGGCAAAGGACGCGCAATAAAAAACAATCCGCGAACAGGCCGGCCTATCCGGCTTCGAAAACGTTCCGGTCATTCGGAGGCGTTGTCCGGCGGGAAATTGTCAACTTTTACAAAAATCGTTGGGCAAAACCGTGAAATCACACAAACAACGCCGTGTTCCGCGCGGTTTCGCCAATGAAATCGCAAAATACGGCGCGGGATTTGTCGCGGAGCGTTCCGCCGGCAAAAAATGACGGCTTCTCAAACAGGATTGATTTTACATCGAACATCCGCTATAATCGCGTCAAAGGCAAAAGACGGGAGGGACATATTGTGAAAAAACCTCTTAAAATGATGGACGTCATCAGACGAACGGAAAGCCTGACGGCGGTCCGCGTGGTTCGCGGCGGTCTGGTCAGTATGATTCCCATCCTCATTATCGGCGCGTTCGCCCTGATTGGACAGACTCTGCCTCTGGAAGCGTATCAGCGTTCCGTAAAAACGCTTGGGGGAGGCTTTTTTCTCGAGCTGTTCGACCTGATCTACAGCGCAACGTTCGGGACGCTGTCCCTGTACATGACCTTTTTCATCAGCCGCGCCTACATGAAACTGAAAGCGGATCTGTTGGCCGTCAACGGCGGCGCGGAAGCCGCTTCCATGCTGGCGTTTTTCATCATGGCCGGCGCTTACCTGCCCGGATTCGGTACGGACAGCATGAGTCCGAAATCCATGTTTCTGGCGATTCTTACCGGTCTGGGCGCGTCCGCGCTGTATTCCGCGCTCCACCGCTTTTTCCGTAACCATGGGCGGCACATCTTTTCGTCCGGGGTGGACCGGGAATTTACGCGTATGCTCTCCACACTGCCGCCCATCGCCCTGACCGCGCTGTTTTTCGCGCTGGTCAACGGACTTGTCATCCGGCTGTTCCGCGTGGACTCCTTCCGCGAACTGATCGCGCGGGGCTTCAACGCGCTCTTCGCCCACATCGGCGCGGGATTCTTTCAGGGCTTTTTCTTCGTTCTGCTCTCCTCGCTTCTGTGGTTCTTCGGCATACACGGGAGCGATACGCTGCAAGGGGTCATGGAGCGCTATTTCTCGCCGGGACTGGCGGAAAATCAGGCGCTGAAAGCGGCGGGCGGCGTACCGGAAGAAGTCCTGACCAAGGAATTTTTTGACTGTTTCGTGCTCATGGGCGGCTGTGGCGCGACCATATGCCTGCTCATTGCCATTCTGCTGTTTTCGCGCAATCAGGCCCGGCGCGGACTTGGCCTCGCGGCGGCGTTCCCCATGCTGTTTAACATCAATGAGCTGATGGTCTTTGGCCTCCCGGTCATTTTCAATCCCGTTATGCTCATTCCCTTCCTCGCCGTGCCGCTGGTATGCTATTCCATCGCGTATTTCGCCATTTCCGCCGGACTGGTGCCCATGATTGTCCATGAAGTGGCGTGGACGACCCCGATCCTGCTGGGCGGGTTCCGGGCTACGGGTTCCGTGCGCGGCTCGCTCCTGCAACTGTGCAACGTGGCGGCCGGGACGCTGATTTACCTGCCGTTCGTGCGCGTTCTGGACCGGCAGTCAGAGGAGAGCGTACACCGGAATTACGCCGCGTTCTTGGACTATTTCAAGGAAAACGAACAGTCCCTGACGGGAATCCGGCTGATTGACCTGCACAATGTCTACGGCGACTTTGCCAAGAACCTGTGCGCCGACCTGCGCCACGGATTGGAAAGCGGATTCCAGTTGGCCTATCAGCCGCAATATCACTATGACGGGCGCTGTCTGGGCGTGGAAGTCCTGTTACGCTGGCGTCACCCCGTCCACGGCGTTCTGTATCCGCCGTTGGTGGTGAAGCTCGCGGAGGAAGGCGGATTTCTGGCGGAGCTGGAAGAAACGCTCGTACTCCGCGTGCTGGCGGAACGCGCCGCGCCGATCGAACGTTTCGGGGCCGGAATCAAGATTTCCTTCAACGTCACCGGCGCCACGGTGTCCACGCCCCGTTTTTTACAGTTCCTGCGTCAGCAGAACGCCAAAACGCCCTTCCGGGGGAAAAACCTGTGTCTGGAAGTCACGGAGCAGACCGCGCTTTCGTTCAACGAAGAAACCCTTGCCGCGCTCCTGTCCATGCGTGACATGGGACTGCTTCTGGCCATTGACGACTTCTCCATGGGGCAAACCTCCCTGCACTACCTGAAAGACAGTATGTTTGACATCATCAAACTGGACGGCTCGCTGGTCCGGGGACTGGCCGCCCATCCGAACTACCGGGAGATTGTCGCGTCCATTACCCGCCTTGCGGACTCCCTGAACCTGACCGTACTGGCAGAGTACGTGGAGACGGAAGCGCAACGCGAAACCCTGCATCATATCGGCTGTGACTGCTATCAGGGCTATCTTTACTCCCCCGCCGTGTTCCTCCGCTGATTGCGCCCCGGGTCCTGATCCGTTCAGTCTGACGCTTGTTTCCTTCTGACACGCTCAAGAGCGGCATCAGTGCGGGGGTCTCCGGGCTGTAATTGGCGCACTTCTTCGTACAACTTCTCAGCGTCAGCGAATTTCCGCTGATTTTCGTACAATTTTGCTAACATGATACGGGCTGGTACATTGTCCGGGTCAATTTTCAGCACCTTTTGGAAAAGGGCTTCGGCCTCTTTTTCCCGGCCGAGCTTCGTCAGCAAACGTCCTAATTCCGTATGGGGTGGAAGATTCTTCGGGTTGATTTTCAATGCCTCTTGAAAAACGGCTTCGGCCTCTTTTTCCCGGCCGAGCTTCACCAGCAAACGCCCTAATTCTGTTCGGGGCGGAATGTTCTTCGGGTCGATTTTCAATGCCTCTTGAAAAACGGCTTCGGCCTCTTTTTCCCGGCCACGTTGCTTCGCCAGCAACCGCCCTAATTCTGTCCGGGGCGGAATGTTCTTCGGGTCGATTGCTATCGCCTTTCGGAAAACGGCTTCGGCCTCTTTTTCCCGGCCGAGCTTCGCCAGCAAACGTCCTAATCCTGTCCGGGCTGGTACATTGTCCGGATCGATTTTTAACGCCTCTTGAAAGACGGCTTCGGCCCCTTTTTCCCGGCCACGCTGTTTTGCCAGCAACCGCCCTAATTCAATATATGTTGTAAAACTATTTGGATGGGCTTCCAAATTATTCATAAATGCTGTTTCCGCGTCTTGCTCTCGTCCGCTTTGCGCCTTCAGCAATCTACCCAGTTCAAGTTGCAAAAAAACAGAATTATGGCATTTTTCTATGCCTTCACGGAAGATTTTTTCCGCTTCTTCACTGTGGTTTTGTTGTATCAGCAATCGACCTAACGACACCCAAATAAACGCGTGGTCTGGCTCAATTTTCAAGACCTTTTTAAAGGTATCTTCAGCCTCCGCTTCCCGGCCGCGCTGTTTTGCCAGCAACCGCCCTAATTCCGTGAGAATATAAATATTGTTCGGCTCAATTTCCAAGACCTTTTTAAAGGTACCTTCAGCCTCCGCTTCCCGGCCGCACTGTTTTTCCAACAACCGCCCTAATCCTGTGAGAACATAAATATTGTTCGGCTCGATTTCCAGTGCTGTTTTAAAGGTATTTTCAGCCTCCGCTTCCCGACCACTTTGAGTTGTCAGAAATCGTCCCAAGACTGTGCGAGCAAAGATTGTCTCCTCTTTCGTTCCCATTGTTAAGACGGCCTTAAATCTTTGCTCCGCTTCTGCCAGATTCCCCCTATTTTGTTCCCACATTCCCCACTCTGTGTAAAGTTTCGCCATACCGTGAAAATTGATTCCACGGAAATCTGTTCCCCTGACAAAAGACTCCATGGGAGGAGCATTTTCTGTCAGATACGTTTCAATTTCCTCATTCGTTACACCACTACGTGCTTTCAGCCACAAATTACCCGTACAGAGATTCGCACGGCCTCCCGGCCCCAGCGTAATTTCTCCCGCGTCCATCCGCTTTTGAATCCGGTTCAAATAGTCCTGATAGCTGATGTCCAGAGAGTACACGCTCCCGCGCAAAAACTCCTGTTTGTCCACCATCTGCTCCAACAGACTTTCCGTCTCTTCGCTGTCCATTACGCTGATGATTCTGTTCATCAGAAGGTTGAGGGTGTTCTTGTGAAACAGAAAGTACAGTTCCGCGATTACGTCATGTTTTGGCCGCAGGGTTTCACTTTCCGGGTCATAAATCACCGGCTCCATCTGGTTTTGTATATGTTCGGGCATTAACATGGTACTTAACCAGTTTTCGTCCAGATCCTTCCAATAGCGGCAGAAGAAGGAGAGCGTAAGGGGGGTGTCGAAAAGCTGGAACGCCGCGATCATGCCGTACATACTGGGGTTTGCTTTCTCGTACCCCGCGTTTTTGAGAAAATCTACCCACTCGTCCCAATCTAACCGGATGTCCGAGGTCTTGGATACGTTCTTCTTCAACAAGGCGAACAGCGTCCGGTAAATCAGCTCCGCCAGACTGACGTTCGGACGGTCATACCGCTTCAAAACACGGGCAATGGTGTTTGTCCGCTCCGTTTCGGTTACGTCCTTTGCAATTACCGTAACGCCGGTGTCGAGAATCCGCCGCCGCCTGTCCGGTTCCTCCGGGAACGGCCAATAGTGATACCCGCGCTCCTGAATCCATTCCTGAAACCAGTCATAGTCCACGTTTCCCGCGCTCCGCAGGTCCAGCACATGGGCATTGTCAAACCATATTGACAGGTCGTTCGCGCCCGATTCGCCCAGTACGGCAAGGCGGTTACTGCGTTCCGCCATCAGCAGGCGGATTCGTCCGTCTTCCGGCCAATTCGCGCGCAACACCGGAAAGGATTTTTCGTGCCCCGCATACGGGCTTTCAATACAGAGAAGAATGTTCCCGTCCTTTTCCACGTCCCGAAGCAGGGCGTCATAAAACGCTCTGCCCCAAGAGTCCGAAGTCTCACCCGTAGCGGACGCGGACAGCGGGAGCCATACCGCCACGCCGCCGGATTGCGCCCACTCCACCGCCGCCCGGAGCATGAGACTGCTTTTCCCAAGGCCGCCGTTACCGGCAATGATGACGGGTTTGCCATTCTGTAACAGCTCGTGCAGTTTCGCGCAGGCCTTTTGATGGGGGATGTCGCGTCCGGCGCTGATGACCCGTAACATGGTCGTGTATTGGTTCGTAATCCGGTAGTAATTCCGTACGTTGTCCTCTGTGCAGGCGTCCCGGGCCTCCATGACGGTCTGGTAGGTGATGTACTGTATTTTGGAGACGGCGCTTGTACGGTCAAGCAGGGTTTTCAGGCTGTCCTCTATCCGCTGAATCATAGTGTTCTGTTGCGGCAGAAGTTCCAGCGTATGGGCGAGTTCGGCCAGACCCCGACTGTTGGCGATTCCGTGCAGCCAGAGCGTGAACTCATAGACCGTCATCCATTGCTCGATCAGGAATCTGAGCATTCGTTCCGATTCTTCCTCGCTGGCGCGCGTGAAGACTTGGAAGTCCCGCGCGGTTGGATACGTGTCCTCTTCCATGCAGTGTTGCCAGTAGTCCAGCACCGCTTTTTTATCCGGGGTGCCCCAGTCACGCGCTTGCGCTTCCTCGCAGTACGCGTCATACGCCGCTTTGGACTTCTCCCGCATGACGTCCATAAACTCGGAAGCCCCGGAATTTTCCACGAATTCCATTCCGGCCTTGGTAAGTTTAAGTAGCCCGGACCAGCCCAGCGTAGCATCGGCCGCGTCATTGAACATATCCACAACGTTTTTGACCAGACTCGGCACGGAATTTCACCTCCCCGAAAACGACCGGTTTCGACATTCCGAATTATAACGTGTGTGACGCCGGATGTCAAGGAAGGCAATTCTACGGACGCGCTTTCGTATGTGTAAAGAGTTTCTTGGCAAAGGGTAAGGAAAGCGCGTCCGGAAAGAGAACGCGGCGAAAGCGTAGAAAATCCCTGTATTTTCCACAAAGACGATTTGAAATGTTAAAATTTCAAATCGATAAAGGGACGATAAG
>JAFSRH010000044.1 GCA_017446225.1 Oscillibacter sp.
CTGTCGGCTCAATTATCAAAGAAGGGATATGACGCGAACGGAGTTCAGCGTTATCAATGCGGCGAATGCGGACAGATATTCCGTCCGACTACGAATACGATATTTGACGCCCGCAAAATTTCCATCAGCGAATGGATAGACTACTGCCTGAACATTTTCCGGTATGTCAGCTTAAGCGCTGATTCATGGAATATAGCTATCCAACTTGAGAATATTTATCAATAGCGGCTTCTAATGCGTCCTCAAAAGAATCGTAGTAGCGCATATTCTTTCTGAGCCACCGTTTCATATTCGCCCACAGTTTTTCAATAGGATTGTAATCGGGCGAGTAGGGCGGAAGAAACAAAACCAGAACATGATGGCGCGAGGCGATTTGGCGCAATACGCCCTTGCGATGAAATTGCGCGTTGTCCATAATCACGATGTCTCCCGGCGAAAGTTCCGGCATCAGTTTGTCTTCAAACCGGAACTCAAAAACCGCCGAGTTTGTTGAACAGTCATAATACATGGGCGCAACGGTTCGGCCGCCGATTTGCGCGGCGACTAAATTCTTCCTTTGAAATTTCATGCCGGAAACCTCCCCGAAAACCTTCTCTCCTTTGGGGCGTAGCCGTATTCCCGGTCATAACAGGCGTGAAAGCCGGATTCGTCCACATAAGCGCGCTTTTCTTCGGAAAAAGGCACTAATGTTTCCTCATAGTCCTTTCTTGCCTCTTCATCCCGTTCCTTGTAGCGGCGCGCGTAATGTTCAGACGCTTCAGCGCCTTGCTGACAGCCTGATTGGAGCAATGGAATTCATCGGCGATTTCCTGTTGCGTTGCGTCCGGATGGTCTTTCACGTGTGTCCGCAGTTTTTCGGGGTCGATTTTTTTGAATCCCCGGTTTAACGGCTTGTCGGAGAGGTCGCCTGTTTCCTGATATTTTTGAACCCACGCGTGAACCGCGAAGACGCTGACATGAAAAATCTTCGCCGTCTCAGCATATGTATGCCCATCCAGATGATACAAAACCGCCGGTAATCTCAAATCCACACTTGATTACATCATTACATCTCCTTCCTGATGGTTTTATCATATCACATTTCTATTAGATTTTTAAGTGGGCTAACTATATTTTCTAACTCTCTCTTTAAAGATATTTTGTGCCTCTATATACGGGCTGGAACAACTCAAAAAAACAGGGATATTCATAAATGTTCTCTCCCTATCAGAACGCCCACCGGTTTCCCGGCGGGCGTTTTACGGTTCTTGACGTGTTCGCTTTCGGAGCAATCAGGCGTTGTCCACAGAGCACATATAACGGATCAGCTCGGCCATC
This sequence comes from Oscillibacter sp., assembly GCA_017446225.1. Classification (GTDB taxonomy): domain Bacteria; phylum Bacillota; class Clostridia; order Oscillospirales; family Oscillospiraceae; genus Oscillibacter. The sequence continues at coordinate 1,318 of JAFSRH010000044.1, forward strand.
TTGTTGGCGTAGCCGCACTCGTTGTCGTACCAAGAAATGACCTTGCAGAAGTGGTCGTCCAGAGACAGGCCGGCCTTCTCATCGAAAATGGAGGTGTTGCTGCAACCGAGGAAGTCGCTGGAAACAACTTCTTCATTGGTGTAGCCCAGAACGCCCTTGAGTTCGCCTTCGGAGGCTTCCTTCATAGCGGCGCAGATGTCGGCGTAGGTGGCGGGCTTTTCCAGAATGGCGGTCAGGTCGACAACGGAGACGTCCAGCGTAGGCACGCGCATGGCAATGCCGGTCAGCTTGCCGTTGAGTTCGGGAATGACCTTGCCGACAGCCTTCGCGGCGCCGGTGGTGGACGGAATGATGTTGCCGGTGGCGGCACGGCCTCCGCGCCAGTCCTTCATGGACGGGCCGTCAAGCAGCTTCTGGGTCGGGGTGACGGAGTGCACGGTCGTCATCAGGCCCTTGACAATGCCGAACTTCTCATTAAGCACCTTGGCAATGGGGGAGAGGCAGTTAGTCGTACAAGAAGCGTTGGAGACAAAGGTCATGTCGGAGGTGTACTTCTTGTTGTTGACGCCAAACACGAACATCGGGGTATCGTCTTTGGAGGGAGCGCCCATGACAACGTGCTTCGCGCCAGCGTCAATGTGGCCTTGGCAGAGTTCCTTCTTAAGGTGAATGCCGGTGCACTCGCAGATATACTCGGCGCCTACGCTGGCCCAAGGGATATCTTTGACTTCCTTGGCGGTGAAGATGGAAATGGGCTTGCCGTCCACAACCAGCTTACCGTCCGCGGCCTCTACGGTACCGGGATACATGCCGTGCGTGGTGTCATAGCGGAGCATATAGACCATATAGTCCAGATTCATGAAGGGGTCGTTAATGCCGACCACTTCCACGCCGTCCAGTTTCATGGCGGCCCGCAGAACCAAGCGGCCAATCCGTCCAAAACCATTGATACCAATTTTCGCAATCGCCATAGTAGAATACCCCTTTCTTTTCACCCCGTCCGATAGCGGAACGGGGCGCGGAAATGCCGGACCTTTCCCGCAATCGGTCCGCCGTTTCGCATTGCAACTGGTATGATAACACATTACCAAAATTTTCGCAATCGTCAATTCTTATAAGGTTGAATCGGAAAATTGTGGAACTTTCACAATGTTTTCCGCTCCCTACAGAAATTATGACAGCTTCCGCCGTCATTCTTGACAATTACGGAAAGTTCGTGTATCATGGAAAATCAAATTCAAAGGACGGAAACGGAGCGGTTTTACTATGGTGAATTTTATCAGCGTACTGGCGGCGATTTCCACGACCCCCACGCTCATTCGACAGCTCAACGAGATTCTGGATACGGAAATTTCGCTCCCGAATCTTCCAACGCCAACGATGGGCGGGCAACTGCTTTGGGACACTCTCGCGGAGGCCAACGGCTGGCGCTTACAGCAAAACGAGTTGACCAAACACTGCCGCATACTCGACCCTGATGACGTGCGCCGCGCGTGGGGTACCCGCAAGGGTATGGAAAAGGCCCTCGAAATTTTGCAGAACAGCATTGCCCGCGCTCCGGAAAACGGATAACGAAACTCCCTGTCAGGTCTTGACAGGGAGTTTCGTTCAGCGCAGGGAATCCCGGCAGGCTTGCGCGGCTTGCAGGTACGTCCGCGCGGAAGCACGGTTGCCCTCTATTTCCGCCGCGCTCAGCGGACGTACGACTTTCGCCGGGGTACCTAAAATCAAGGACCCGTCCGGGGCGTCCATTCCGCCCGTCACAACGGCGCCGGCCCCGACAATGCAGTCATTTCCAATCCGCGCGCCATTGAGTACGACCGCGCCCATGCCAATGAGCGTATTGTCGCCCACGGTACAGCCATGTACAATGGCCCCGTGTCCGATGGTACAGCCCCGGCCCACGCTGACGGCCTCATGGAGTACGGCGCAGTCCTGAATATTGGTATCCTCTCCAACGGCAATGGGTCCGTCATCCCCGCGAATGACCGCGTTGTACCACACGCTGACGCCTCTGCCAAGCGTCACCTCGCCCAACACTTTCGCGCCCTCGCAAATCAACGCCGTTTCGTCCGTACGGCGCGGCTCATACAGCATATTTTTACTCCTTTCGGCGCGTCAGGCCAGTTCCGGGGAGAAATTGCCGTTTACAAAGACCGGAATCTGCCGTCCGTCCGCGGTGACGCCGAGAATGTTTAAATCCGGCGTGCCGACCATGAAATCGACATGGGTAATGGAATCGTTCAGGCCGCGGGCTTGCAACTCCTCTTTTGACATCTCCCGTCCGCCCTCTATGCACGGGTACGCCTCCCCGAAGGCGATATGACAGGCGGCGTTTTCATCAAAGAGCGTATTATAATAAAGGAGTTTCTGGTTGGAAATGGGGCTGTCATAGGGGACCAGCGCGACTTCCCCGAAGTAGGCCGCGCCCTCATCCACGGAGACCGCCGCTTTCAGTTCGGCCTCGCCCTTTTCGGCGTGGACTTCCACAATCTTTCCGTCCCGGACCGCAAAATGGAAGCCGTCAATGACGTTCCCCTCATGGACCAGCGGCATGGAGGCGTAGACAACGCCGTTGGCGCTGTTGCGAAGGGGGGCCGTAAAGATTTCTTCCGTGGGAATGTTGGCGATAAAGTTCTGACCGGCGGGGGTGCGGTCCTCGCCGGACTCCCAGAAGTGACGCTCCGGCAGTTCAACGGTCAAATCGGTGCCCAGCGAATTGGTATAGCGCAGAGAGCGGAAGCGCATGGCGTTCAGTTTTTCGGTACGGCGGCGGAGCGTGTCAAGATGGACCCGCCAGCGTTCCACGGAACGTCCGTCCCCCTGAACGCGTATCGCGTGAAAGATAGCGTCCCAGAGGGCGTCCTGCGCCCGTTCCGGGGAGAGTTCCGGGAACACTTTCCCCGACCAGTCCGGAATCGGAATAGATGCAATGCACCACGGAAAGGCGCTCGACATTTGCAGACGGTCAAACTCCTTGAGCGCCTTCCCGGCCGCGCGCTGACTTCTCACCAGCCGGTCCGGGTCCACGCCGCGGAGATTTTCGGGGTCCGTGGCGGAAATGACAAGGTACGCCGCGCCTTCCCGGGCGTGGTCGTTGTAAAAGTGTTCGCGCCACGCGGGGACCGCGTCAAAGACGTCATTGGCGGCGTACAGGTACTTCATGCGCGTCAAGGCGTCATCGCTCCAGTTCATCACGACTTCCTTACAGCCCGTTTCGTAGGCTTCCTTTGCGCACAGCCTCGCGAAGTACGCGCACTCCACCGGCGCGGAAATCACGAGCCGCTGGTCTTTGCGTACGTTCAGGCCGACCCGTACCAGTAAACGGGCGTATTCCTGTAATCTGCTGTCGTGGTTCAAGCGGAATTCCTCCCATCGGATTTTTGATAGTATGCCCCGGATTACGGAAGAAGCGTGTCCGGATAGAGTCCGGAAGCGTGCAGGGCGCGCAGACTCTCCGCGACATGGGGACTGTCGGCCTGATAGGTCATGCCGAACCAGCGCGCGGAAGAGGTGAGGACGCGGACGGTCAGACGTCCGGCGGCGCGTTCGGCGTCCACCACGGACGGAAGGTAACATTCCGCTTTCGGATTGTCCCCGGCGGCGCGCAGGAAGTCCTCAAAATTCCGGCGGAGCGCGGGAAACACGGACGGCGCGAACCCCCACAGATTCATGGACGCGATATCGTCAGGGGACAACGTCACGCCGCTGTCCTCGTCCCAGAGGCCGCCCGCCGGGGACGGTCCTATTTTCAGGCGTTCCGTAATCCCCTTCAAGATACCGTTTTCCACCGTACAAATCCCTCTGGAAACGGTACCGCTTTCGGAGAGCGTATTCTTGAGCACGTAGCCGACCATGAGCGCGACGCCCGATTCGGGCAGACGCGTCAGCGCGTCATGGGCCACGCGGTAGGCGTCCATGCCGTAATAGTCATCGGCGTTGATCACGCAAAACGGTTCCCGGACCACGTCCGCGGCGCACAAGAGCGCGTGGGCGGTACCGAACGGCTTTTTGCGTTCCGGCGGGATGTGGTAAAAGTCCGGAATGCTGGAAAAGTCCTGAAAGGCGTAATCGACCTCTATGGCCTCCCCGGAGCCGGTACGGAAACGGGAAAGACGTTTTCCGAACAGGTTTTCTATGACGTCCTTGGATTCCGGGCGGACAATAAAGACCACTTTCCGGAATCCTGCGCGAATCGCGTCATAGATGGAATACTCCATCAGCGGTTCGCCGTGGGGGCCGATACCGGTTGTCTGTTTGTCGCCGCCGTACCGGGAACCCAGCCCCGCCGCCATAATCACAAGCGTTGTTTTCATGCGCAAGCCCTCCATAAAAACGTCCGTGCCGGAGATGATACCTCCCCGGCACGGCGGTTGGTTACTGTTCCCGGATGGTGATGGATTCGATAACCGGCTGTTCTTCCGGAGCAATGGAGCCGTTATTGTCAATGGGTTTGGCGTCCTTGCAAATCCGGTCCACGACTTCCATACCGGAAGTAACGTGTCCGAAGGCGGCGTAATCGCCGTCAAGGAAGGCGCTGTCGGTCTGGACAATGAAAAACTGGGAACTTGCGCTGTTGTTGTCGCCGGACGCGCGGGCCATGGAAATGGTACCGCGGACGTGAGAAATAGAGTTGGCGTAGCCGTTGGACTCAAATTCCCCGACAATGTTCTGACTTGACCCGCCGGTACCATTGCCCAAGGGGTCGCCGCCCTGAATCATGAAGCCGTCCATAATCCGGTGGAAGGTGAGGCCGTTATAGAAGCCGTCTTTGACAAGGTTCGTGAAATTCTGTACGGTAACGGGCGCGGCGGCGGGGTCCAGTTCCACGGTGATGGTACCGTAATCCTGTACCACAATGTCGGCGTACTCCACGGCGGCGGTATCCGGCGCGGTCGCGGCACTGTTAGCGGTAGTCATAGCGTTGTTGTCAGTAGTCGCGGCGGCGCTGTCCTGCGCGGTCGTGGTATTGTTGCTGGTAGTCGCGGCGTTGCTGTCCTGCGCGCTCTTGGCGTTGCTGTCAGTAGTCGCGGCGGCACTGTCCTGCGCGCTCGTGGCGTTGCTGTCAGTAGTCGCGGCGGCGCTGTCCTGCGCGGTCGTGGCGTTGTTGTCAGTAGTCGCGGCGTTGTCCTGCGCGGTCGTGGTATTGTTGCCGGTAGTCGCGGCGTTACTGTTCTGCGCGGTCGTGGTATTGTTGCCGGTAGTCGCGGCGTTGTCCTGCGCGGTCGTGGTATTGTTACCGGTAGTCGCGGCGTTACTGTCCTGCGCGGTCGCGGTATTGTTGCCGGTAGTCGCGATGTTGCTGTCCTGCGCGGTATCGGCGGACTGTTCGGAATTGTCATTGTCCTGCGCGGACTGTTCGGAGTTTTCGCCGTCCTGCGCGTCCTCCGTGGTATCGCCGCCTTCCGCCTCCGAAACCTCCGCGTTTTCGGTCTCCGCGCCGGACGCGGCCTCGTCCGTCCGGTTGTTCCGGCCGCTGAACTGCGCAATCAGAAGCAGTAACAGAAAGACGCCTACCGCTATGGCAATGGCAATCCACATCTGTTTCTGACGATTGGGGTCCGTGACCCTGTCGGCGCTCTTTCCGCCCTGAGTCCGTACGACACCGTTCTGTTTCTGCGGGGCGCGGTTGGGATTCTTTTTCTTCTTGTACTTCTTCTTGCTCCTGCTCTTAGGCATGTGTGTCACTCCTCGTTCTGTTCGTGTGTACTGCTCCCGTCCGCGGCGGGAGCCGGAACGGATTCCAACAGGGCGCGGACTTCGTCCTTTGCCTCCTGTAAGATCCGTTTTTCCGCTTTGGTGGTCAGTTTCGCCTCATCGAACCGGGCGAACAGGTCCGGACGGCGTAACATGGTGCGCTTGTAACTCTCTTTCCGCCGCCACTCGGCAACTTTCGCGTGATGTCCGGACAGAAGCACTTCCGGCACGGCGCGCCCGTGCCAGAGGGCCGGCCGGCTGTACTGCGGGTACTCCAAAAGGCCGTCCCAGTGGGATTCCTCCTCAAAACATTCCGGGTCGGGCAGAACGCCGGGGAGCATACGGCATACGGCGTCCGTCACGGCCATGGCCGGGATTTCCCCGCCGGTAAGCACGTAATCGCCCACGGAAATTTCCTCGTCCACGCACGCTTCCAAAAACCGCTCGTCCACGCCCTCATAGTGTCCGCATACCAGAATTAAATGTTCGTAACGCTCCTTGAGTTCCCGCGCCACGCTCTGCGTAAAGGTCCGCCCGCACGGGGACAAAAAGACGGTATGTCCGGGTCCGTAAGTTTCCGTGATGTGCGTCCAGCAACGGTAAAGGGGGTCGGCCTGCATGACCGCTCCGCGTCCGCCGCCGTAGGGGTAGTCGTCTACTTGCATTTGCCGGTTCGTGGTGTAGGCGCGGATCTGGTGCGTTGCAATGGCGATGAAGCCGCGTTCCCGCGCGCGCCCCAGAATGCTGACGCCTAACATCGCCTCCACGGCCTCCGGGAAGAGGGTCATAATGTCAATTCGCATCCTGTGCCAGTCCTTCCCACACCCGAACCTCCATACGGTTGCGGTCCACGTCCACGGACAGGATGAAGGCGTCCGGGACGGCCGGAATCAGGTAGGTATGTTCCCCCCGGACGGTGTAGACCTTGCTGGCGGGGTACGGCTCGACTTTCGTCAGCGTGCCCAGACGCTCCCCGCTCTGTCCGTCAAAGACTTCCATTCCGGGCAGTTCGGCGTCAAAAAAGGGCACGTCCGCGGCGTCCGCGCGGTCAATGGACAGCTCCCGGCCCTTGAGGACAAGGGCGGCGTCCATGTCATTGACGCCCGTAAACCGGAGCAAGGCACAGCCTTTATGAACCCGCGCCGTTTCTACGTTGAAAGGCACGCCGTCCACGTAAAACGTACGGAAGCGGGTCAGGAATTCGGGGGAGCCGTCCAGCGGCAGAACCCGGAGTTCTCCCCGGACGCCGTGCGTATTGACAATTCGTCCAACGGTGACATCGTGCAGTCTCATGACGCGTACTCCTTTTCGTGTTACGCGGGCAAACGCCGCGGCAGACTTAGTATACCGCTTTTCCGCGCAAAAGGCAAGAAGGCGGGAATTTTTATTTTTTGCCTCCCCGCCCTTGCGGTACACAAACCGCGGTGCTATACTACAAGGAATCGCCCCGAACGCGGGGACTACGAGAGGGAGGCAATGCCCATGACCTTGGCATCTTATTTACACGCGCAGTTCAGCGCCGCACAGGAAGCGGAATTTCTGCTCCGGCTGTTGGCGGCGGGGCTGTGCGGCGGTATCATCGGACTGGAACGGAGCAGACGCCTGAAAGAAGCCGGTTTGCGGACACACGTCATTGTGTGCTGTACGGCGGCCCTGATGATGATTATCTCCAAATATGGTTTTGTGGACCTGATCGCGCCGGACGGAACCGACTTTCCCGGGGTCCGGGGCGCCGATTCCGCCCGAATCGCGGCACAGGTCGTCAGCGGCGTAAGTTTTCTGGGGGCCGGGGCCATCTTCAAGAGCGGGAACACCATTAAGGGCCTGACCACGGCGGCGGGTATCTGGGCCACGGCCGGAATCGGGCTGGCCCTCGGCGCGGGTATGTACGTTCTGGGGATCGCTTCCACGCTGGTACAGATCGTTTTACAGACGCTCATGCACCGGTTTACGTTCGGCGTGGAGTCCATGGTCTCGCACTACCTTTCGTTCACCATGGGCGCGGACCGGGGCTTCCGGGACGTGTTCAACCAGTACATGGAGGAGCATAAGATACAGGTCACCGACAGCGACCTGACATATACCAGTGACGGCCTCGTGACCTGCAACATGATTCTCAAGACGCCGCACACCATTTCCATCTATGACGTGGACCAGTTCCTTCACGAACACTGCGACCTGAAGAAAATCAGCTACTCGAATTTCACGTAAGGGGGATTTTATGTCAATTCTGCTCTTCCTGCTCTGGATTCTGCTGAACGGGCGCGTGACTGCGGAAATCGTCCTCACGGGCGCGGCCGTCACGGCCCTTCTGATGGGGTTCATGGCGCGGTACATGGGCTGGTCGGCGCGGCGGGAACGGGACGTTCTCCGGCTTCTGCCGCTGTTCCTGCTCTACCTGTTAAACCTGCTCCGGGAGACGATACAGGCCGCCGCCACGGTCCTGTTAGTGGCCCTGACGCCGTCCATGCGCCCGGAACCGGTCCTTGTCGAGTTCCATTCCGGCCTGCCGCGCGAGTACCAGAACGTCATTCTGGCAAACTCCATCACGCTTACGCCCGGCACGATTACCGTCTTTCAGGAAGGGGACCATTTTCTGGTCCACGCCCTGCGCAAAGAGTACACGGAGGGCCTGAACCGGTCGTCTTTTGTCCGGCTGTTGCGGAAATTTCCCTGAGGCTTTAAAAGGAGGGTTTTCTTTGGACGTACAGAGGGCTTATGAACTGCTCTACACAGCCTTTTTGACGGGCGTGGCGCTGCTGCTGTGCGTCATGCTCTTCCGGTCGGTGAAAGGCCCCGGCGTAACGGACCGGCTGCTGTCCATTAACATGGTCGGGACGCTGGTCATCGCGGGGATTGTCATCCTTTCCCGGCTCTTGGGGGAGGCGTGGCTGTTGGACGTGGCTTTGATCTACACCATGATCAGCCTCGTTTCCGTGCTGATTCTGGCGCGGGTGCTGATTCCGCCCAGTCCGTCCCGGAAGCGCTTCCGGGACGACCCGGAGCGCGGAGAAGAAGGGGGGAAGCCGCGTGTTTGAATGGGTACGTTTTTGGCTGACGGCGGTTATTTTATGTGTCGCGCTTCTGTTCTTCGCGGGGGCGGTACTGGGCAACTGCCGTTTTTCCTACGTCATGAACCGGGTGCACGCCGCCGGAATGGGCGATACCATGGGGCTGTTTTACGTGGTACTGGCCGCGGCCGTCAACGCGGCGGGACTGCTGGACGCGGTCAAATGTTTTCTGCCGCTGGTGTTTCTGTGGATATGCTCTTCGGTCTCGTCCCACCTCATAGCCCAGATCGAATACTACACCAACCAACATCTTTACGACCACATGGACAGACTTTGAAGGGGCGAACAGGCATGAATTTTTTGGAAATCTACAAAATTACACTGGTCCTGCTGTTGATTGTCTGCGCCGTGTCGGTCAACCTGACGCGCAGTCTGTTGCGGTCGGTCATCATTTTCATGTCCTACAGTTCGATCATGTGCCTGCTGTGGATTCTGATGGAGTCGCCGGACCTCGCCATCACGGAGGCGGCGGTCGGCGCGGGAATCAGCGGGTATCTGTTTCTGGTGACGCTCAAAAAGCTCCGCCAGATCGACAGTCTGGACGACAGACAGCGGGAGGACGGCGCGTGGACCGATACCGCCCCGGAAATGGACGCGCCGCGCGTACCCGTGAGCGGGAGGAAGAAACGCCGCCGCGCAAGACGGAAAGAAGGCGGAGTATGAACGTAGAAAAGTTCCGGCGCTGGCTCAACGGCGAAACGGACCTGATGGAGCATATGCTGGACGGCAAACAGGGCCATGACCTCCCCCGGCAGGACCAGAGACGGTTACAACGGGAAGCGGAAGAAGTGGCGGTTGTCCGTATGGGGCGCGTGATCCACTCGGAACGGCGGCTCTTTTCGGCGTGGTACCGCGTGGCGGCGGTGCTGTGCTGTCTGACGCTCATGGCGGTGTTCCTCTACATGGTGGCGCATATCACGCGGTACGGCGCGGAGAACCCGCGCGCCACGGAAGTCGCCGAACGTTACGTGGAACGCGGCCTTGAGGAAACCGGCGCGGTAAATATTGTCTCGGGCATGATTCTGGATTACCGCGCCTTTGACACGCTGGGAGAGTCGCACGTACTGTTTACGGCCCTGATTTGCGTCATGATTCTGTTACGGCGGGACCGTAAGAATATGCGTACGGCCTATGAGGACTATTACCGCATTCAGGAAGAGGACTATTTTCCCACGGACGGCGATTCCATCGCGCGGCGCGTGGGCGGAATTCTGGTGCCGTGCATTCTGCTGTTCGGCGTCTACATTCTGCTCAACGGACAGCTCTCCCCGGGCGGCGGCTTTTCCGGCGGGGCCGTGCTGGGGGCCGGGCTTGTCATCTTCGCCTCTACGCGCGGCGACGGCGCGGTTGACCGCTTCCTGACAAAGCGTCTTTTTCAGCGGACGGCGTTCTGTGCGCTCTCGTTCTACAGTTTCGCCAAAGGCTACGTCTTTTTCACCGGGGCGAACGGGCTGGAAAACCATATCCCCAAAGGGACCCCGGGGGCGATTCTCTCGGGCGGACTGATTCTGCCGTTAGACATTGCCGTTGGACTGGTCGTGGCCTGTACCATGTTCGGCTTTTACAGTCTGTTCCGGCGCGGGAGTATCGGCGGGGAACTGGGCGAGGACGGTTCCGGAAACGCGCGGACGAAAGGAGAATGAACGTATGAAGGAAACTGTGTTAGCCCTGCTGGCGAACTATGAGGAAGCCGCCGCCATTATGCTGTTTGTCATTGGCCTGTCCATGCTTCTGTTCCACGGGAACCTGATAAAAAAGCTCATCGGGATGAACATCATGGACACGGGCAGTTTTCTGTTCCTTGCGAGTATGGGCTACATTGAGGGGCGGAAGGCCCCCATTCTCGTGGACGGTTTCCGGAGCGTGGAGGACTACGTCAACCCGGTTCCGGCCGGACTGGTCCTGACGGGCATTGTGGTTTCGGTCTCCGTGACGGCGGTCATGCTGTCGCTTTCGATCCGCCTCTACCGCCGCTATCATACCCTGAACGTGGACGAGGTCTATCTGCTCTCCCGCCACCAGTTGGAGGACCGTTAATATGGACTTTATCCGGAATTTCCCGCTTTTTACCATTGTCCTGAGCCTGTTTTCCAGCGTCCTTTGTATGATGTTGGACGGGCGTCGGGCGAAGCGTTACACCGTCTGTTATGAGTGCTTCCTGATTGCGCTGTCGGGCGCGGTCCTGTGGTACGTGTCCGTGACCGGGGAGGCGTTTACCTATGTCATGGGGGAGTTTCCCGCGCCGTGGGGGAACGAAATCCGCGCCGGTATCCTCGAAGCCCTGCTGGCCCTGACGTTTCTTGTCATCCTGCTTTGTTCGGTCTTGGGCGGCTGGCGCTTCCTGCTCATTGACGTGGAACACAGTAAAATCAACCTGTACTTCACCCTGATCAACCTGCTGACCGCCGCCCTGATGGCCTTAATCTGGACCAACGACATCTTTACCGGCTACGTGTTTCTGGAAATCCTGACGCTTGCTTCCTGCGGGATTCTGATTGTACGCGAAATCGGCCGTACCACGCTGGCGGCGGTCCGGTACATGGTCCTGAACCTGCTGGGGTCGGGCCTGTTCCTGCTCGGCGTGGTCCTGCTCTACTCCCTCACCGGACACCTGTTAATGGTCCCCATGCGGGAGGCGGTCGCGGAAATCATCGCCGCGGACGGCGGCGCGATTACCGTTACCTTTTCGCTGGCCGTGCTGACCATCGGACTGGGTATCAAAAGCGGCCTGTTTCCGTTCTACTTCTGGATGCCCGACACGTACGGCACCGCTACCCCCACATCCGCCGCGATTCTCTCCGCGCTGGTCTCCAAGGCCTACATTTTCCTGCTCTTCAAGATTTACTGGCGCGTGATCGGGATTGACGTCTTTCAGGAACTCCCGATTCATGATCTCCTCTTTGGGCTGGGCATTCTGGGCATGCTGTTCGGATCGGTCTCCGCCATCCGCGCGAACAGTATTCACCGTATGCTCGCGTTTTCGTCCGCCGCCCAAATCGGCTACATTTACATGGGCCTCGGCATGGGCGGCCCCATGGGATATGTCACGGCCCTGTTTCAGCTCATCGCCCACTCGGTGACGAAGTCGCTTCTGTTCCTGACCACGCCGCGCCTTGCGCGGGTGTCCGGCGACAGCCTGCTGTTCCAGAACTTACAGGGAAGCGGTACGCGGGACAGGAGCGCCGGAATTTTCTTTACGCTCTGTTCGTTCTCTATGGTCGGAATTCCGATTTTCGCCGGTTTTTCCGCAAAGCTCTTTTTTGCGGTCGCGGCGGTGGAGACCGGGAAATTAGGCGTCCTGTTCGCCACCATGCTGGCCTTGGCCATCAGTTCCGTGCTCAACGCGCTCTACTTCCTCCGGACCGTAATCCGTATCTATACCGCGGGGCGCGGCGGGGCCGACATCTCCGCGCCGCGTATTTACGCCGAAGCGCACAATGACATTGACGCCGGCGAACCCGTACCCGAAACGCGGACGCTTTCCGGGCGGCTGTCCTACTGGATTCCCGCCTTGATTCTGACCGGAATCAATCTGTTTTTGGGGCTGTTCTCATGGGTCACCGTGGACGTCATCCAGCGGGGCCTTATGATGTTCGCGTAGACTGGAGGAATTGCAAATGCTCTTGTTGACCATCCTGTTTCCGGTTTTGGCCGGTATCGCGGCGTCCGTACGGCCCATGCCGCGCCGGACGCGCTTGGGCTGTTACGCCGCCGTCATGCTGTTGACGGACGCCCTCGGCGTCTGGTGTCTGTTCCGGGGAACGCCCGTGCGCCTGTTCGCGCTGACGGAAGACCTTACCTTTTCGTTCTCGCTGGACATGATCGGACGCGTGTTTCTGTCCGTGGTTCTGCTGGTGTACACCGCCGCCTGTTTTTACGCGTTCGAGTATATGTCCGCGGAAGAGCGGGAAGAGGCGTTTTTTATGTTCTACTTCGCCTCGCTGGGCGCGGTCATGTCGGCGTGCATGGCGGGCAACCTCGTTACGTTCTACTTCTGCTTTGAACTGGCTACGTTAAGTTCCATGCCGCTGGTCCTGCATGAGGGCAGCCGGGAGGCGATTTCCGCCGCGTTAAAATATCTGTTCTACTCCATCGGCGGCGCGTTACTGGGGCTTTTGGCGGTCGTCTGCCTGTTCTGGTACGGCTCGGACGCGAACCAGTTTGTTCCGGGCGGCTTCCTGAACCTCAGCCACGTGAGCGGGCACGAGTCCCTGTTGCGTACGGTCGTATTTCTGGGCATTGTCGGCTTCGGCGCGAAAGCGGGAATGTACCCGTTGCACGGCTGGCTTCCCGCCGCGCACCCCATCGCGCCCGCGCCCGCGTCCGCGCTTCTGTCGGGCGTGATCGCGAAAATGGGCGTGCTGGGCGTGATACGTCTGGTGTACTTCTCCGCCGGTCCCGCGCTGATCCGCGGAACGTGGGTGCAGTACGCGTGGATGTGCCTTGCCATGGGGACCGTTTTCATGGGGTCCATGATGGCGTTCCGGGAGAAGGTCACGAAAAGGCGTCTGGCTTATTCGTCCATCAGTCAGATTTCCTATATTATGCTGGGGCTGTCCCTGTTGAACGTGGGCGGCCTGACGGGCGGACTGCTCCATTTCGCGGCGCACGCGGTTTCCAAAGGGACGTTGTTCCTGTGCGCGGGGGTATTCCTGTACAAGCTCGGACGCCCGGAAGCGGCCGACTTGCGCGGGGCCGGTCCGCTCATGCCCGTGACGATGTGGTGTTTTCTGATTGCGTCCCTGTCGCTGGTGGGGATTCCGCCCATGGGCGGCTTTACGAGTAAATGGTATCTGTCTGTGGGCGCGGTGGCGGACGGAATGGGCGTATTCGCGATTCTGCCGCCGGCGGTTCTGCTGGTCTCCGCGTTCCTGACGGCCGGATACCTGTTGCCGGTCGCGGTGGACGCCTTTTTCCCCGGACGGGACTTTTCCGTAAAACAGGCCTTCGGGGACTGTCCCGCCGTACAAAAACGGCTTCCGACTCCCGGCAAGGGCAAAAAACAGAAGGTGTCCTTGAACGGCGCGGCGGAGCCGTCCTTCCTGATTACCGTACCGCTGGTAATTCTGTGCGCGGCGGCGTTGTGCGTAGGGCTGTTCGGGGCGTGGTTCGCGGAGACGTTCGGCGATGTGATACGGGGGCTGGTGTGATATGGTTACGGAATGGACTCCCGCGCTGTTACTCGTTCCCATTCTCCTTCCCATGCTGAGCGGCGGCGTGATGTTGCTTCTGCCGCGCATGGACAGGGCGGACCGGGAACTCTTTACCGAAATCGTAGCCTGTCTTACCAGTACGATCGTATTTCTTCTGATTTTCAACGTCTCGCGGGCCGACATGGTCACGGTCTACAGCTTCATCAGCGGCTTTTCCATGGGCTTCATGGCGGACGGTCCGTCCATGCTCTTCGCCGGGATGGTGGCGGTCATGTGGCCGCTGGCCATTCTCTACGCCTTCGCCTACATGGAACACGCCCCCCGGCAGACCAGTTTCTTCGCCTTCTATTTGATGACGTACGGCGTCACGTTAGCGGTCGCGTTCTCGGCCAACCTCGTGACCATGTACGTATGCTTTGAAATGCTCACCCTCGTGACCATTCCGCTGGTCTCCCATCAGCAGGACCAAGACAGCACTTACGCCGGGTATCTGTACGCGGCCTACTGTATCGCGGGGGCATCGCTGGCGTTGGTGGCCGTGGTGCTCGGCACGCTGGACGGCTCCGGTACCTTCCACTTCGGGGGCAATCTGGCCAGCGAGTACCCGCCCACGCTCATGCGCGTGGTCTACCTGTTCGGGTTCTTCGGCTTCGGCACGAAAGCCGCCCTGTTTCCGCTCTATATCTGGCTTCCAAAGGCGTCCGTGGCCCCAACGCCCGTGACGGCTCTGCTCCATGCCGTGGCGGTGGTCAACAGCGGCGTGTTCGCGGTTACGCGCCTGACATGGTACGCCTTCGGGCCGAATCTGCTTTCCGGAAGTACGGTACAGACTGTTTGTATCTTGCTCTCTTCCTTCTCCATGGTCTTTGCGGCGGTCATGGCCCTGAAAGAACGCCACTTCAAGCGGCGTCTGGCTTACTCCACGATGAGCAACCTGTCGTATATGCTCTTCGGAATCAGCCTCATGACGGGACGCGGCCTGACGGGGGCTATGGGACATATGCTCTTTCACGGCGTGATAAAAATGTCCCTGTTCCTCTGCGCGGGGGCGTTCATGCGCGTGACGGGCAAAGAGTACCTGTACGAAATCAACGGGCAAGGGTGGCGTATGCCGTTCACGTTCACGGCGTACACGCTGGGGGCGTTGTCGCTGACGGGTATCCCGCTCTTCTGCGGGTTCATCTCAAAATGGAAACTGCTTACGGCGGGCGTTGCGCTGGGAACCGTACCCGCGATGGCGGGCGTGGCCGCGCTGATCGTCTCGGCGTTCCTGTGCGCGATGTACACGCTGTCGGTCAGCGTACGGGCGTTTCTGCCCCGGACGCCGGCCGCCCCGGTCCGGGAAGCGGACTGGCGGATGTCGCTTCCGATTGGACTGTTTACGGCGGCCAACGTAGCCTTTGGACTGTGGTCGGAACCGGTCATGACGTTTCTGGAAGCGGTCTCGCGCGGCGCGCTGTGACGGAAAGGGGATGGTGTCAAAATGCGAATTGCGTTTCTTGTTTTCTTTCCCCTGTTGTGCGGTCCGGCGGCGTACCGGCTCGGACGCCGGGACGAACGCTGGCGGGAATGGACCGTGCTTGTCTGTACGGCGCTGTGTACGGCAATGTCGGTGTCGCTGACGGTCTCCGCCGCGCGCGGGGATGTCGCAACGTTTGGACTGTTCCATGTGCTGGTCGGCGGTCTGGGCTTCGCGGCCACGGGATTCCGGGCGCTTTACAGTCTGGTCACGTCCGTAATGTGGCTTTGGACAACGCTGTTTTCGCGGGAATACTTCGCGCACGAACGGGAGGGCCTCAACGCCTATTGGATGTTCACGCTCATGACCCTTGGCGCGACACAGGGCGTCATGCTCTCGGCCGATTTCATGACAACGTTCGCGTTCTTTGAAATCCTCTCTTTGACGTCCTTTACATGGGTCGTACGCGAACAGACGCCGGAAGCGATTCACGCCGGTTACACATACCTGTTTGTGGCGTTGTTCGGGGGACTGGTCCTGCTGATGGGCCTGTTTCTGCTCCATGACGCCTGCGGGACGCTGTCCTTTGCCGCGCTCCCGGAGGCCGTGCGCTACGCGGACCGCACACGGGTTTTCACGGCGGCGGTCTGTATCCTCTTCGGCTTCGGCGCGAAAGCGGGGATGTTTCCGTTACACGTCTGGCTTCCCATGGCGCACCCGGTCGCGCCGTCTCCGGCCTCGGCGTTGTTGTCGGGCGTGCTGACGAAAGTCGGCGTCTACGGCGTACTTATGACGGCCTTGGAAGTCATGTACGGCAACCGCGCCTTCGGACTGCTCCTGCTGACGCTGTCGCTGGTCACTATGTTCCTTGGCGCGTTGCTGGCGCTCTTCTCGGTGAACCTCAAGCGGACGCTGGCGTGTTCGTCCATGTCGCAAATCGGCTTCGTTCTCACGGGACTGGCGTCCGCAACGCTCTGCGGGGTACAGACGGGCGCGGGGACCCTCTCGGACACGGGCGCGGCGTTGTCCCTGTCCGGGACCGTCCTGCATATGCTCAACCATTCCGCGCTCAAACTCCTGCTGTTCATGGCCGCGGGCGTGGTTCTGATGAACCTTCATACGCTGACCTTGGACGACATCCGGGGCTGGGGACGGAATAAGACCGTTCTCAAAGTCGCCTTCGCGGTGGGCGGACTGGGCCTCAGCGGCGTTCCGCTTCTCAACGGATACCTGTCAAAGTCCATGCTCCACGAGGGTCTGCTGTGCCTCATTGAGAGTTCGGAGGAAACCGGATTTTTTGCCGGTCTTACGCTCCGCTGTTTCCACGCCGCGGAATGGGTATTCCTGTTTTCGGGCGGGCTGACCTTCGCCTATATGCTGAAACTGTTCTTCTGCGTCTTTGTGGAGCGCAACGCGGACCCCGTCAAACAGGCCTTGTACGATAAGGCCCCCGACTGTATGGACACGCTCTCCGCCGTGGTAATTACGCTCTCCGCGCTGTCGCTGCTCACGCTCGGCCAGCCGTGGATTGTAACGCATATCGCACAGTTCGCGGTACAGTCCTTCGGCGTCACGGAATCCGTACCGCCGTTTGTGGCGTTCGGGCGGGAGAATCTCAAGGGCGGACTGATTTCACTTTCCATCGGCGCGGCGGTCTATCTGCTGTTTGTACGGCCGTTGCTCCGTCCGCGCGGGACGTACGTCAACCGCTGGCCGTCCGGGCTGAATCTGGAAACGCGCCTCTATGCGCCGCTGTTCGCAAAGTGGCTTCCGGCGCTGTTCGGAGGCGTGGCGCGGCTGTTCGCTGAGAACATCGTACTGCGGCGCGTATGCCGGGGGCTGTACTTCGGGGCTTCCGTGCTGGCCCGGGCCATGTGCGACAGTACGGACGCGTTCATCGTCCTGTTACAGCGGACCGTTTTCCGGGAAGTCAAGCTCCGGGACGAACAGGAAGCGGTACACATCGGACGGCTCCGGGCCTTCCGCCGCGCCACTTCCACCGCGCTGGACGCGTTCAACTTCTCGTTCGCGCTCCTGATGGTCTGTCTGGGAATTATTCTCATTTTGGGCTGTCTGCTGATTCTGCTGTAAGCGTATCCCCTCGCCGCGATTTGCGGGAGGGGATTTCTGTTGCAAAGGCGCGGAAAAGCGGATATAATGACAATGCTTGTCCCGAATTTTGAAAGGAGGCGTTCGCGTGAAAAAAATTTTAAACGTTCTGGTTCTTGCGCTGGTATGCGCGTCCCTGCTGACGGGCTGTTTCGTGGAGGAGGTGGAACTGTCCGCGGAACGCGCGGAAACGCCGCAGGGGGAAATGGCGTACCTCGAAGACAGTTGGTCCATTTACTGGTACCACTGCGGCAGCGACTTGGAAAGTAACTGGGGCTGTGCGTCCGGCGACCTCAAGGAAATGCTGGACGTGGAACTTCCGGAGAACGTACGGGTCGTGGTGCAGACCGGCGGCGCGAAAACGTGGCACAACACACAGGTTGACGCCGACAAACTCCAACGCTACCTTTACAGCAGTGACGGCTTCTACCTCGTGGACGAACAGCCAAAGGGCAACATGGGCAGTCCGGATACGCTGGCCGATTTCCTCAAGTTCTGTACGGCCCATTACCCCGCCGCCCATACCATGGTGGTATTCTGGGACCACGGCGGCGGCAGTGTCGGCGGCGCGGCCTATGACGAAAATTACAGGTACGATTCCCTGAAACTGAACGAATTTTATCAGGCGTTCCAATCGGCCTTTGAACTCTCCGTGGACAATCCGCCCGTGGACGTGGTCGGCTTCGATACCTGCCTGATGGCCACTATCGACACGGCGTACACGTTCTGTGATATCGCGCGCTATCTGGTGGCCTCTGAGGAGTCGGAACCCGGCTGCGGCTGGTATTACACCGGCTGGTTGAAGGCCCTTTCCGAAAATCCCGGCATGGACGGCGCGGAACTTGGCCGGGTGATCTGCGACTCTTTCGCGGAAGGTTGCGAAAAAGAGGAAGTCGCTGACGAAATCACGCTGTCTGTCACCGATTTGAGCCGTATTGGCGACCTCATGGAGGCCTACGAAAATCTGGGCAAGGAAGCGTTGCTCAACGCCGTGGACAATCCCGGCTTCTTCCCGGCGCTGGGCCGTATGGCAAGCCGCGCGGAGAACTACGGCGGCAATACGGAGGACGCCGGATACACGAACATGGTCGACCTTGGCGACCTCGCCCGGCACTGTAAGGACCTGTTACCGGAGAGTTCCGGCGCGGTACAGGCGGGATTGGAAAACTGTGTCGTCTACAAAATCAACGGACCCTACCGGACGGAGGCCACGGGCCTGAGTTGCTACTACTCCTATAACAGCGACAAAAAGGATTACAGCGGCTACGCCGACATTGCCGCCTGTGACGCCTTTACCTATCTGTACGCTTACGAAATTGACGGCTCGCTGGACGAAAACGGTATGCAGTATCTCAACGGAATCGGGTTCGACCGGGAGGAACTCGCGGAAGTGCATACCCTCTCGGACGTCAGCCCCGAACAGGATTACCCCGTTTACGTGGATGACGAAGGGAACGCCGTCATGGACATTGGTCCGGAGATTGCCAACCTGTTGAAAGGCGTCTACTTCCGCCTCGTCTACGTGGACGAAGAACAGGACATGGCGCTTCTGCTGGGCCGGGACAACAATATTTATATGGACTGGGAAAACGGCGTCTTTCGGGATAACTTCCACGGCACGTGGGGCGCGATTGACGGCAATCTCGTCTACATGGAACTCATCTATGAAGGCAGCGATTACAACACTTATATGCTCCCCATCCTTCTGAACGGGGAAAAGTACAATCTCCGCGTGGTCTACGATTACAATGACGCCCAATACTATATTCTGGGCGCGCGGAAAGGGCTGGACGCGAACGGCATGGCGGACAAAAATCTGCTTCAGCTTCAGCCGGGAGACGAAATCACGACTCTGCACTATGTGGCGACCATGAGCGGGGAGGACGCCTTTGAACTCTATGAAATGGACCGGTTTACCGTGACGGAAAACACGTCCTTTGAGGAAATCGACATGGGAGACGGCGAATTTGCCATGATGTTTGAACTGGTGGACGTGCGGAATCAAACCACATGGTCCGAAATGGCGCTCTTTACCGTGGAGGACGGCGTCATCCACACGGAAACCCTTGACTGACACGCTCCGCGAACAGAACAGCGGCCCGGTACGGTTCCCCGTACCGGGCCTGTGATTTTACGGCTCAGCCGCCGGATGATTTCACGGCATCAGACTGCCAATGTCCTTGTCGGTGAAATAGCCCGGGTTGGACGTGCCGCCGTCAATATGCGCGTACGCAATGTCGGTGTGTTCCTCGTCATACTTGGTGCCGCTTCCGCCGACCAGCTTCCAGCAGTCCGTGAACATATTCCGTCCATCGTCGGTCACCTGTTCGGTCACAAATTTCTTAGAGGCGTAAATAGTCGTGAGGTTCTCGCAACCGTTGAACATATCCTTCATACTGAGCGCGTTCGCGGTATCGAAACTGCTCAGGTCCACCGCCGTGAGGTTCGAGCAGTTTTCAAACATGGCCTTGAAATTGCCGTCCAAGGCTTCCCCGTTCAGGGGCAGGCCTACCCGGGAGGTGTCGAACGTGTGCAGGTCCAGTTTCGTGAGGCTGGCGCAACCCGCGAACATCCGGCTCATGTCGACCACAAGACGGGTATCCAGTTTTTCCAGATTGCGGAAAGTCGTCAGGTTGACGCAGTCCTCGAACCACTGCGCGACATCGTCCGGCTGGATACGCTTGGCGAAGGTAACGGTCTTGATCTGGTCCGCTTCATTGTGCCACGCGCGGTAGTTGTCCTGATCGTCCCGGTTCTCGCCGTATCCCTGACGGTCCGTCACGTACACCTTGACCACGTCTTTGTTACTGGCGGGCGTGTCGTTCCACTGGAACACCAGTTCCCCGTCACTGTAGAGAATGGCGTAGAACTTCTCCATAAACGCGAAGTCCCACTGGGCGTACAGAATCAGATCGGAAGTCAGGGTAATTTCGGCCTCGTCCGCGTAAGCCTTGCCGGAGCCGTCCGCCTTGGTATTCCAGCCCTTAAAGTCGTAACCTTCCCGCTTAAAGGCATTGGGTTCGATCTTGTCGGCAACGCCCTTGGAGAAGAGCTGTTCTTCCATGGCGCCGGTTACGGGGTCCTCAGTGTCGCCGTTGGGGTCGAAGGAGAGAACAACCATGTTCGGGTCGGTCAGGTAACCGGGGGCGCGCTTGCCGAAGTCGATACGGGCATACTCTTTGTCAATATGCGCCGCGTCATAGGCGGTTCCGCGTCCGCCGACCAGTTTTGTGGAGCCGGTAAACATATTGTCGCTGTTTGTAACGGCGTCCGTGGCGAAGGTGCCCATTTTTACGTTGATGGTCTTGAGCGCGGAGCAGTCGCGGAACATATTCTCCGTGTTCGTGACTTTCGCGGTCGTCCAAGACGTGGTCTCTTTGTTCGTCAGGTCAAGAACGGTCAGGGCGGCGGCCGACTGGAACATACCGCTCATATTCGTGACTTTGCCGGTGTTGAACGTGTGGAGGTCCAGCGCGGTCAGGCCGCTTTCGGCGAACATAGCGCTCATGTCTGTGACGCCGTTCGTGTTAAAGGAGCTGACGTTCAGGCTCTTCAGGGCCTTGGTACCCTTGAACATAGCGTTCA
This sequence comes from Oscillibacter sp., assembly GCA_017446225.1. Taxonomy (GTDB): domain Bacteria; phylum Bacillota; class Clostridia; order Oscillospirales; family Oscillospiraceae; genus Oscillibacter. The sequence goes on from JAFSRH010000044.1 coordinate 22,392, forward strand.
TGTTCGTGACTTTGCCGGTGTCAAACTTGCTGACGTCCAGCTTGGCAAGCGCGGCGCAGCCGGAGAACATGGACTGCATATCTTTTACGTTTCCGGTATCAAAACTGCTCAGGTCCAGAGCCGTGAGGGCCGCGCAGCCGGAGAACAGATACTTCATATCCGCCACTTTGGAGGTGTTGAACTTGCTGACATTCAGCGTTTTCATATTCGCGCAGTTGCGGAACATATAGTTCATGTCGGTCAGGCTGGCGGTATCGAAGGCGGAAAGGTCCAGCGTGGTCAGGGCGGCGCAGTCGCGGAACATATTTGCCATAGTCGTAACGTTGGCGGTGTTCAGCTTCTCCACGAGTGAGGTCAGGCTGGAACAGCCTTGGAACATGGCGTTCATGTCCGTGACTTTGTCGGTGTCAAAGTTGCCGATGTCCAGCGCGGTCAGGGACGAGCAGTCCTTGAACATTTCCTTCATGCTCGTGACTTTGCGCGTGTTCAGCTTGGTGACGTCCAGCGATTTCAGCGCGGAGCACTCGGCGAACATGGCGCTCATATCCGTGACGGCGCGGGTGTCCAGATTTTCAATGTTCCGGATTTCCGTCAGGTTCACGCAACCGCTGAACCACTGGGCCGTAGCGAAGGGCCGGATGAGGTCGGCGAACGTGACGACTTTAATCTTGTCGCGGTGCTCGTACCACAAGGCGTAATCCGTGGCCATGGGGCGGTCGAGCACGTCAATGACATAACTTGCAACGAGTTTCCGGCTGGCGTCCGCCACGCCCTTGCGCTGGAATACCATTTCCCCGTCATCGTAGAGGAAGACGTTGGCCTTGCCGGGGACAACCTCTCTGTCGGTAAAGTAACCGGGGGCCACGGGCGGGATGTTGTTGTCGTCCAAACGGGCGTACTCTTTGTCGATATGGTCCTTGCTGTACTTGGTGCCGTAGGTGCCTTCAATGGCCTTGCAGTTGTTGAACATCTTCAGGCTGTTGGTAACGGCCGTGACGACAAACTTTCCGGTGGCGTACACGCGGTTAAGGGCCGTACAGCCGGCGAACATACTGCCCATGTCCGTTACCTTGGAGGTATCGAACGATTCAACGTTGAGGTTCACAAGGTTGTCGCAGTCATAGAACATATGGCTCATGTTCGTGACGCTGGCGGTATTGAACGTGGAGAGGTCCAGTTCCGTCAGTTCGTAGCACTCGGAGAACATATGGCTCATGTTCGTGACTTTGCTGGTGTCCAGATACTCAAGCCCCGTGATGGATTCCAGATTTTCGCATCCGTGGAACCACAGCGCGGTGGAAACCGGCTGAATTTTGTTGACAATGGACACTTTGGTAATCTTCTTCCGGTCGGCGTACCAGTCGGCGTAATCCACGCCGAATTCCTCGCCGGAGGTGCCGTCCGCGTAATCAATGCGGATGGGGTTCCCGTCCTGCAAAATCGCGCCGTCAACGGGATAGATTCCCTCAACTTCCTTTTTCTGCCGGGCCTTGTCATCGTTCTGGAAGACCATTTCCCCGTCTTTGTACAGTATCGCGTAAATACCGGACGTTGGCGGGTCCACCTTATCCTCCGCGCTGTTCCACTCGCAGACGAAGCCGAAATTCTTCAGGCCGAAAGTCTCGTTACCATCGCTGGGATAGCAATCCTGTTTCAAATCATTCCACAGTCCGAGACCGGCGCCGTTCGCATCGTTTGAGTACGCCATCAGGGCGTTTTCCTCATTGTTGAAGTTATTCGGCTCGCCGCTGGCCCAGTTGGTATAAGAAAATTCTTCGTTTGTAATCCAGCGGAAGCCGCCATCAGAAGAATCGGGAAGCAGACCGCTGGTGTCTCTGGTAGCGCCCAGCCAGTAACTGTTTTTTCCGCCCTCTTTCAAGAGGCCTTCCAGAATGGCTTGTTCCTCGGCGGAGGTGACCGTCATCAGATATCCGCCAACGGATTCACAGTACGCCTTGGCCTGCTCCCAAGTCATGCCGGTTTCAAACAAGAGGTACTCGTGTTTCTTCGGAGCGGGGTCCGGGTCAGGGTTCGGCTCGCCGTCCCATTCGCAGATGTA
>JAFSRH010000045.1 GCA_017446225.1 Oscillibacter sp.
CCCGCGCACTCATCGCGGTAGTTGGCCTCTTTGATGATGTCGCTGATTTCCTGATTGGATTTCGCCGTCACTTTATAGACCAGCGGACAGGGGAGCGCGGCGGAGAGCGCTTCCGCCATCTCACGGGCGCGGGCGTCCACAATGTCGAGCACGTCCTGACCATAGAGGGACTGACTGCCAACGATAAACCAAAACTCATACTTTTTCATTCCGTATCCCTTTCTATCATATAGAATTTCCCGGCGTTTTCCGTTCAGTCCGGGACGTCACACCAGTTCAAACCAGTCGAACGCGGCTCTGTTGTCGCTGTCGGTTCCGCCGCCGGTTGCGAACATCCCTACCATGGTTCCGCACATACAGCCTACTTTTTCCGGGTTGACGACGCCGCCGTCCAGAACCGTCAAGTCCTTCAGGGCGTCTTTCTCCGCACCGTAGCGGACTGTCCACGTTTGACGATTCATTTCGATTTGCAAAACGATCTCTTGCCAATCGCATGGAATTTCCGCCACAGTCTCCCGTTTCGTATGGCCCGCGAAACCGGGGAAGTAGGGGGGCGTGTCGAAGTCCGCCGTAACGACCACAACGCGGAGAACCTGCCGTCCGTCCGATACGGCCCGCTCAATGTGAACCTGATGGTTCATAGACTGAACAACGGCAAGTCCCGCGCCGTCGCTGTTTCGGGGCGTAAAGCGCATGGCACAGGTTGCCGTAGCGGTCATATCCCGCTGACGGCGGGCCAGATACGCGGCAAACCAGTCGTCATGCCGTCCGGCGTCCATTGACATGGGCTGTAATTCATCGTCCAGCCTGCGCCGCACGCATTTCAGGGACGCGGCGGAATGCTCGACCCGAAGGGTGTCCGGTTCCGGCGTTCCCCACATTGTCCAGTAAAGCCGGAGTGTTTCCCCGTCAAAGTCATCGAACGTCCGCTCGGGGGGATAGGTTTCCTGCGGAAGGTTCGGGGCGTTGTATTCCCAGTCCATGCGGCCCGTCTCCGGGCTGAACATGGGCCAGCCGCGTTCCCAGCGGACGGGACAGAGGAAAGTTTCCCGGCCCAGATTCTTATGATTCCCGTCAATGGGGCGGGAAGCCAGCATAACCGCGTACCAATCCCCGGCGGGGGTATCCACAATGTCGGCGTGTCCAACGTTCGTAATGGGGCAGTCGTAGCCCATATGCCGGTGGGTCATGACCGGATTGCCGGGGAAGCCCTCGTAGAAGCCGAACAACTCCCTTGAACGGGCAACCATGACGGCGTGGAAGTGTTCCGTGCCGCCCTCGGCGGTAATCAGGTAGTAGTAATCGCCAATATGGTAGATGTGGGGAGATTCGGGAGACGCTCCGCCCCGCAGGGCGCTGTTATAGATGGTTTTCGGCTCTCCCGCAAGGCGGAAATTTTTAATGTCATACTTTGCCAGCCAAATGCCGCGCTCCTTCACGCCCGTGCCGTTGTCCCATACGTTACCCGTGCCAATGATACAGGCCGTTCCGTCATTGTCGAAGAAAATAGAGGCGTCAATGCCCGGGACATCGTCCAGCCAGCGGACTTTCGACCACGGACCGCGGGGGTCACGCGCCGTGATGATATAGTTTCCCCGGTCGGCAAAGTTGGTATTAATGATATAGAATACGCCGTTGCTGTAGCGGATAGTAGGGGCCATCAGGCCGCCTACGCCGCAGTTCCGTTCCATGTGAAGGCCGTTTTCCTCCGTCATGGCATTGCAAATCTGTTCCCAGTGGACAAGGTCACGACTGTGAAAAACGGGTATGCCGGGGGTCAGCTCAAAGCTGGAACAGGCCAGATAGTAGTCATCGCCCACGCGGCAGATGGAGGGATCCGGGTAAAAGCCGGGAATAATGGGGTTACGAATGTTGTCCATGACAGCTCCTTTCTCTGACGGTCCCCGTTTGCGCCTCGGAAACTCTAAAACCGTACGTCAAGCTCCTGTTCCAGCACATTTTCGGAATCGCCGCCCGCATAAACCCGGAACAGACCGTCCTCTAAAACATACTCCCCGCGGTTATCATAGAAGCCAAGGTTCCGTTTGGAGAGCGTCAGCCGAACCTCCCGCGCCTCGCCGGGAGACAGCGCGACGCGCCGATACCCTTTCAACTCCTTCACGGGGCGGACTAAACTGGCGGTCACATCGCGGATATAAAACTGTGCGACTTCCGTTCCCTCGCGGCTGCCCGTGTTTCGTACCGTCACGGCAATGTCCAGACTGTCCCCGGTATCCGTAACGCGGAGATTCTCATAGGCGAACGTTGTGTAGCTCAGGCCGTAACCGAAGGGGTAAAGCGCCTTTGCGGGGGCGTCCAGATACTTGGAGGTAAATTTGCTCTTTCCGGCGGGGCGACCCGTGTTGGGATGGTTGTAGTACGTTGGCTCCTGTCCCGTCACGAACGGGAAGGAGGACGTCAGCTTGCCGGAAGGGTTCACATCGCCGAATATCACGGAGGCCACGGCGTTTCCCATCTGAATCCCCAAATGCCACGCTTCCAGCAGGACAGGCAGGCGTTCCGCCTCCCAGCCCAGCGCCAGCGGCCTTCCGTTCATCAGAACCGTTACCACCGGTTTTCCGGAAGCCGTCAGACGTTCCAGCAACTCCCGCTGTTTTCCGGGTAGGGTAATATCCGCCTTGGAAGACGCCTCGCCGCTCATGCTGATGAGTTCCCCCACGACCGCTACAATCACGTCCCCATCGTTACAGGCGGACTGAATTTCGTCCTCGTTCAGTTCCCCCTCCGGGCCGCCGCAGGGGTAATATCGTACCGTGGCCCCGGCGTTTCGCAGGCCGTCCAGAATGGACACGCAGTCCTTCTTCTCCCAGCCCATAGACCATGCGCCTACCACCTCTCCGGCGTTGCCCGCAAGAGAACCGACCAGACTGACTTTCGCGTCCCTTTTGATGGGCAGAATATTTCCCTCGTTTTTCAACAGGACAATGGACTTTTCCGCCGCCTCCCGGCACAGGGCCGCATGGCTCTCCGGAAGCGCCTCCGCATAGGCCCGAATGGTTTCTTCCGGGGTGTAGGGCCGCTCAAAAAGCCCCAGCCACGTCTTGACCGTGAGAATACGCCTTACCGCCTCGTCCACGACTTCTACGGGAAGCAGTCCGTCTTCTATGGCCTTTTTCAGATGGTCCCGGAAAATGTGGGTTCCCATGTCCATGTCAAGGCCCGCTTTCGCCGCCTGAACGCCCGCGTCCCGCTCATTGGCGGCGATGCCGTGGCTGACGCACTCCCGAATACCGTTGGCGTCACTGACCACAAAGCCTTCCATGCCATACGCGCCTTTGAGGATGTCCCGCAAGGTCCACGCGTTCACCGTGCAGGGGACGCCGTTCAGGTCATTAAAGGAAGCCATAAAGGAAGCCATAGCGGTCGCGGCTCCTTCTTCCACGGCGGCCTTGAAGGGCGGCAGATACACGTTGTACAGTTGCGAGACGGACATAGAGGTCGTGTTGTAGTCCCGTCCGCCCTCACAGGTGCTGTAGGCGACAAAATGCTTGACGCACGCCGCCACATAGGTTTCCGCGGAATCCGTCCGGCCCTGAAGTCCCCGGATTTTCGCCCGGGCGAACCGGCTGGCAAGATACGGATCCTCGCCGGGTCCCTCAGAGACACGGCCCCATCGGGCGTCCCGCGCTACGTCCAGCATGGGCGCGAAGTTCCATGAAATGCCGTAGGCCCGTGATTCCTCCGCCGCCATGCGGGCGGTACGTTCCATCAGGTCGTCATCGAAACTGCCGGCCTCGGCAATGGCAATCGGGAACACGCCCCGCAAACCGTGAATGACGTCAAAGCCGATTATCAGGGGAATTCCCAGACGGCTTTCCTCTACGGCAATCTTTTGCAGTTCATTGGCCTTCACGGGGTCGTTGCCCATGACGGAGCCGACCAGTCCCGCCCGGATGTCGTCCTCGTGATAGTCGCGCTTGGCGGCGGACAACAGCCGGTCAAATTCCGCTTTGGGAATGTATGTGTAAAGAGTTTCTTGGCAAAGGGTAAGGAAAGCGCGTCCGGAAAGAGAACGCGGCGAAAGCGTAGAAAATCCCTGTATTTTCCACAAAGACGATTTGAAATGTTAAAATTTCAAATCGATAAAGGGACGATA
>JAFSRH010000046.1 GCA_017446225.1 Oscillibacter sp.
TAATTGGAGCGGGGAACTCGCGGCGCGTGAGAAAACATTACAGGGCGGTCGTAAGCAAAGCGTGATGGCGCAACTGATGGACGCTCAGATGGCGCGTCAAAAAGAGCGGGCGTCCAATTCCAACTACGCCAAAGTGAAGCGGCTGAAAGAAAGCGCGGCTGTCTTTAACTTCCTCATGGCGCATAACATCCAGTCCGTAGAAGAACTCTTTGACGTTATCTCCGGCCTGAATGACCGCTACTATGACTTACGGGGAAGATTGTATACGCCGAACGCCGTGTTGCGACCCTGCGCGAAAGGCTGGACAAGCTGAAACAATACCGCGGTTATAAGGCAGTCCGTCAGAAGTTAGACACGATTAACGGAAAGAAGCGGGCCTTATATGAGGAACAGTATCAAACGGAACTGGCGGCTTTCGCGTCCGCTGAAAAGTATCTGACCGCTTTACGGGACGCCGGAGAACAGATAAAGCCGGAGGAGTGGCGAAAGGAAACGGAACGCCTGAACGCCGAACGGGAAGCGAACTATAAGCGAATGGAAGATATGCGGGAGCAGATTAAAGCCGCTGAGAACATTCGCAAGGACGCCGAAAGAATCGCGGAGTGGAATCAGCAGGAGGACATGAAACGCAACATGCCTTCATTGTGAACGGTATTGCGGCGCGTCAGCGGCGACAGCGCGTGTCTCTGACGCGCCGTTGTGTCAGATGTGCGTGACGGCAACAGGCGTAACACTCATTTGACACGCCTGCGATTCCGCTCCTGTTGGTAAAACTCTCTCCACGTTGGTTGCGCTGTGCAACTGACGTGCCACGCAATAATAAGGCTACCGCGTAATTTCTCAGGATAGCCAAAGTAGCGAAAGCCTCATAACGATGGTACGGCACTCTGAAGCATGACAGCGAATTTCAAAACGCGAAGTCCCCCTGCGTCATCCTATAATCGGAACACCCGAAACGCAACAATCCCATTGGGCAACGGCAAGTCGCCGCCTGTCGCCCAATGGGATATTCTCTACCGCACACTATTGGCTGATATGTCGTGTTTGTTTCCATATCACTATTTACCTACTCATTTACTTGCCAACGAAAATTTTACACATACAAGGACATGGAACCATCTAAACGCACGGAGGAAAGAATCATCGTGTTTTTCGGCTTGTGCAAAGGGACGCAATCTGTCACGCGCTCCTTGTCGAAAGCGCGACCATAACGGCGGGTTAAGTTCGTATTTACCCCGCTTTCATCCAAAAATACCAGCCTGTTGAGGGTTGAACGCATTATATTTTCCTGCCAGCGGCAGCGCCATTCCCGTTTGTCCTGAATATCTGACCGCTCCCGCTCCGAAGCGTGAATAACGTAACCCCAGTTCCACTACTATTGGCAAGCATTTTCTGTATTACTATAGAAAAACGTACGGTCACGCGCGCTGATTTCCCGTACCGTCCGGCACGGATTGCCGAACGCCACAACGTTGGCCGGGATATCGGACGTCACCACACTGCCCGCCCCAATGACCGTATTCTTCCCGATTCGCACGCCCGGGACAATCAGGACGCCCGAGCCAATCCACACGTTGTCCCCAATATGAACGTCCCGGTTATACTGTAGGCCTCTGGCCCTGAGTTCGGGGTCAACGGGGTGGTTCGCCGTGGCAATGGTGACGTTTGGCCCAAACATGACGCCGTCCCCGACATAGATGTGACCGTCATCAACAAGGGTCAGGTTAAAGTTCGCGTAAACGCCGGATCCGAAATGCACGTGGCGTCCGCCCCAGTTGGCGCGGAACGGAAGTTCAATGTAACAGTTGTCGCCGCATTCCGCGAACACTTCTTTCATGTAGGCCTGTTTCCGCGCGTGGTCGGATGGCTTGTATTGGTTGAATGTCCAGAGTCTGTCCTGATACAGCGTCTGCTCCCGCATGATTTCCGGGTCGGCGGGGTCGTAAATCAGGCCGTTTACCATTCTTTCGTACTGCGTCATACATACATCCCTTTGACGGCGTCAAACGAACACCGACACCAGAAGGACAACCCCTATAATGATACTGACCGCTCCGGACACGCGGATACTGAATATGTAAAAATCCGTAGGTTTTCCGCCTTCCACGGACCACAAATGCCGTATCCGCCACACGATTTCCGGCTTGCGCAGGCACAACAGCCCGTTTCCGAGAAAGAGCGCGAACAGGAGGATTCCCAGCGCCAACGGAAAGCAGTTCGCGGCCTCATAGGCGTTTTGTACTTCCTGCGGCAGTTCCTCCACATAAACGTTTGCGTTCATAATGCAACTCCTCACTTTTCGTTGACGCGTTTGCCGGTCATGTGTTCCACGGTCAGTTCCAGACAGCACACGCGTTTTCCGTCCTTTTGCAGTTCCGCTTCCACGTACTCCGGGGCCGCGTATTTCAGCCCCAGCGCGCGGACCCGTGAGAGTACCTCTTCCCGATCGTCCAGAATCCGGATCCGACCGAACACGATTACGCTACGGAATTTCAGCCACCACTCCCCCGGCGTACGCTCTCCGGCGTCCATGACGCAGAAGGAGGCCTTGTCACAACGCCGGACGGCGTCTATCTTATGCCCTTCCCCGGCACAGTGAAAGTACAGCTTCCCATCTTCAAAGACAAAGTCCAGCGGGAGCGCGTAAGGGTAGCCGTCATCGCCCGTCAGCGCGAGTACGCCGCGCGGCTCCCGCCGCAAAATCTCCGCGCATTCCGCTTCGGTCAGTTGCTGTTTCCAGCGGCGCATTTTTCGGAACATTCCTTCACGTCCTTTACTTATGGTACAGCCGCTTGGTCTCGTAACGCGGTTCGCAGGTGACGTTGATACCAAGCTGTCGTAACAGGTTAATGTCCTCTTCGCTGAGTATGACGGAGAAATGGGCGTCACAGCCGTGCAGTCTCGTCAACTGCTGTTGGGCGAGGTCGGCAAGCGGATTGGTCAGGGCGGAAATGGTCAGGGCCATGAGGACTTCGTCCGTATGCAGACGCGGGTTTTTGTGTCCCATGTAGCGGGTTTTGAGGCGGCAGACGGGTTCGAGCACTTGCGGGGACATGATGTCCAGATTCTGGTCAATGCCGCACAGGGCCTTCAGGGCATTGAGGAGCAGAGAGGACGCCGCGCCGAGCCGGGAAGACGTCTTTCCGGTGATGATTCGCCCATCGTTCAGGACCATGGCCCCGGCGGGGGCGGCGGTGTCTTCGGCTTTTTGAATCGCGGCGGCGATAGCGGGATTAAGTTCCGGCGTGACGCCGCCGCGCCTCATGATGAGTTCGAGCCGCCGGACGGCGGTGTCCTGTCCGCGTCCCTGTACGCGTTCCACGCGGGCGGCGTAGTAGCGGCGGAGGATTTCCCGGCAGGACGCCGCGCGGCAGACGTCATCGTCAATGATACATTTCCCCACCATGTTTACGCCCATGTCGGTCGGAGAGCGGTACGGGGACCCGCCCTGAATCTGCTGGAACATGGCGTTGAGGACCGGGAAAGTCTGGATATCGCGGTTATAGTTGACGGCGGTCCGGCCGTAGGCTTCCAGATGAAACGGGTCGATCATGTTCACATCGTCCAAGTCGGCGGTGGCGGCCTCGTAGGCGAGGTTGACGGGGTGCGTCAGGGGCAGATTCCAGATCGGGAAGGTCTCAAACTTCGCATAGCCGGACGTCATGCCGCGTTTATAGTCATGGTAGAGCTGGGAAAGACAGGTGGCCATTTTCCCGCTCCCGGGTCCGGGGGCGGTGACGACCACCAGAGAATGGGTCGTTTCAATGTAGTCGTTCCGTCCGAGTCCCTCATCGCTGACCACATGGGGGATGTCTTCCGGGTAATTCTCAATGGGGTAATGACAGTAACAGCGGACGCCGAGCGCACGGAGACGCTCCAAAAAGGCGTTGGCGGCGCTCTGTCCGTGGTAGCGCGTGACCACCACGCTGCTGACGTACAGGTCAAGGGACTGGAAAATGTCCATCAGTCTTAACACATCGTCATCGTAGGTAATGCCAAGGTCGCCGCGGATCTTACTCTTTTCGATATCGGCGGCGTTGATGGCAATAACGATTTCAACATCTTCTTTCAACTGTTGGAGCATTTTTAATTTGCTGTCCGGCCGGAACCCGGGCAGGACGCGGGAGGCGTGGTAATCGTCAAAGAGTTTGCCCCCGAACTCCAGATAGAGCTTCCCCCCGAAGCGTCCGATTCGCTCCTTGATTTTTTCCGACTGGATTTCCAGATATTTTTGATTGTCAAAGCCGATCTTCTCCATGGTTTTCTCCCTTTTCACACCATTGGCGGCAAGTCCTCACTCCCCTTACTATACCACAGTTTGACAGGCAAGGGAAGAGAGGATTTTTTATGGAATCCCTCCGGAAACTTTGGGCACTTTGACGGGACCGGCTCCGCGTCACAGAATCAACAGCAGTCCCAGCGCGACCAGTAACTCTTCGTCCGCGCCTTCCCGGTAGAGCAGGAAGAGCAGACAGAGAAGTAACAGGTCCCCCGTGTCCAAGTTGTCCAGATAAGGGAAGCGCAAGCCGTCCCGGACCGGCGGCGGTCCGGACGGGTTCGGCGGCGGCCCGGACGGATTCAACGGCGGCGGAGGCGGCGGTTCCGGCAGTGGCGGCGGTTGGGAGTTGGTTTGAGGACGATGGGCTTTTCCATCGTCCTCGGTAACACGGGTGTATGTGCCGCGATCGTTGCGAATGTAGCGGTTGTACACGGTTCATCCCTCCCATTGCGACAGGAACTGTTTCCCCACACGGAACAGGCGCGCCAGATGTAACGCCCGGTCCACCTTCTCCTGTTTCCGGGGACGTAAATATGGACGGAGCGCGTAAAGCAGTTGACGGGCGTTGGAATCGCCGCCGAGTTCCCGCAGAAGCGGAAGGAACTGTTCCACGGCGCCGCCGTCCGGTTCCGGAGGCGGCGGGGGCGGGGAATCCGGCGGTGGGGAATCCGGGGCGTTGAGCGACTGCGCGATTTGCGCAATCTGGGCCATGGCTTCCGGATTGGACAGAATCCGGTTCAGCTTGTCGTCAAACTCCGCCATAACGTCCCCTGTCCTTCTGTTCCATGAGACGCTGTAAACGGGCAATCAGCGCGGCGCCTTCGCGACTCTCCGTGACTTGCCGGAGACAGTCCGCCATTTCGGACGCGTTTCCGTTGGCGGCGGACTGTACCGCTTGCCGGAAGCGTTCGCCCCGGTCGGACTGCGTAAGCAGTCTCATGAGCGTCTGGCCGTCCTGAGAGTTCATGATATGCCGCAAGAGCGCCGGGTTACCGCGTAATTCCTGTTCAAACCGACTGTTTCTGCTGTCCATAATGGGCCTCCTGTTCGGTGCGGGTTGCGTACAGTCCCAGTATATGACAGAGAATGGAAAAACGTACCAGAGGGCGGGACGTTCTAAGTTTTTCTTGCATTGTCCGCCTCAAGCGTGTAAAATATCGTTAAGAATCTTGCAAAAAGGGGGAATCGAAACATGAAAAAACGCTTGTTCGGCGTTCTGCTGTTATCGTGCCTTCTGCTGACAAGCGCGCCGGCCGCGGACGTGCAGGAAGTGGACTGGCTGACCGCGTCCAGTTCGTTCGTCACGTGTTCGGTCGGTACGCGCGGCCGGGTCAATGCCCCGAACTTAAACGGCGCGACTTCCACGGCGAACGAAAAGTGGTATGTGGACGGAGACAGCATCCGGATTACGTTGCAAAGCAAAGAAACCTGTGAATTTGAGGCCGTCAGCCCCGGAATAGCGTACCTTTATTTTGAATGTGACTGGTATTATCCCGCGTACGACAGCGAACTGGGACAGAACGTCACCAAGGAAAGCCATTACAGCAGGGCGATTCAGGTTCAGGTCACGGCCGAACTCTGGACGGTGTCCTTTGACGCCAACGGCGGGAGCGTGTCCGAAAGCAGCCGGAGCGTGACGGACGGCTTCGTGTACGGCGAACTGCCCGTACCCGTACGGCCCGGGTACGCGTTCGATGGCTGGTACACCGCCGCCACGGACGGGACCCGCATCGGCGCGATGGACACCGTCACAGGGGATATCACCCTTTACGCGCACTGGCACACCGTGCGGTGTGCGATTTCGTTTGACGCCGACAGCGGCACGGACGTAACCGTGACCGTCAGCGGAAACGTAGATTCGGACGCTTCCCTGTATGTAACGGCCTGTACGGCGGAAGGAAAGTTTCTGACGTGCGCCATTGGAAAGGCCGTGACGGGCGAAAACAAGATGACGCTGTCGGCAAACGGCGCGGCCAAGGTCACGGCGTTTCTGCTTGACGCCGACATGAGGCCGTTGTGCGCCCCCGCAACCCATGACACGCCGCCGGGGTCACAGACTCCGTAAAACGTCAACATGGAATTTCACACGGCATAAAATACGATGGGGATATGTTTCCGGACACATATCCCCTACGCGTTTTCCTCCGGCGCGCCGTCGCACAGGTCCCGCAACGGACAGCCGTCACATTTCGGGGACCGCGCCGTGCAGGTCTCCCGCCCGAACAGGACCATGCGGTGACAGAAATTCGAGGACTCTTCCGGCGGCAGAACTTCCCGTAACTGCCGCTCCACCTTTACCGGGTCTTTGGAACCGTCCGTAAGACCTAAGCGTCCCGTGATTCTTATACAGTGCGTGTCGCACACGTACGCCGGTTGGCCGTATACGTCACCTAAAATCAGGTTCGCGGTTTTACGTCCGACCCCGGGCAGGGCGGTCAACGCCTCCATGCTGTCCGGGACCTTCCCGCCGTGCTTCTCCAACAGCATTTTCGCGCACGCGACAATATCGCGGGATTTCCCGTTGAAAAAGCCGCAGGAATGGATATATTCCCCGACTTCTTTCGGGTCCGCTTCCGCGAAACTTTCCAGCGTGGGGAACCGGGCGTACAGGGCGGGCGTGACGCGGTTCACGCGCTCATCCGTACACTGCGCCGAGAGCCGGACCGCGAAGAGCAGTTCATAGTCTTTTTCGTACCGCAGGGAGCACAGGGCGTCCGGGTAGAGGCGCTTTAGGGTCTCAATGATGTTATGTATCTGAAGATTCGTTTTCATGGGAAAGCCTCCGTGTGATGTGGAAAGGGGAACAACATATGAAATTAGCCTACTTTGACGCGCACTGTGACACGTTGAGCCGCTGTCTGCGGACCGGGGAAAGTCTGCTGGACGCTTCCGGGCAATGCAGTCTGGAACGGCTGTCACGCTACGAGCCGTTCGGGCAGGTGTTCGCGATTTTCGCGGACAGCGCGAAAACGCCGGACCTTCGGGACAACGTACGGCGTCAGGCGGCGTTGTTCCGGCTGGAACGGGAACGGAATCCGGAAGCAATGCGCCGCGCGGCGTTGTCGGTGGAGGGCGGGGAACTGCTCGACTGTGACCCGGAACGTCTGGACGAGGCGAAAGCGTGGGGCGTACGGGCGGTCAATCTGACGTGGAACCATGTCAACGCGCTTTCGGGCAGTCACGCGGAAGCGCCGGAGCGCGGACTGTCGGACGTGGGCCGGGCGTTCGTACGGCGCGCGGCCGAACTGGGCATTTTTATGGACGTATCCCATCTGTCGGACCGCGGCTTTTTCGATGTGGCGGACATGGGGCTTCTGCCGCTGTTGGCGAGCCACTCGAACAGCCGGACGGTGTGCCCGCACACGCGCAACCTGACCGATGACCAATTTAAGGTTATTCGGGACAGCGGCGGCTTTGTGGGCGTCAATCTGTACCGGGCGTTTGTCGGCGGGGACGGGTCCATGGAGGCCCTCTTACGCCACTTTGACCGGTTTCTGGACATGGACGGCGCCGCCTGCATCGGTCTCGGGTCCGACTGGGATGGCGGAATCACAGGGGCCGGGAATCTCCGCGGCGTGGAGGATATGGTCGAACTGGCCCGCGCTATGGAACGTTACGGTTACGGGAAGCCCTTGATTCGGGACATCTTTTACGGGAATCTGTCGCGTTTTTTGGGCATAGAATAGGCGCGAGGAGGCGGAGAACATGGAAAAACTTCCGGTTTTGTGCGGAGAGGAACGCGTTGGAGAGGCCGAAGCGGAACAGGAACGCCTCTATGTCCGTATGCGTGTACGCGTGCCGTTACGGCGCGGGATGTGGCGCGCGTGGGCCGTGGGGGAACGCGGGGAAGTACGGATTGGGACCTTGGAGCCGCAAAACGGGGAAAGCGTCATTTCACGGCGTTTCTCAAAGCAGTCTCTTTCAGAAATCGGGACGCTGGTCCGGGTGGACGTACGTCCGGCGGAGGACGGGGACGGCGCGGGGGAAATTCCGGAGGCGTGGGAACAGGCCGGGGAGGCGCCGCTGTTTCGTACGGCGCGTTTCCGGCGGCAGTCGCGGCACGTCCGGGGGGCGTTGACGCGCACCGATGGGGACCGCCGCCGCGTGGCGCTCGTACGGGACGAGAACGGGCCGTTTCCGATCCCCGAACTGTTTTGTCTGGCCTCCTCCGCTAAAATCGGCGCGCGGGACTATTGGGTCTTTGCCTTTGACCGGCAGGAGTGGCCGGTACTGGAAACGGCTCACCGGTCCGACATCAGCTCGTTCAGCTCCGACATAAAGGAGCCGATATCCTGAAACTGCCGGTAGACGGACGCGAACCGTACATAGGCCACTTGATCAAGATTGCGCAGGTAGCGCATGACGATTTCTCCAATGGCTTCCGAACGGATTTCGTGTTCCATAGAACTTTGCAAATCCTGTTCGATCCGGTTGGCGATTTCCTCCAGCGTGTCCACGGGCACGGGACGCTTTTCGCACGCCCGCAACATTCCGTTCAGAATTTTACTCCGGTCAAAACTCTGCCGCCGTCCGTCCTTCTTGACGACCACAATCGGGACAAATTCCACGGTTTCATAGGTTGTAAAGCGTCTGGAACAGGAAAGGCACTCCCGCCGACGGCGAATACTGCTACCTTCGTCAGACGGACGCGAGTCCACCACTTTGCTTTCCGGATAAGCGCAGAACGGGCATTTCATAACGCGACTCCTTTTCTGTTTTCTATGTTCGGGCGCCGTAATACGCGGCTGGAAATCATGACCGGGCGTCCGGCCGATGACCGCGTCATGCGAAGGCTTGCCAACGAGATACCGTAACGGCGCGAAATTTCTGTTTTTTTCCATTCATTATAATCCATTCGCGCCGGTTTCGTCAACCGTATCCGGGGGGAATTTTTGTGAAAGGGGGCCGTTTCACGCGGAAGCGCGCGCCCGTGTTTTTGCGTTTTGACCATTGACTTTTTCCCGTCCTGTGCTAAACTGTTTCTGTTACAGGAGCTATGAACACCGAATTTCATTAGGAGGGAATATCCCAACATGAAGCAAACACCTTACCAGATCCGTACGCGGCGCCTCATACGCCGGATTGCCGCGCTTTTTCTGATGATAGTCCTGACGCTTCCGGTTTTTCCGGCGCGCGCCGCCGAATCCGGAAGCGGTCAAAAAAAACTGATCGCCATTACCTTTGACGATGGCCCGTCCGCCAACACGCCCACCCTGCTGGACGGTCTGGAGGCGCGCGGCGCGGTGGCAACCTTTTTCATGTGCGGCGCGAACGGCAGTCACGGCACTGTCAAGCATTCCGACTTGCTCCCGCGTATGGTCGCGCTGGGCTGTCAGCTCGCCAACCATTCCTATGCGCACCCCAACTTTACCAAGCTGACCGCCGGACAGATTCAGGAGCAAGTCGCGGACGTAGAGCCGTACCTGTACAAGGCGGTCGGGGACAAGTATCTGGAAGTCGTCCGCATTCCGGGCGGATCGAATACGGAACGCATCCGCGCCAACACCGCCCACCCGATCATTATTTGGAGTATCGACCCGCTGGACTGGCGCGACCGTAACGAGGAAATCGTGTACAAGCGTATCATGGAGAAGGCCCATGACGGCGGCGTCATTCTTCTTCATGACCTCTACCCGACCAGTATCGCCGCCGGACTGCGCGCGATTGACTCCTTGCGCGACCAAGGTTACGAGTTTGTGACGGTTTCGGAACTGTTCCGGCGGCGCGGGGTGTACTTGCAGAACGGCGTGACCTACACCGGCGCGCCCTCCGCCGCGGAGAGCGTCACGAAACCCGCCTATACTGCGCCGCTGGTCGATGTACGCGTCAACCCGTCCACGGGCGAAACCACGGTTTCCATGGACACGACCGAAAACGGCGTGGAGAGTATCCACTACACCACGGACGGCTCCCTTCCCACCTTGGCCAGCCAGAAATACACCGGACCCTTTACGGTTTCCAAAGTGACCAATATCCGCGCGGCGGGCTTCGACCGCTTCGCCACCCGTACGCCGCTTAACGAGAAGGAAGTACAGCCGGGCGTAGCCGCGCCGCGTATCGCGGAAGCGTCCCACGGCCGCCTGACGCTGACCTGTCCCACGGAAGGCGCGCAAATCTTCTATACCACGGACGGAAGCGACCCCCGCACGAACGGGACGGAGTACACAAAGCCGTTCGCGGCGGAAGAACAGACCCGCGCCGTGGCGGTGGTACAGGGCCGCGCCCGCAGTGACGTGTTAAACGTCCTGAAAATGTCCAACGGCGCTTTTTACTGTGACGTGCCGTTCGGGGCGTGGTACGCCTCCGGGGTGGACGATGTGACCGGACAGGGTCTGATGAACGGCGTGGAGCCGTACCATTTCGCGCCGGAGAGTCCCACGACCCGCGCCGCGTTGGTCACGATTCTGTACCGGATGGAAAACAGTCCCCGTGTCACGAAAAAAATGCCGTGGAATGACGTAATTCCCGGCGAATGGTACGCCAACGCGGTCGCGTGGGCGGCCGATAAGGGAATCATCACCGGGAAGTCTGACACGTTGTTTGGCCCGAGCGACGTTCTGACGCGTCAGCAGGCGGCGGCGATTGTCAAGCGTTACGCCGACTGGGCGAAACTCAAGGGCAAGAGCGGCGGGACGATTACCGCCTATCGTGACGCCTCCGGCGTGGCGGGGTACGCCGTGGAGCCGCTGGCGTGGTGCGTACAAAACGGAATGCTCCGCACGGTCGGAGACAACCGCATTGCCCCGGAAGAACCCGCGCTCCGCGGACAGGTCGCCGTGATGATCAGCGCGTTGAACGCGTTGAAGAAGTGAGACGGCAGACGCCGGCTCCCGCCGCGAATGGTTCGCGGCAGGAACCGGCGTTTTCTGGTATCGGCGTCACCGGACGCGGAAGCTCATGCAGTCGGTGCACTCCACTTCCGTGGGGTGTTCCTCATGGGTGCCCACCTGAATGCTGTCCAACGCGCAAAATTGCTCGTTCTGACAGTGATGGGCGCAGGAATTGACCGTGCACTGAATACTGCGGTTCGGCGTGTTCCGTTCTTGCATACTCATAACAGCTACCTCCTTATTCCCTCGGGCGTCCGGAACGCGGCGCGTTTCCGGCGCCCCTTGACCGCTTTCAGTATGCCCTTTTTCCGCGGCGGCATACGTCCCCCGCAAAGGTTCTTATTTTTCCTGTTTTTTCCGCGTTTGTCACCAAAATGTTTCTGGCTTTTCCCGTCCCGGTATGATAAAATGCCCGTGTACAGAAAGGTGGTGATTGCGTTGATGAACGTTGTCTGGATTATCGCCATAGTTGTCTTTGGCATTGTGGAAGGCATGACGGAAGGACTGGTGTCCGTATGGTTCGCCATTGGTTCGGTCGCGGGGCTGGTTGCCAGCGTCATGCGCTACGGCGCGCTCAGACAGTTGACAGCGTTTGTCGTGGTGTCGGCGGTCGCGCTGGCGGCGACACGTCCGCTGGTGCGTAAGTATGCCGCCGAGGGCTACACACGGACCAACGCCGACCGGGTCATTGGCCAGATTGGCCGCGTTACGGAAGCCGTGGACGCGGAAAGCGGCGCGGTGTACGCGGACGGCAAAACGTGGACCGCCCGCAGTGCGGACGGTACCGTGCTTCCTATGGAAACGCCCGTACGCGTGGAACGGATTGAGGGCGTCAAAGTCTACGTGACCAGAGCGTAACGAACAGTAAGGAGGAACTATTATGGGTTTCGGCGGTACATTGGCGATTTTGCTCGTGTTGATTGTCATTCTCGTGATGATTGTCCAGAACATTATTGTGGTACAGCAATCCAAAGCGTTTGTCGTGGAACGGCTGGGCGCGTTTTACGACATCTGGCACGTTGGACTTCACTTTAAGGTGCCCTTCATCATGCGCGTGGCAAAGAAAGTGTCTCTCAAGGAACAGGTGGCGGACTTCGCCCCCCAGCCTGTCATCACCAAGGACAACGTCACGATGCAGATTGACACCGTCATTTACTTCCAGATTACGGACCCGAAACTGTATACGTACGGCGTGGAAAACCCCATGAACGCCATTGAAAACCTGACCGCTACCACGCTTCGTAACATCATTGGCGACATGGAGCTTGACCAGTCCCTGACCAGCCGCGATACCATTAACACGCGTATGCGCTCCATCTTGGATGAGGCCACGGACCCGTGGGGGATCAAGGTCAACCGCGTGGAACTGAAAAACATCATTCCGCCGCGTGAGATTCAGGCGAGCATGGAAAAGCAGATGAAGGCCGAACGCGAACGCCGGGAAGCCATTCTTCAGGCGGAAGGACAGAAACAGTCCCAAATACTGGTAGCGGAAGGCGAAAAGCAGTCGGCGATTCTGCGCGCGGACGCCGAAAAACAGGCCGCGATTCTTCAGGCGGAAGGCCAGCGGGAAGCCCGGATTCTGGAAGCGGAAGCGGAAGCGCAAGCCATTTTAAAGGTACAACAGGCAATGGCGGATTCGCTGAAACTGCTGAACGCGTCCGCCCCCAATGACCAAGTCGTGAAACTCAAGGCGCTGGAAGCCATGGCCAAACTTGCGGACGGAAAGGCGACAAAAATTATTGTCCCGTCCGAAATTCAGGGCCTTGCGGGCTTGGCCGCCTCGACAAAGGCGGTCTGGGAGACCTGCGAGCCGGAGAACTGACACGGATGACAAAACCCTCTGGCACGGGCGGCCGTGTCAGGGGGTTCCGTAACGGATTCATCGCTTTGTACAAACTGTACGCCCGTTACAACGGTTCGCCGTCCAGCAGTTCCAGCGCCTCCTGTATTTTCTCCTTCGTACGCGTAATCAGGCCGGACACGTAAGGGTCGGTTTTCCGCCGGTCGTAAAAGCCGGACAACGCCTGCATGAAAAGGTCCAACGCCCGTTTCGCGTCACACTCCACGCCCATGCCGTCCAGAAACGCCTCCCCGATACGCTCCAAGATGTCGGGGCGGCAGAAGTCGTCCTCCTCCGGACGGTTGACCGCGTCCAATGCCCGAAAGTACAGCCGCAGCGCGTACGTTTCGCTCTCCTCCACATACAGCCCCCAGCGGTACATATCGCCTAATTTGTACAGACAGTTCGGGTCATCGTACAGAAGCGCGCCCAGATTGTAGTAATGGTACGCTTTCTGATAATCGGCCTGCTGATGGCGGCCGTAGTAGTAGCAGTACCCCAGATTGCAGATCGCGCGTCTTTCTCCCGCCGCCGCCGCGATTTCATAGAATTTCACGGCCTGTTCGTAGTCCTGTTTGAGATAGGTTCCGTTATAGTACATCGTGCCGAGATTGAGCGCGGCGCCGGGGTGGCCGTGGCGTATGCAGAGATGGTAACAGCGTATGACGGTTTCCATGATGTCCGGAAAGCGCGTGCATTCGTGATGTTCACAGGCCCACGCAAAGACGGCGTCATAGTTCTGTTCGTCCAGAAAACCGGACAGTTCCTCAATGTCATCCACGAACGTTTCCGCGTAATGTTCCCATTCCGCGTCCTCATCGGCGTAATACTCCTCCTCCGTGATGGCGCGTAAAATGCTTTTGGTCCGGCCGAGGGGAAAAGGCGCGTTCTCTTCCGTATACAGCCCGACCGCCTCCACAATCCCCTTGCGCAGATGGTTTTCGTATCCGAACGGGACCAGAACATAACTGTTCACGGGAATGTCCTCTTCGGAAAGATAGGAGTAGACCTTGTCTATGTTTTTCGGGCGCACGGAACAATAACGGTACTGTTTCACGCCGTCACCCCCTGTCCGGATGTCGATTTTACGGCCATTATAGCATTCCCGGGACGCGGTTTCAAGATGTCTCGTCCGCTTTTACAGATTTTGCGGCGGAATTCCGTCAATTTGACGAAAATCAGGCCCGGGACGTCTTGACAGGAATCCGGAAATCGGATATAGTATCGAGTCAATAATCGGAAAGTTACGAGGCGCCACATGAAAAAGGCAAAAGCGTTGATTAACAAATATCCGTCCGTTTGCGTCTATCTGCTGTTGATGCTGGGAAGCGGCGTATGGCAGTTGTTCGACTGGTACTACGGCGCCGAGGACCCGATATGGCGCTTTTTTTTCTATCTGTTTTTTATGCCCGTCTTTTCCTTCGTGTTTGGAGTATTCGCGGGGAATGGCCGGAAACGCTGGCTGATTCCTTTTTTGGCCGGTTTTCTGGCCGCGTTCGTCTATATTTTTATGGGAAACGGCGGATTTTCCGTCAGCGCGGGAGACTTGAAACTTGAAATCGGCGTTGGAATTAAGCGGCCCTTCGTTGATCGCCGCGCTGGCGGGTGTCATGGTCCGCGCATTCGCCGGCTTATTCGCGTAAATGTCAGGCCGCCTCTCTCATGGTGAGGCGGCTTTGCGCAATCCGGGAGGCCGCGCGGACACGGTTTCGTCAAATTGCCGAAAAATTTTTCCCTGACGCGCGCCGCGAAACGGAAATTGTGGGATTTATTCTTTACCTCCCGCCGTTTTCGTGATATAATAAAATATTATCGTATCGAATCGGAGAGGGGGGACGCTGTGAAGTTCAGGAAGTGGGACGCCGCCGCGCCGGATCCGGCGGTCGTCGCAATGCTGCGAAAGGCCGGATACCCGTCTTTGCTGGCGTTGGTGCTCTCCGCGCGGGGGATCCGTTCGCCGGAAGAGGCGGAGGCGGCGCTGACGCAGGAAAGCCGTCTGTCCGTTTCGCCATTGCTGATGAAGGATATGGACAGGGCGGTCGAAAGGATTCGGCGGGCCATCCGGGACCGTGAGACGGTCGCCGTGTTCGGAGACTATGACGTAGACGGGATCACCTCTACCGTACTTCTGACGGATTACTTGAAAAATCAGGGCGTCCGGTGCCTGCGGCATATCCCGCGCCGCATTGAGGACGGTTACGGACTCTCTTCCGAGGCCGTCAGGCGCTTGCGGGAACAGGGCGCTTCCCTGATGATTTCCGTTGACTGCGGCATTACCGGCAATGAAGAAGTCGATTACGCCAACTCCATCGGGCTGGACGTGGTGATCACGGACCATCACGAGTGCAAGGAAACCCTTCCGGACGCGGTCGCGGTCGTGGACCCGCACCGTCCGGACTGTCCGTATCCGTTCAAGTATCTGGCGGGCGTGGGGGTGGCCCTGAAACTGGTCATGGCGCTGGGCGGGGAGTCGCGCGCGGACGAACTCTTTGAACGTTACTGCACGCTGGCGGCCATTGGCACCATCGCGGACGTCATGCGCATGGAGGGAGAGAACCGGACCATTGTTTCCCGCGGTCTGGAAGCGTTGCCCCGTACGGACTTTCCGGGCGTACACGCCTTATGCCGGGAGGTGGGACTGTGGGGAAAGCCGGTGGCGTCCATGCAAGTCGGCTTCATTCTGGCTCCGCGTATCAACGCCGCCGGACGGATGGGACAGGTTGATTTGGCCGTGGACCTTCTGGAATGCCGTGACCCCGCCCGGGCCGAGGAACTGGCCAAGGCCCTGTGCGCCCTGAACCGGGAACGGCAGACGGTGGAACAGGCTATTTTTGCGGACGCCGAAGAGCAGATAGCGCGTCTGCCCCAAGACCAGAGACACGCGCTGGTCCTTTCCAGCTCCGAATGGCATCAGGGAGTTGTGGGCATTGTGGCCTCAAGGCTGACGGAAAAGTATGGCTGTCCCAGCTTCATGATCCAGTTCCGGGACGGCATAGGGAAGGGGTCCTGCCGGACCTGCGGCGGATTCAACCTCTTTACCGCGCTGGAATCCTGTTCGGACCTGCTGGAAGGTTTCGGCGGTCACGCGCTTGCGGCCGGTTTTACCATCCGGGAAGAACATCTCGGCGCGTTCCGGGAACGCGTGAACGAGTGCGTGAAACGAAGTCTGGGCGCTCAGCCCGTTGAGGCGTCCCTGCACATTGACGCGCTGATTACCATGCCCGGGGAAGCTACATTGGAACAGGTCAAGGCGCTGGACCGTCTGGAACCGTACGGCACGGGAAATCCGCGTCCGGTGTTCGCGCTCATGGGCGCGGCGGTGGAGAGCGTGCAGAGCGTGGGACAGGGACGGCACGTAAAATTCCGCCTGTCCAGAGGCGCGGCACGCTTTGACGGGATTTTCTTTTCCGTCACGGAAGAAATGTGCGGCATTCGGGAAAATATGCGCGTGGACGCCGCCTTTCACCTACAGCCGAACACCTTCCGCGGCGCCACATCGCTACAGTTGCAGTTGCTGGACATCCGCCCGTCCCTGTGCGCAAGCCGGGGGGAACAGGAGTCGCTCGACCTGCTCAACCGTCTGACGGACGGCGACCGCCTGACGCCTCAGGAAGTACAGCGGCTGAGGGCCTCGCGGGAGCAGTTCGCCGACTGCTGGCGGGCGTTGGAGCGCCTTTTCCGCCGTACGCGCCGCCGGAAAACGGATACGGAAATCGAAACCGATACCCTGCCCTGTCTGCGCGACTTGGCGGCGGAAATCGGCGGCTGTGAGGGGTTTTTACGCGCGGCGTTGGCGTTGGCGGTCTTTGAGGAACGCGGACTGATTCGCGTCACGGAACAGGGGGACCGTATGACGATTTCCATGCCGCCGCATCGGGGGAAAGTCTCGCTGGAGGCCTGTCCCTATTTAATCCGATTGAAAACGGAAAGAGAGTGAGGGGATTCTCCATGACGGACGGAACTGTCAACACGGCCACGATACCGGGGGAACATGAGGCGCGGAGCACGCCGGATGACGCGCCGTCCGTACGCGCGCAGACGGAGGCCCCGTCTGTGGAAGAGCGTTACGAGCGGCTGGAAAAGACGGTACGGGCCTACAACCCGCAAGCGGACTTTCCACTGCTTCGCGGGGCGTACGAGTTCGCCGAAAAGGAGCACCGGGGACAACTGCGCAAGAGCGGGGAGCCGTATATTATTCACCCCATCGCGGTGGCGCAAATTATCGCGGAATTGAAGCTGGATTCCGAGTCACTGGCGGCCGCGCTTCTGCATGACGTCATCGAAGATACGCCCGCCACACATGAGGACGTTTCACGCCTGTTCGGCCCGACTGTGGCCGATCTCGTGGAAGGCGTCAGCAAGCTGACACGGATTCAGTACGACACGGTGGAAGATGAGCAGATGGAGAACTTCCGGAAAATGCTCATGGCCATGAATCAGGACATCCGCGTGATTATTATCAAAATCTGCGACCGCCTGCACAATATGCGGACCATGGACTTCCAGCCGCCCGCAAAACAACGCCAGAAGTCCTTGGAGACCATGGAAATTTACGTGCCGATTTCCTACCGGCTGGGGATCCGGCGGGTCAAATCCGAATTGGAGGACCTGTCCCTGAAGTATCTGGACCCCATCGCCTACGAGGAAATCATGGATCGTACCGAGCGGCAGAGGGACTGGTACGAAGAACAAATGCGGCAAGTCGCCGAACAGATTCACGACTACCTCTCCGAACAGCACATTGACAATGAAGTGTTCGGACGTATGAAACACCCGTACTCCATCTACCGAAAGACGATTATGCAAAACCGCGCCCTTGACGACATCTTTGACCTGTTCGCCTATCGGGTGGTGGTCAACACGGTCGGGGACTGCTACCACGTTCTGGGCCTCATCCACGACTTCTACAAGCCCATTCTGGGACATTTCAAGGACTATATCGGCAATCCCAAACCCAACGGCTACCAGTCCCTGCACACCATCGTCATGGGCAGCCACGGCTACCCGTTTGAGGTACAAATCCGCACAAAGGAAATGCACCAAGTCGCCGAATTTGGCGTTGCCGCGCACTGGAAGTACAAGTACGGTCAGGACGGGGTCAAGTTAGGGATTGACGACCACTATGACGAGAACTACCAATGGGTACAACGCCTGTTGGAAAATCAGGACGGCGCGGAGCCGGAAGACTTTATTCACTCGCTGAAGGTGGACCTCTTTGACGACAAGGTGTTTGTGTTCACGCCGAAAGGGGAAGTTCTGAGCCTTCCGGCGGGGGCCACCCCCATTGATTACGCGTACGCCATTCACTCGGACGTGGGAAATCAGATGGTCAGCGCCACGGTCAACCGGAAAATCGTACCGCTGGACTACTCCCTCAAAAACGGCGACCGTGTGGAAATCCGGAGGTCCCCAACGTCCAAGGGGCCGAGCCGGAACTGGCTGCAAATCGCGAAATCGAATCAGGCGCGAAGTAAAATACGGCAGTGGTTCCGGCGGGAGAAACGGGACGAAAACGTTGTCAACGGACGTCTCGCGCTGGAAGAGGAGCTTAAACGCTACAATCTGCGCCTGAAGGACGCCGCCGCGCCGGATATGCAGGAAATACTCCTGAAAAACACGGATTACCACACCTTGGAGGACCTGTACGCGGCCATCGGATACGGCGCGTTCACGGCGCACAAGGCCGCCATGCGGGTCGAAAACGAGTACCGCCGTACGCAAAAACAGAAGCGCGCCGAGCCGTTGACGCCCGAAGCGAAGCCGGAACAGGAGGCCACGCCTCCCGCCGCCCCCGCCCGGACCGAACAGGGAATTGTCGTGGGCGGACTGGACAACTGTCTTGTAAAATTCGCGCGCTGTTGTACGCCGGTACCGGGAGACGAAATCAAGGGCTTTATTACGAAGGGCTACGGGGTATCGGTACATCGCGCGGACTGTCCGAACGCGGCCCCGGAGCGGGTGTCGCTGGCCCCGGAACGCTGGGTGAAAGTCTCATGGGGCGCGAACCTTGAGGAAAACTATCCCACGGCGGTGGAGGCTATCTGCCGGGACCGTCCGCGCCTGACGCTCGACATCGCCTCCGCGCTGGCCGATACGCTGGCCACGGCGCGCGGGATTCACGTACAGGCCACGGATGACGGCCTTGCGCTGTGCCGTCTGGAACTGCGCGTCCGGAACAAGGCGGAAGTCGATCAGGTCATGCGGAAGGTCATGCAGGTTTCCGGCGTGCTGGACGTAAAGCGTCCGGCGAAGTGACGTACGAAGGAGTGGGCGAGTATGCGGGCAGTGGTGACGCGGGTCAAAAGCGCGTCCGTACGGATTGCGGGGAAAACGGCCGGGTCCATTGGAACAGGGTACCTCGTTCTGTTGGGCGTGGGGCCGGAGGATACCGAGGAGACCGCCCGGAAACTGGCGGACAAAATCTGTAATCTGCGTATCTTTGAGGACGAGAACGGGAAAATGAACCGGAATCTGGAACAGGTCAACGGCAGTCTGCTGACGGTGTCGCAATTCACCCTGTACGCGGACACCTCTTCCCGGCGTCCGGGCTTCTCACGGGCGGCAAAGCCGGACCTTGCCGAGCCGCTGTACGAATTTTTCATGCGTTGCTGTCGGGAACGCGGCTTCCGCGTGGAGCACGGCGAATTCGGCGCGGATATGCAGGTGGAATCCATCAATGACGGCCCCGTGACGATTCTGTTGGATACGGACCGCGAAAAATGACGGGGAGGAAGATTCCGTTGAAAGTGCAATGCTTACAGGTGGGACCGATTGAGACAAACTGCTATCTGCTCTGTGACGAGGAAACCCGGGCGTGTGCGCTCATTGACCCCGGAGACGAGGCCGGACGGATTGCCGCGGCGGTCCGGCAAAGCGGCTGTGAACCGTCCGTTATTCTGCTGACGCACGGCCACTATGACCATACGGGCGGCGTCACGGAACTGCGGCGGACGTATCCGGGGCTGTCCGTGTACCTGAACCGGCAGGACACCCCCGCCATGGGCGCGCCGGAAACGCTCTTTCCCGCCGTGCCCAACGCCATACACTATGCCGAGGGCGACACGGTGACGGTCGGCGGCCTGACCGTACGCGTACTCCATACCCCCGGACACTCGAAAGGGTCCGTGTCTCTGCTCTGCGGAACGGTCCTTTTCAGCGGCGACACGCTCTTTGCCGGGAGCTGTGGCCGTACGGACTTCTGGGGCGGCGACATGGAGGAAATGTTACGTTCTCTGGGCCGTCTGGGCCGTCTGGACGGAGACTTCACGGTCTGCCCGGGGCATATGGAGACGTCCACTCTTGAATGGGAACGCAGGCACAACCCGTGGATGAGGCAGGCCGCGCGGTCATGAAACTGGAACTTCGCGGACATGAGGAACGCTACACGGTGGAGCAGAGTCTGTTAAACCTGTTCCCGGGGGAACTGCCGGTTTACGGGACCGTAACGCGTGACGAACCTTGCTGGGCCGTTGTGGGACTGTCGGAGGCGGACGGCTTCGCGCGGGTAACGGTAGAACTGTCGCACGGCGGCAAAACGGCGCGGCGGGAATGGCGGGAGCCTCTGTCCGGGACGGACTACGCCCGGGAAGGGATACGGCGGCGCGCAATCGGACGGTGTTTCTACGAGGCGGCGGTCGCGGTGACGGGCACGAAACCGCCGTGGGGTATGCTCAGCGGCGTGAGGCCCGACAAACTTGTGACGGCGGCGTTGTTGTCGGGGCGGAGCGAGGCGGACGCCGCGCGGATGTTGCGGGAGACGTACGCCGTTACCCCGGAGCGCGCCGCGCTGGCCTTGGAAACGGGCCGGATTGCCGCCCGGACCGCGGCAGGGCTGGACAAACGGGACATTGCGGTGTATGTCGGGATTCCGTTTTGTCCCACACGCTGCGCCTACTGTTCCTTTGTAAGCCAGTCGGTGGAAAAGAGCTTCGGACTGCTGGATCCGTACGTGGAGGCGTTGGAACGGGAACTCCGGGAGGGCGGCGCGCTGTCGCGGCGTTTGGGTCTGCGCGTACGGGCCTTCTACATGGGCGGCGGAACCCCGACCACGCTGTCCCCCGAACAGCTCTCCCGGCTTTTGACGGCGTTTGAAACCGCCTTTGACACTTCCCACTGTCTCGAAAGGACCGTGGAGGCGGGCAGACCGGACACCATCACGGCCGAAAAAATGTCCGTGCTCCGCGAACACGGCATTGACCGCGTATCCGTCAACCCGCAGAGTATGCGGGAGAGCGTGCTACGGGCAATCGGGCGGCGTCACACGGCGGCGGACGTTGTCCGGGCCATGGAACTGGCTTCCGGCTTCCGCCACGTCAACATGGACCTGATCGCGGGACTGCCCGCGGATACCCCCGCCGGATTCGCGCACACGCTCCAACGCTGTATGGAGTTCGCGCCCGACAATCTGACGGTGCACACGCTGGCGTTAAAGAAAGGCAGTCGCGTTCTCACGGAGGGCCTCGCCGTACCGGACGCCGGGGCCGTGCGTGATATGCTCGACTTTGCCGCGCCCGCTTTGCGCCGGGCCGGTTACGCCCCCTATTACCTCTACCGGCAGAAATATATGTCGGGCAGTTTTGAGAATATCGGCTGGTGCGGGCCGGGCGCGGAGTGCCTGTACAATATCGTGATTATGTCGGAACTGTGCGGTATTTTCTCGTTCGGGGCGGGCGGCTCCACAAAGCTGGTCGACCGCGACGCAAACCGGATACGGCGGCTGTTTCATCCGAAGTTTCCGGAAGAATACATTACGCGTCCGGAGAGGTACGCGGCGGATTTTGAGGAAATCGCGGCGTTTTACGCAAACCGGACATGACAGGAGGGCTTTCCAATGAATGAAAAGGTTTACGCGTTCTTGGACACAGCAAAGAAAACGGCATCGGAAATAGGTCACGCGGCGTCCAGCGTGGGCTATCTGGCGCGCAAGGAGGCCGGGAAAGCGGCGTCCAACGCACAGGTAAACGTGCGGATTCTCACGAAGCGGAACGAAATCCGGACCGCCTATCAGGAACTGGGCAAGCTGATTTACGACAAGCATACCGGCAACGACACGGACCCGGACGGCCTCATGGAGAAGCTCGAAGCCTTGGACACGCTTCACTTGGAAGTCGCGGAATTGGAAAAGCAGTCCGGACGGGTGTCCGTGGTGCGGACCTGTCCGACCTGCGGCGCGGAACAGAAACAGGGGGACGCCTACTGTCGGGCGTGCGGAGAAAAGCTGAAAACGGAATAAAGCGTCCGGCGTTTCCATAAGCTAACAAACAAGAAACGCCCGTGCCCACGGCATGGACGCATGGAAAGGGTATCGCAAATGGCAGGACCGAAAAAGCAGTCATTTTTAGGCGGCGCGGCAGTGCTGGCGGGCGCGGCGCTGGTGGTCAAGCTGATTGGCGCGGCCTATAAAATCCCGCTCAACAACATTCTGGGCGCGGTGGGCAAGACGTACTTCAATACCGCGTACTATATCTACAACGTACTGTTGACCATCTCCACGGCGGGCCTACCGCTGGCCATTTCACGCCTGACCAGTCAGGCGTACGCGCAGGGACGGGAAAACCAGAAACGCAAGCTCTTTCAGGTGGCGTTACGGCTGTTCTTTGCGCTGGGGCTGTCGGGTTCGCTGTTCATGTTCACGCGGGCGGACGTACTCGCGGCGCGGCTGAACAATCCGATGGCGCGTCTGCCGGTGATGGCGCTGGCCCCGGCGGTCTTTTGCGTGTGTCTGCTGGCCTGTATGCGCGGCTACACGCAGGGACAGGGCAACATGACCCCTACGGCGGTCTCCCAGATTTTGGAGGCTATGTGCAAGGTGTTTATCGGCTTGCCGTGCGCGTGGTACGTCATTCATCTCGGGTTCGGACTGGACGCGGGCGCGGCGGGCGCGATTTTGGGCGTCACGGTGGGGACCGTCCTGTCGATGTGCTTCCTGATCTTCTATCTGGGCCGTCACCGGAGCCGGGAACGCTCGTCCGATGTCCCGGACAGTAGCGGACGTATCTTGAAAAGTATCCTCGTCATTGGCATTCCGATTACCCTGAGCAACTCGGCCATGAGTATCATTAACATTGTGGACACGACCGTTGTCATGGGACGTCTACAGTCCGCGTTGCGCTTCACGGAAGAACAGGCGGCCGCCCTCAACGGCCAGTACGGTTTCGCAATGGACATGATTAATATGGTGGTGGCGTTCGCGTACCCGGTGACCATGAGCCTGCTTCCCACGGCCTCGGCGGCGTTGGCGCGGCACGATACCGAAGAAGTGGACCGTATCGTGTCCACCGCGTTCCGGGTGATTGTGGTCCTCGCGCTCCCGGCCGGACTCGGCCTGTCCGCGCTCTCTACGCCTATTATGCGCGTGATTCTGCCCGCTCAGCAGAGCGCGGCCTTGGCGGCGGGTCCGCATCTGCGGACGCTGGGCCTTGCGTGCGTGCTCATTTTCCTGATGATTCTGACCAACGCAATCCTTCAGACCTACGGCCGGGAACTGATTCCGATTTTTACGGTCATTGCGGGCGGCGTCACGAAGGTGACCATGAATTACTTCCTTGTCGGCAACCGGGAAATCAACATCAAGGGCGCGCCCATTTCCACGCTCTGCTGTTACTCGGTAATTGTCACGCTGAATCTGATTTTCGTATGGATCTACTCGCCGAAAAAGCCGCGCTATGTCCGCTTGTTCCTGAAACCGTTGGCGGCGTCCGTGCTGATGGGCGGCGCGGCGTGGGCCTTTTACGGCTTCAGTTCCCGTCTGCTTTCGGGCGGCGGGGCCGTGACCTTCGCCCGGAACGCGGTGTGTACGTTCCTGTCCATTGGCGTGGGAACGGCGGTCTACGGCGTACTCATCATTGCCATGGGGATTCTCCGCGCGGAGGACCTGCGCGCCGTCCCGCACGGACAGAGCCTGATTCGTATTTTACGGCTGAGATAAAAAACTTGCAAAAGGGGACAGAATATGATACATTTTCCCTGTAAGGAGCGTTACGGCTGGGAGGACCTCTTGGAGATGGTCCGGGACCTGCGTTCGCCGGAGGGCTGTCCGTGGGACCGGGCGCAGACGCACCAGTCCATACGGCGCAACTTTCTGGAGGAAACCTATGAAGCCTTGGACGCCATTGACCGGGACGACCCCGAAAATATGCGGGAAGAACTGGGCGATGTGCTGTTACAGGTGGCGTTCCACGCGCAAATGGAGGAAGAGCGGGGCCGCTTCGATATTTCGGACGTGCTGGACGCCCTGACCCGGAAACTGCTCTACCGCCACCCCCACGTGTTCGGGGGTGCGGAGGCGGCGGAAGGGGCCGAACAGGCCCTTGCGCAGTGGGAGGAACGCAAGCGCAAGGAAAAAGGCTTTGCGCGGGTTTCGGACGCGCTGGAAGCCGTTCCGCATACGCTCCCGGCCCTGTGGCGCGCGGAGAAGATACAGAAAAAGGCCGCCAAGGCCGGCTGGGACTGGAATAATCTTGCCCGCGCGCTGGAAAAGGTGGAGGAGGAAACCGGGGAACTCCGGGAGGCCGTGGAAACGGGCGGCGCGTACGACCGGCCGCACGGCGTCCGGGAGGAGGCCGGGGACGTGCTGTTTATGACTGTGTGCGTCTTGCGGATGTGCGGGATCGACCCGGAGGACGCGCTGCACCGTACCTGTGACAAATTTGACCGCCGTTTCCGGAGCATGGAGGAGGCCGCGGACAAGCCATTGTCGGACTGTACGGAACCGGAATTGACGGCGCTTTGGAATCAGGCAAAACAGGCGGAACATTCCCGCTGACGGCAACAGACAGGAGGCTTTCCTAATGAATAAAAACGAACTGGTCAGCGCGGTGGCGGACGCCGCCGACCTCTCCAAAAAAGACGCGGACGCGGCCATTACCGCCCTTGTGGACGTCATTACGCAGGCGCTCCGAGAGGGAGAAAAAGTACAGTTAGTGGGGTTCGGCTCGTTTGAGGTCCGCAAACGCGGCGCGCGTACCGCCCACAACCCCCAGACGAAGGAACCTATGGAAATTGGGCCGTCCGTGGTCCCCGTGTTCAAGGCGGGGAAGATTCTCAAGGACAGCGTGGCCCGCAGGGAGTGAGGGGCGCGTATGCGGCTGGACAAGTATTTAAAGGTATCGCGTCTGGTGAAGCGGCGGACGGTGGCCAATGAGGCTTGCGACCACGGACTTGTGGATGTCAACGGGCGTCCGGCGCGGGCGTCCTACGAAGTCAAGCCGGGGGACCGTATCACGTTACGCGTGGGGGCGCGTACGCTGACTGTGGAAGTGCTGTCGGTACAGGAAACGGTCCGGCGGGAGGACGCCGCGGGCCTGTACCGGGAAGTCTAAAAATCCGCTTCTAATCTCTCCCCGTCCGGCATAAGCTGATAGCCAAAAGGGGGAGGGCGACCATGAATGAAATGACAGGCGGGGCGCACCGGGTGGAAATTCTGGGACGCGAAAAGCTGACCGTCTCCGGCGTGGAGGACGTGGAACGCTTTGACGAAGGCGGAATTGTGATGTCCACGGCGGCGGGTACCCTGATTATCACCGGGTCGGAACTGCACATTGGGAAGCTCTCTCTGGACGGCGGAGAACTCCACGTGGACGGCAAAATTGATTCCATTGCCTATGAGGACGCGCCACGCGAAAGCGGCGGCGGCTTTCTGGGACGTCTGTTCGGATAGCCGTATGGAATTACTGATTACCCGTCAGCTGTTGCAGTTTCTCCAATCCGTCCTGCTGGGGATTTCCGCCGGGGCGCTCTATGATGTCCTACGCCCCTTCCGCGCCCTGCTTCCCCGTCTGACCGGCCTGTTCGACTTTCTCTACGGCATAACCCTGACCGCCGCGCTTCTTGCCTTCCTCATCACCCCCGCTGACGGAGAATTGAGGGGCTATATGCTCTTGGGGGCTTCCGGCGGCGTTGTTCTCTTTTTCGGCATTCTTTCGCGGCCTCTGCGTCCGGTGTGGCGCTTCTGGGCCGAGACGTTCGCCGCAATGGTCAGACTTCTGCTCTCTCCGCTGGTCCGCCTGAAAGATTTTTTGAAAAAATCCGCGCGCGGGGGAAAAAAACTCTTTTATTTTGCGGGAAAATGCTATACAATAGAAAAAGGCTTTCGGCGTCCCCGCGCCGCGAAGCCAATACGCAAGACGGGAGGTGTCACGCATGGCCCGAAGAAGAAACAGAGCGGAACGAAAGCCGCGTCATGTCAACATCGTGGTCATCGTACTGGTACTGGTCATTCTGGCCGCAATGGGATGGCGTCTCAACGGACTGCGCGCCCAGTTGGAGACCGCGCGCTTCGAGCGCGACCGCTATCAGGCACAGGTGGACGCCATGGAACAGAAAAACGCGTCCCTCTCCGCTGACATTGAGGAAGGCGTCACGGAGGAGAAAATAGAGGAAATCGCCCGCAATGACCTTGGGATGGTGCTTCCGGGCGAGTACGTCTTTTACAACACAGGCAACACCAGCGGCTGACAGCCGCCAGCGTATTTGACGGAAGGAGAACAGTGGATGGATCCGCAGGCAGGGACGATTCAGGTCGGAGCCGTTATGGAGGGCAAAGTAACGTCCATTACAAAATTCGGCGCGTTCGTGGAACTGGAAAATCAACGCTCGGGATTGGTGCACATTTCGGAAATCGCCAACACCTTTGTCAATGACGTGCACGACTTTCTACAGGAGGGGCAGACCGTCAAAGTGGTGGTGCTGTCCACGGACAACGGGAAAATCAACCTCTCCATCAAAAAAGCCCAGCCGCATCCGGCGTCAGGCCGTACATACCCCCGCACACAGGGAGAGCCTCTGCCGCCGTCCGGCGATCAGGCCTTTGAGGACAAGCTCAAACGTTTCCTTTCCTCTTCCGAAGGGAAAATGGCCGACCTCAACCGGAGTGTGGACGGAAAACGCGGCGGACGAAGGAGAAGATAACCGCTCCCATTACGCCGCCTGAGGGTCCCTTTGGCCGTGCGCAGAGGACGCTTTAAAAATTCTCAAAAGGGAGGCAAACTGCTACAAAACAGTACGCGGGAGG
Source organism: Oscillibacter sp. (assembly GCA_017446225.1). Taxonomy (GTDB): domain Bacteria; phylum Bacillota; class Clostridia; order Oscillospirales; family Oscillospiraceae; genus Oscillibacter. The sequence goes on from JAFSRH010000046.1 coordinate 26,964, forward strand.
AAACAGGAAGTTCCCTGCATGGGCATTGCGGTAGCAGACAGAAACCTGATGTATCTGATTAAAACATTCAACAAAATCGCGCCGGAAGGCCTCGCGCGCTTTCCGGAAACGCATTACCGTTACGGAGACAACTATACCGGAGAGGACGCTATACTGGTTCGCTCGGCCAATCTGCTGGACTATCCCTTTCCGAAGAATCTGGTCGCAATTTCCCGGGCCGGCGCTGGCGTGAACAATATCCCCGTGGACCGCTGTTCACAGGCGGGCGTGGCGGTGTTCTCCACGCCCGGCGCAAACGCCAATGCGGTCAAGGAACTGGTGCTCTGCGCCATGCTGATGGGGTCCCGGGACGTGACCGGCGCTATCCGCTGGGTACGCCGTCAGGCGGCGGCGGGGGTGGAAGTCAGTTCCGTGGTCGAGCGCGGGAAATCGGCGTTCATTGGACCCGAACTCTACCGAAAAACGCTGGGTATCATTGGACTTGGCGCCATTGGCTCGCTGGTGGCGAATACCGCAATCGCGCTTGGTATGGAAGTCTATGGCTACGACCCGTTTCTGTCCGTGGACGCCGCCCTCCGCCTTGACCATCACATTCACGTGGTAACGGACCTGAAAGAACTTTACCGGCGTTCGGACTATATCACGATTCATGTCCATTTCAATGAGGACACCCGCCATATGATTGACGAGGAAGCCATTGAGGCCATGAAACCGGGCGTCCGGTTCATCAATCTGGCGCGCGGGGAAATCGTGGATGACAAGGCCATGCTCTCCGCGCTGGACAACGGACGCGTGTCCGTGTACATCACGGACTTTCCGACCAATCAGCTTCTGACATCCCCGCACGTGATTGCCATGCCGCATTTAGGCGCGTCCACGCCGGAGAGTGAAAAAAACTGCGCGGTCATGGCCGTGGAAGAACTCAAGGACTACTTGGAAAACGGCAACATCCGAAACTCCGTCAATATGCCCGCGGTGTCCATGGAACGGAGCGGGGCTATGCGTATTTGCGTAATACACCGGAATATTCCCTCCATGCTGGCCAATATCACGGCATTATTGTCGAAGGATGGCGTAAATGTGGAGAATTTAAGTAACAAGTCGCGCGGGGATTACGCCTACACGATGGTGGATATGGCGGCGGCGGTGGACCAGTCGGTCATTGAACACCTTCAGACGCTCTCTAATGTAATACGCGTACGGGTGATTGCCTGATTGACAAATCGGACAGAAGCCGCTATAATAGAGGGGTACACGTTTTCGGAATGTGTTCCCCCTCCCGTGCCCTCGTAGCTCAGTTGGATAGAGCGTTCGCCTCCTAAGCGAAAGGCCACGCGTTCAAATCGCGTCGAGGGTGCCAGACATTACCGGGTGTAGCGCAGTTGGTAGCGCGCCTGCTTTGGGAGCAGGTGGCCGGGCGTTCGAGTCGCCCCACTCGGACCATACGGAAAGCCCGATGAGGATGAGACAGACTCATTGGGCTTTTCGCTGTTTGGAGAAACGCACACTGTTTTTCCGGCTGTTGCGCTTGACGCATACTTTTTTTCTTTTATGAGCGTAAAACTACTTGACAACGTCCTTGAAATGTGCTATAGTACAAAAACGGCTTGAGGAATTCTTGGATGAGACAAGTTCAGAATTTGGACATCAATATGCTGCTGTAGCTCAGTCGGTAGAGCGCATCCTTGGTAAGGATGAGGTCGGCGGTTCAAATCCGCCCAGCAGCTCCAAAGAAAAGTCTTGGTTTTAGCCGTAAGTGGCTGAAATCAAGGCTTTTTCTTTTGTAAATGTTCTGATTTTACGTTTCTTGTTTTGGCGTCCAAAGCACTAAAAACTGCCGTTGGTGTCCAAATGGTGTCCAAATCCACGGGGAATCTCGCACGACACCGCGAATTACGGACAGGAGGCTATTGTCAGGATGTCTCCCGTGACCGTTCGGGCATTTCCGCGCTCGTTCACAGCAAAGCAATATTGACGGAATGTCCCACAAAAATCCACGAAAAGATTGTATAATATGACGATAAGGCTTTTTAGTCCGTTTTCCCCTTCTTATGGGGCTTGGAGGACGTTTGAGGCGCTGATTTCTCCACGTCAGTCGGCTTCTGGCGTCCGTCCTTGGACACCAAATCATTGAAGCGGTCGAAGGTCTGCGCCGCTTTCGCCTGAGCGGAGGCGATGGCGTGGGCGTAGATGTTCGCCGTCGTGCTTGCCTGCGCGTGTCCGAGTTGTCGGGAGACAACCACCAGCGGAACGCCATCGGCAATCATCAGGCTGGCGTAGGTATGCCGGAGGGAGTGGACGGTCACTTTCGGGAGGCCCGTCCGGGAGATGAACGCGCTGAACCACGCCGTCACGCTGTCCGGGAAAATAGGCGCCCCTGTGTCGGTCGTGAACACGCGCCCGTCATGGTCTTCCCATGCGTCGCCCAGATTCTCCCGTTGTTCATCCTGCCAGTCCCTGTACTCCGACAACATCATCATAGCGGCGTCGGAGAGTAGAAGCGGACGCGCCGAAGTCGCCGTCTTGGGGGAACCGACGTAGACGCCTTTGCCGGGGAGGTAGTTGGATGTCTGCCGGATGGTGACGGTGTGGGCGTCAAAATCCACGTCCTGCCACCGAAGCCCCAGCAGTTCCCCACGCCGGAGGCCGGACAGCAGGTCAAACGTAATCAACGCTCTCCAACGGATATGCTCTTCCTGCAACAGTTCCAGCAGTCGCCGGGCGTCCTCTTCTTCCAGATAGGCCGCTTCCCTGTGTCCAAGGCTGGGCTTTTCAGCCGCGTCAGCGGGATTGTTCTGGATGTATCCCCATTTGACGGCTCGTGTCAGGATGGAGGACAATGTACGGTGATAAGAAATCACGCTGGCGGGAGCCAGCGGTTCGGAGTGGGTCGTGATGGTAAAGGCCCGGTCAATTCTCACGCCCACGGCGGCGGCAATGGCCTCGGCGGACTCTTTACTGATAGGCTGTTTGTCTATGGCCTGCCCGATGGTAGAGCGGCTGACGCCGACTTTCCGGGCAAATGCCGTCAACGCGCCGTGCTTCTCGCCGATACGCTTTTGCAGGTCAATCTTGCAGACGGCGACGGTTCGGTTACGGATTCCAGTTTCCTGTAAGTTCTGATAGAAGCTGTTGATATGCGCGGTTCTCAGTTCGCTGAGTTTGATATGCCCGATAGCCTGATTGATTCGCCGCAGGTTCTCCCGGTAGGTGCTGACCGTCTTAGGCTTCAGGTAGAGTTCTGCGTATTCCCTCATGTACTTTTCCGCGAAGTCCGCGAAACGGATACTGGCGTCCGCTGTCGCGCCGCTGTTCACCTTTTCCTCAAAGAGAACCGTCTGGCGTTCCAACTCCTTCTTGATTTGCCGTTCCGTCATGCCCGGCTCCGGAACCCATGTCATGGTCTGCCGTAACCGCTTTCCTCTGTAATCATAGCCCTGATGGACAATGATTCTGTAGCCTTTCCCGCGCTTTTCGATGGTCGCCATAAATTTTCCTCCTTTCCCTCTTGCGCCATCGCGTCAGATGTGATATAGTGATAGACGCAATGGCACTGGGGTTCGTTTCCACGGTCGCCTGTTGCTCCTTTCGCCGCTCCGGTGTTCGCCCACCGGGGCGGCTTTTTTATTGCCTTTGCGCTGTCACACTGGCTCACTTGTCAATACATACTGGTTTTCCTGAAGTTCTCTGGCCATGATGACGCGGAGAACTTTGGCGTAATCCGCTTTGATTTGTTCGCGCTCCCGCTTATCCGTCGTTTTGTCTCCCATGGAGAAAAAGACCGTCTGCGCTTCCA
>JAFSRH010000047.1 GCA_017446225.1 Oscillibacter sp.
GGATTTGACGGCTTCCGCGAACTTTTCGCCCGTATATCCTCTATCGGTCATGACTTCCTTTAAGAAATCCAGATAGTCGGTCGCATCGCAAAAGCGGGTAATCATCCGAACGGCGCCGTCACGGTCGGTCACATCAGCCGCCGTAAGTTTGATTCCCGTTTTTTTACCCACGTCATACCCCTTTGTTTCTGCGGCATCGGCATTCTGGGAAGTTTTCGAGTCGATAATCAGCGTAGTCGTTTGCGCCTCGCGCTTATCCGTTTCCCGCTCTATCTCAACCAAGGTCGCGCAGAATCCCGTCAAGCAGACTGAAGCCGCTTTCGTCCGGCTTCGCCCAAATATCATAATGATAACGCACATTTTTCCATTTGGGAAAATCATGCGGAATCGCTCTCCACGTACAGTCTTCTTTGATGAGGTACAAAACCGCGCAAAAGATGTCATACAGGTCATATTTGCGCGGATGCGTTGTTTTTTTCGCTCTGTTCAGAATCGGTCGTATGACTTCAAACTGTTCCCGCGTTATATCGCTCGGATAGCTTTTCCTCATAGCTCATCCCTCTTTCCAATCCGCTTTCCTCGAAAAAATTCCGGATTTCCTCAAGTCAAAGGAAACTCCGGAATTTTTGCCGGACGCTTCAGAACGGATTCGCAATCAGACAGCGGGGAACGTCATGTCCTTGTAGTATTTCTTCAAGTCCTGAATTTCGTCCTGACGGGCGAAGAAGTCCATGCGGGTCTGTACAATCTCGTTGAGATGTTCGGCCCGCGCCGCGTTGATGTTCCGGTCACGGATGAGACCGTTTTCCGCGAGGACGAACTTGTAGGAGCCGTTGCCGTCCGGCTCCAAGTCGCCGCCGGCGCCGCACACGGCGCACTCGAACGGAAATTGAATGCCGTCCCAGTGCTTTTCGCCCTTGTAAATCAGGCTGGAATGGCAGTTGGGACACATGCCGAAATCCGGTTCGCCCATCCAATGCCGCTCCTCTACGGGCGTTTGCACCGCTTCCACGATATGTTCGCCCATTTTGCGCGCCCGCTCCAACTGTTCAGGGCGCAGGAGTACGTTCCCGGGACGTCCGTTTCGGGTGGCCATCATCTGGTCAACCACGCGAATGGACTGCGTAAACATGGTGGCTCCCATGGCGTCCAGACTGAGGGTCTGCCAGTCCCGGCACGAGCCGCCGACCGCAATCAGTCCGCCGACCGTGTGGGGGTCTTCCTGTACGTCGCCGATTTGCATACGGAAGGACAGCTCATAAGCCAAGAACCGCTGCGCGAACGTAAGATAAAGCGCGCTGGGGGTCAGGTCGTAAGTGGGGACGCCGATAATGACGCCGTTACAGGTCTGCATGACATTGACGATTTTGTCCATGTCGTCCTTGTCTTTCAGGACACAGCCCTTGTATTTCTTAGTGGGGTCCATGGCGACCTGTCCCATTTGCATGGTACAGGATTCACAGCCCGTACAGTGCTGGATGTGGTAGTCAAACAGGTTGATGAGCAGGCATTCCGCCCCGGCCTTTTGACAGGCCGACAGAGCCTCTTTCACCAAAATTTCGCTGTTTCCGTTGTGCCGCCCCGCGACAATTCCCATAATTTTCATTGCGCTGTCTCCTTTATTTCCGATAATTTCTTCCGATAATTTCCGAATGGCCGCGCCTGATTACGGCGTGATTTCCTGATTCCGCATGGTTTCGCCCTTCCTTTCGTTATCCAATGAAGGCCGTCCACGCGGCGGAGAGGAAAAACGCCAGAATCAGCGCGGGCAACAGGTTCAAAACCTTGATGTCCGTCTTGATTTTCGTCAGCCGCAGACCCGCCGTCAGGGTGATAATGCCGCCCACACAGGAAAAATCCGCTATCATTTCCGGCGTGATGTACGGGGAGACAAAGCCGGAGATGGCGAACAGAAGGAAGTAGACGCAAATCTGAGGGACGCACAGACAGGGGATGATTTTCCCCAGAATCGCGGCGAAAATACAGGCAGTCACACAGTCCAGAATGGCCTTTGTGACAAGAATGCTCCCGTCTCCCGTGAGGCCCTCGTTGAGCGCGCCGTACCAGCCGGTACCGCCGAAACAGAAAAGAATCAGAACCGCGCTGACCTGCATTAGAAACGCCTCGTCCGCGCTGCTCCCCCGCATGAATCTGGATATCACGGCGACCGCTCCCTTGTTTACCAACGCTTCCAGTTGAAGGGCTTCCCCGACAACCGCACCCACGATAAGGGAAAGGATGGCGGCGGAGAGGGTGTGCACCCGGAGTATGAGAACGATTCCCATCACCAAAGCCGCCACGCCCATGAGATTGTTTAACAGCGACTTCCAGCGGTCCGAGAGACGGCTTCCAAGGAAACAGCCAATCAAGCTCCCCGCGAATGTCGCGCATACGTCCGTTACGATACCTACCGGCATAACGCGCCGCCTTTCCCGGAAACCGCCCCGGCGGACTGTCCGCCCGTTCCGGAGCGATTTTCCGTAGAGTTCAAGTTCTTTCCGCGTTCCGCGCTACTTTGCGGCGGCCCACTTTTTGTGAACGCGTTCCACCAGTACGCCCACATACCAGACGCCCGCAAGCATGGCAACGGCAATCTGCAAGGGAAGCGTTCCAATCGCGCGGAATCCCGCGGGGGCCATAATGGTAAGCCCGATGGCCCAGCCGCACAGCCACGCCGGACAGTACAGCCACGCGGGAAACAGCGATGAAACCACGACCGCCAGTCCGCCCAGAACGAACAGAACCGCGAACAGTTCCGCGTCCGGGTGGAACGGAAGCGCCTCCATGATACAGAGGGCCAGAACCGCCCACAAATCCCCCGCCAGAAAGCCCAGCGACATGGGAAGCGCGTCCTGTTCCTTGTTGCCGTTCGCCACGTATACCCCCGCGCAGATTAACGCCACCGCGCCCGTCCGTACGCCGATATAGGGCGACAATACGGCCCAAACGGGCGGAAAAAGGGCAATGCAAAGGGCTAATGTCAGGTTATCCCGGTTGAGTTTAGACGCCATGGCCGCTCACTTTCTTTTGCACGGAACGGGACGCGGCGGACAGCGCGGCTTGTCGGCTCCGGCCTTGACAATGGCCTCCTCTTCGCAGGCGTCCAGACATTTTCCGCACTGAATGCAGTCGGATTGGTTGATGACATGGACAAACCGCTTCTTTCCGGCGATCGCGTCCTCTTCGCATACGTCCATACAGTCGCCGCAACCCGTGCATTTGTCCATCAGAATATGATAGGTGACAAAGGCGCGGCATACCCCGGCCGTACAGCCTTTTTTGGCGATATGCAAAGCGAATTCGTCCCCGGACGCGTCCAGCGCTTTCAAGACGGCCTTGCCAAGTTCCTCCCCGTCTTCGCACAGGGACTGCTCCGTCATGTATTGCGCAAGTTTCCGCATTTGCTCCAAGTCGGCGGGCTTGCCGCGTTTGGCGGTGATGTCCTCCAAGGCAAGCAGAATCTGCGTCGCGCCCTCATAGCCAAAGACGCACTTGCCGCAGTCAAGGCATTTGTGCCCCCGCACATACGAGAGCAGTTCGTTTACGGGACACTGCTTCATGCCTCGACACCTCCGAAATCACTCCACAGCTTGATTTTCTCAAACTGTAGCCGCAAATCGCACTGTAAACAGCGTTGCGCCTCGCAGGACGCCTCCTCGCAGGAATACGTGCGGTAGACATTTTCGTTATTTGTCTTGCGGCTTTCGGCGCTCATGACTTCCTGTTCCACGCGGGGCAGAGCCGCGAAGCCGGGGAACTCTCCAATATACGGGTCGGCGGTCCGCTCTACAAGCGTTTCGTCAATGTTCCCGTCCCCGCCAAGGTACTTGTCGATTTCCGAAGCGGCGTCCCGGCCTTGCGCAATGCCTTTAATGACAAAACTAATGCCCGTAATGGCATCGCCCGCCGCGAAAATGCCCTCCTCCGATGTTTTAAAGCCATCATTTTCGGGATAGCCGCGCCCATTCAACCGAATGCCGAAGTTTTCATAGTCCGAAAGCCCCGTATACTGTCCGGTTGCGAACACCACGCTGTCACAGGGGATGACCGTCTGACTGCCTTCCTCCGCGACTTCCGTTACCTTTCCGGTCGCTTTGTCGTAAGTGGACGACAGGACCGTATGGACGCGCAGTCCGGCGACGCGCTCCGGCGTTCCTTCAATGGCCTCGAAAGCGCGTCCGGGCAGGATGTTCACGCCCTCTTCCGCGCCTTCCTCCTGATCTTCCGCGTCCGCCAGAATTTTATCCGCCTGTTCCAGACAGGCCAGATTGACCGTCATGCCGTGACGAATCAAACTCCGCGCCACGTCAAAGCCCACGGACCCGCCGCCGATCACGCAGACGGATTTTCCGAGATAGCCCATGTCCTTTCCGGCGCGGTTGTCCGCCAGTACGTCCATGGCGGTGTAGACCTGTTGGAAGTCCGCGCCGGGGAGCGGCAGACGGCGTCCCTTGCTGACGCCTACGGCTACCAGTACCGCGTCAAAGTCCTTTTTCAGTTCCGCCGCGCTGGTAATCTCCCGGTTGACTTCCGCCTTTACTCCGGTATCCAGAATCAGTTGTATTTCTTTCCGAACCTCGTCCAAGGGCAGACGATAGGCGGGAATGCCGCTTGTCATGGGTCCGCCCAGTTCCGGACGCTTTTCAAAAACCGTTACGTCATGGCCTTTCTTGCGCAGATAGTAGGCCGCCGTCAGGCCGCAGGGACCGCCGCCGATTACGGCGACTTTCTTTCCGGTGGGCGGCGCGGTACGCAGATACTTTTCTTTCCAGCTTTGTTCGGTATCGTTGTCCGCCGCGAATCGTTTCAGATTGCGGATACTCATGGGCGCGTTGATGTCGGAACGCTTGCAGCCCGTTTCGCACAGGTGATTACAGATGTAGCCCAGCACAAGCGGGAAAGGCACTTTCTCGCGGATAATGCCCACGGCATCGCCGGGACGCCCTTCCCTGACGGCGCGGATATACGCGGGAATGTCGATATGCGCGGGGCACTCCGCCCGGCAGGGTACCACGTTGTCCGCGTAGGCCGGATAGCGTTCCATGCGCCCCACAACGTCCACGATAGAGCCTGTGGGACAGACTTCAATGCAGGCCCCGCAGAAGCGGCAACCCGCCTCCGCCAAACTCTTTCCGCCGGGAACGCCCGCGTGAATGCCTACTTTGTCGTGCACGTAGTCAAGGACTTTCACGCCGCGCTTGTCCTGACAGGCCCGGATACAGCGTCCGCAACGGATACAGCGAATAAACAGATGTGTGATAAGGGGGTTTGAGTCATTAGTCGGGACGGAACGCGGGTGATGTCTCCATGCTTGGGCGCTGACGCCCATAAACTGGTACATGCTCTGCATTTCGCATTTTCCGTACTTGGGACAGCCCGTGCATTCGGAAGGGTGGGTAGCCAGCATGAGTTCCATACTGGTACGCCGCACGGCCTCCGCCGCTTCGGTGTGGCTGTCCACAACCATGCCTTCCCGGACTTCGGTGGCGCAGGACGGGACCGGCTTTTCCGCGCCGTCAATGGTGACGGAACACATCCGACAACCGCCCTTGGCCTCTAAATCCGGGTGGTCGCACAGGTGCGGAATATAAATGCCCGCGTCCAACGCCGCGTGAAGAACGCTTTGCCCCTCCCGCGCCTCCACGGTCCGACCGTCTATGGTCAGTGTTATCATAATTTTTATCTCCGTCTTCCCCAGAATGGTTTTCATTGCTCACGGAAAGCCGCGCGGGAACGGATTTTCTTTCTACGGTCCCCGCGCGGGTTACGCGGTTCTTATTCCTCCAAGCCGCTGATATAGTCCATGACGCTTTCGCCGGCCATGCGTCCGGAGTTCACGGCGAACCCCATGGTGTTGCCGGGAAGCGTGAAGTTGTAACTGTCGCCGTAGATGGTGTTGGCATCGGAGCCGGCGCTGTACAGTCCCGGAATGGGCTTCTGGTCTTTGTCCAGCACTTCGCAGCGCTTGTTAATCCGTACGCCGCCGATCGTGCCGTAAGCGCCGAGATAGAACTTGCCCGCGACAAAATTGCCTTTTCCGGTGATGGGGTGCAAATAACGCGGTTCCTTATGGAATTGCGTGTCCACGCCGCTGTCGCACATAGCGTTGTAGTCGTCCAGCGTGTTGGCGAGGGTTTCCGGGTTTATGCCCATTTGTTCCGCGAGTTCCTCAATGGTTTCCGCCTCAAAATAGGCCGAATAGCCCTGTTCCCGCGCAAGCTCCGCCTCTTTGTCAAAGGCGTGGAAAGCATCGGCGGGGTGCACAATGTCCATAATATCCGGGCCGTTCTTCTTGTACTGCTTCATAATCTTGCGGTCCGCGATACAGTAGGCGTAGTTGCCCGGCTGCATACGCAACGCGTTGCCGACATAGGTCGTGTTGCCCATGTAGCCTTCATTCATAAAGCGTTCGCCGCGCTGATTGACCAGTAAGTTCGGCTGGCGGAGAACCGCGTCCAGTACGAACCAGTTCATATTGTCCGGGAGCTGGTAAATGGCCTCAATGTTGGCGCCGAACTTCTGCGCGCCGACTTCCCACATCATTTTCAGGCCATCGCCGTTGACGCCCGGAATCATGAACGGGTAGAAGTCCTCCATGAGCGTCAGGCCGAACTCTTGTTTAATCATTTCGCCGTTGTTGCCGAATCCGCCCGTAGCCACAATGACCGCTTTGCCCCGGACTTCCAGTTCCTGTCCTTCCGCGTCCACGGCTTTCGCGCCGACTACCCTGCCGTCCTCCACAATTAAGGACGTTGCGGGAGTTTCGAGCAGAATTTCCGTGCCGTACTCCTTCGCTTTCTCCGTCAGAACCTTGACCATACCGCTGGCGGCACGGGGGCCAATGACGCCGTTTTCCGGCTTCACGATATGCCAAGTGGCCTCCGATTCCCGGAAGTAGCGGAACGCCCCGGCGAACTCCACGCCCAGTTCCTGCAACCACGCGATAGTGTCCGCGCTCTTGCTGAAATAGGTCTGAACGAGGTCCGCGTCCACGTTGTAGTGGGTGTAGTTCATGTGCAAGTCGAAAGCGTGTTCTACGGAAATATCGTTGAACTGTTCCTTTTGAATGCTGGTGTTAATGCCAAGCGGACCCATGCCCATATTCGCGGCGCCGCCGGTAGTGCGGGACTTCTCCAAGAGAATCGAGCTAAGCCCCATTTCGCCCACGGTGACAGCCGCCGAAAGTCCGGCGGGGCCGCCCGCCACAATCACAACGTCCGTTTCCAGTTTTTTCATAAAGCGCTCCTTTCAGTCCGTCCGTTTCGGGCGGGTCAATCGTTCGCAAAGGCAAAGCCCTCGAACACGTTCCGCCCGGTGTAGGTTTTCAACTGCTCTTCGCCGTCCAGAACCCGGACGGCGCCCGCCGCCATCGCTTCCATTTCAAATTCTCCGGGATACGCGGTGACGGGCGCAATCCAGCCGCAATTCTCCGTGATCTGGCTGACAAGGTCCTTACTGTGAACCATGCCCCCGCCTAACAGAATGCCGTCCACTTTTCCGTGCAGAACCGCCGCCATAGAGCCGATAGCCTTGGCAATCTGGTAAATCATAGCGTTCCAGACCATAGCGGCGTACTCATCGCCCGCCGCCGCGCGTTTCGTCACTTCAATGGCATCGGAAATGCCCAAGTGACTGACAAAGCCGCCTGTACGGGTACAAAGATTTCTGACGGTTTTCGCGTCCATGTCCTTGTCCCGCATATAGTCCAGCAGGTCGTACACGGACACCCCGCCGCAACGGGTGGGAGCCATGGGGCCTTCTCCGCCCACAATGTCGTACCCGTCCACCATCTTTCCGCGCTGATGGGCGGAAACGGAAACGCCGCCGCCGATATGGCACACAATGAAATTGCAGTCCTCGTAATTCTTCCCAAGGACTTTCTTACTGTGCCGGATAGCGGTTTCCTTCAGATTCAGGGCGTGCAGGTGGACCGTGCGGTAGACGCCTTTAATGCCCGTCATACGGGCCAAGTCCTGTAACTCGTCCGTGTCGGGCGGGTTGACGACCATGGCCTTTGCCCCGAACCGTTTGGCGAACTCATCGGCAAGCTGCGGGCCGAGCGTGGCGGGATGAACAACGCCGTTTGCGCAGGTCCGGGCGTGTTCAAGAATCAAATCGTCAATAGCGTATACGCCGCCCTCAATGGACAGCAGTCCGCCGCCGCGCCCTACAAACACGTCCGCCCCTTCCAGAGAAACGCCGTTTTCCTTGAGAATGTCCAAAATCATGTCCCGGCGGTAGGGGAGTTGCGCGGCCATATCGGAATACTTGGCGAGTTCCGCCGCGTCATGGGCGACATTCTTGGAAAAAAGGCAGGTTTCGCCGTCAAAGAGGGCGATTTTCGTAGAGGTGGAGCCGGGGTTAATGGCGAAAACGCGATAGCTCATAGGCGGTTTCCTCCTGTTCTGTTGTTTGCCGGAACGTCCGTTCCGCGTTTAGCGATTCATTCCCGCCGCCCGGACCGCGGAAATAATGATATTGCCCTTGATTTCCGACACCGGAGCGCCCCGCGAGCAGTCGCACACCACGGCGTTGAAGCCCTGCAACATGGGTCCGTAGGCGTCCGCGTGTCCGAACTGCTGAATGAGCTTTACGCCCACGTTGCCAACGTTCAGGTCCGGCCAGATAATGACGTTCGCGCGGCCCGCGACTTTGCTTTCCCGCTTGACTTTCTTTGCCGCCACTTGCGGACTGATGGCGGCGTCAAACTGAAATTCGCCGTCAATGAGCAAATCGGGCCGCTTCTCCTGCGCGATTTTAACCGCTTCCGTCACTTTGTCGATCAGCTCTCCCTGACCGCTCCCGAGCGTGGAATAGCACACGAACGCGCAACGCGGTTCCCAGTCCAACAGGCTCTTGACGGTCTCGCAGGCGGAAATGCCGATGTCGGCAAGCTGTTCGGGCGTGGGGTTCGTGCATACGGCGCTGTCGCCGATGGCAAGCAGGGAGCCTTCACTGCCCTGAAAGCCGGGGATGTCGCACAGGCCGATACTGGAAACCGTGCTGATTCCCGGTTGCAGGCCAATCATCATTTGTCCGGCAAGAAGCACGTCTCCCGTTGTGTTGTCGATTCCCGCGAACGTGACGGAAGCCTCTCCGACTTTTTGCATGGCCATAGCGTAATAAAGCGGGTCCTGAATCCGGCGGCGGAGCGCCTTTTCCTTTAAAAGGGTATCCTCACGGGCTACGTAAGCGGCGACAACCTTGCTTTTGTACGCCTCGTCATCCATGTCCACAAACGTAAACGCCGCCGGGTCATAGCCGCGTTCCGCGCAGAGGGCCTTTAACCGCTCCGCGTTCCCCACCAGAATGGGGACAATGTAACCGTCCCGGCCCGCCTCGTAGGCGGCCTGCATCATCTTTTCGTTAGCGGCCTCCGGAAAGGCTACTTTCTGGGGATTTTCCTTGGCCTTGGCGTAAATTTGGTCCAAAATGCTCATCTTTCGCAATTCCCCCTGTTTTTCAGGCTTTTCGTGATTTCCGGAAAATGCCGGACAGAGCATAGCAACACTGTCCGGCATTCCGTTGCGTCTTACAGTTCCGCCTCCACCGCGTTCACCAAGTCCTCAATGGTCTGGCAAGCCGCCGCGTCCTGAAGGGTAATGCTGGCATCGGTCTCGTTTTCAATCTCCGCCACGAGAGCGACCATCTGCACGGAAGCGCCCTGCAAATCGTTCTTGAAACTGGTGGAAAGGCTCAGGTCCGCGATATCCTTCTTGTAGGCCACCGCCACCAATTCCAAAATCTTCTGTTCCAGTTCCTTTCTGTCCATGCTTCTTCCTCCTTGTTTGTTATCAGACAAAAGGGCGCGCTTACGCCTCGTCCAAGTCAAAGACCACCGTCTTGAAACCGTCCCGCTGGTAAATCGCCGCGTGGACGTTTACGGGCAGGGCGTCCGCTTCCAGAATCTCTTTCCGCTTCTTCTTGTTGATTCCCCGGACAACGCCGTTGAGAAGCGTTCCCTCTTCCAGTTCGATTTCCCCGTAGGCGAATTTGCCCATGGCCTTGTATTCCGGCTTCATGGACAGCGGCGCGGGCATGACAATAGAGCGCATTTTCGCCTTGCCGCTGATTTCCACCCACTCCATATCCCAGCAACCGCAACTGTTACAGGCGTAGACGGGCGGAAACTCCACCGCGCCGCACTTTGTACAGCGTTTTCCGGTAATCTTCCCTTTTTCCAGATTCTCGTAGAAGGTCTCCACGACCTTTTCCAGTTCGATAGCCATGCCAAACCTCCCTTGTCAGTCCGCGGTTCTGATAATGTAGGTGCAGATATTCTGCGCGCCGCCGTAGCCGCGAAGCATAGCGGTTTTTGGAAGGCGCTTCACCTGACCTTCTCCGGCCTCGCCGCGCATTTGGCGGACGGCCTCGTACAAGTCCGCCAGACCGGAAGCGGCATGGGCGTGGCCAAAGGAAGTGCGGCCTCCGTTGGTATTGATGGGTTTGTCTCCATCGTAGGCGGTGCGGCCCTCGCAGATATACTTCCAGCCCTCGCCGTAGGGCAAATACCCGGCGATTTCCGCCGCTACCAGATGGGAAGTAATGATAAAGTCATTGGCGTAGAAAATGTCAATCTCGGACGGCTTCACGCCCGTGACCTCGTACGCCTGCCGGACGGCTTCTTCCGTGGCGCGGACTTCAAAATGGGGCGTGGTGGCCTCGCACGCGGCGCAGCCAATGCCCAGCACTTCCACGGGCTTATGGGACTTGTTGCCCATGTACTTGTCAACCAGTTCCGTTGCGCAGACCACGACCGCCGCCGCGCCATCGCATTTCAATTCCAGACCGCTGGCCCGGAGAAAGTCGCCCATACGCGGATTGTAGGGAGAGCGCATATAGTCCATGACGTTGTCAAATCCCGCCTCTTTCGCAAGGCTTTCATACGTTCTCCGCTCAATGGCAAGCGGATTCACGGAAGCGTTGCGGCGGTTGTTGATGCACATCCAGTTGAGGGTATCGTCCATTTGCTGGTCGGTAATGCCGCGGGTGCGCTTGTACCATTCGGCGGCGTCATCGTAAATCAGCTCCTGTCCGGCCATGAGACTGCGCGTATAGGCGCGGTCGTACAGCCACGCGGTCGTTTGCAGAAAGCGCTCCATCGTGACCTTTTCCCGCTTGTAGGGATGATTCGGAACCGCTAAGCTGTCGCCGAACTCCACGCAGCCGGAAAGGACGCAGTCATACTTCCCGGAAGCGACCGCGTTTACGGCCTGTTCCACGGCGTAATAGCCGGTACAGCACGCTTCGGAATGGTGAATGGACGCCTTCCCCTTCATGCCAAACCAGTTGGCAATCTGGATGTTCGGGGTCAGGTAGTTGGAAGCGTTCAAAGGGCTTGCCTCGCCGTGGAAATAAAAGTCCACGTTTTGAGGATTCACCCCGGCGTCCTCCATAGCCTTGAGGGCCGCGTAGCCGAACAGTTCGCCCTCCGTCAGGCCATTGGTCTCCTCTTTGTCCACCGTGTACATGAAGGGCGTACAGCCCACGCCAATGATGGACACGCTGCGTTTGTAGGGATGTACAGTCGTCTGATTCATAGTCTCCCTGCCTTCCAAGATCGTTAATTTGTGCTGGACGCCAAAGAGAGGCGGCGCGGATTGCCACAATTTTGTCATATTTATCATACCAGTATTGTCCTTTCCCCGCAATCAACAAATTACATAAATTCGTTGTATAAACAACTAATTCACAGAATTCGTTGTTTATATGGCAAGACACTTGCGCGGAGATTTGCAAGGCATTATAATTGCGTTGTTATCACGCGAAACGGGCGTTATGACCTTTCCATCAGAAAGCGGGATGTCTTATGAATAAAAAAGACCCGAGAGTTGTCAAGACTTTGGAGCGGATTTCCAACGCGGTTCTGTCCAATCTGGAACGGCATCCCTTTCGGGAGATTACGTTAAACATGATTTGTCAGGACGCGATGATTAACAAGACCACATTCTACAAGTATTATAAGGATAAGTATGACTATCTGAACCAGTATCTTGACTCCCAGATGGAGCAGTTCCGCAAGCAGTTGGACGCGGCGTTTCTTCTCGCCTCCCCCGAAAATGTTGACAGCCCCATCTATCAAGAGACGTTCGTCCGGCTTCTGCGGCATCTCTACGGACACAGGCGGGAGTATCTGATTTTATGGAACGCCGGAATTGACCGCCGGATTTACGATGAGATGGGAGAGTCCATCTACAATACCCTTTTGGAAAAAATTCTGGACAGCCACGCCTTTGACTCTCAGCCCCGCATACAGTTGGAGTTGTACGCCCGCCTTTTCGCCTCCCATACCATGACGCTTTTACACTGGTGGTTTCAACACGAGGAAGAAGTCACGATGAACGATGTGCTCCGGCTTATGACGGACAACATGAAAGACGGCTTTTTCAAAGCCTTCAAATCCCTGCCGCCATGCTGAAAGGAACGCTATGACCTGTAACCGTCTGAGAATCCCGTCCCGATTTCTGCGCAATCCGGCGGAAATCATTCTTCTTATCCCCGGAAAAGGCGCAAACCGGAACGCCCCGGAGAAATGCCTGCTCTTTTTCCACGGCGCGGGGGAGAACCCGCAAACCATTCTGGACAATTCCCCGCTGGCGGATTTGGCGGAAACGTGGAATCTGCGAATTGTCCTCCCGTTTGTGGGCAATTCTTTCGGCTTGGACTGCGGGGAAGGGGAGCGGTACCACGCGTTTCTGTCGAAAGAACTGATTCCCCGTCTTGGAGACGCTCTCTTTGCCACCGCCGGAAAGACCGGCTCTTTCCGTATCGGCGGAATTTCCATGGGCGCGTACATCGCCTTGCAACTGGGCTTGGAACGTCGGGAACTGATATCCGGCATTTTCAGTATCTCCGGGGCGTATGACTTGCGCAAGGCGGCGCGATTCGGGCGCGTGTGCGGTCTGGAAATTCCGCCCATCGTCGCCGAACTGGAAGCGCGTCCCGGCGAATGTACGCGCCGCCTGTTGGAGCGGTACGCCGGGGGCGGCGCGCCCCCGCTCTATTTCGCCTGCGGCAATGGAGACTTGTTTTACGATACAAACCGCATGGCGGCGGATTGGGCGCAAGAATTGAAATATTCTGTCCGTTGGAAAGACCGTCCCGGGCTTCATAACTGGGATTACTGGCGGGAAGCGCTTCCGTCCGTCCTGCAATGGGCGGCTATGACAGGCGGAAGCTATGGAAAATGATATCCTGTATCAGTTTATGAATATCCGCGCGATTCCGCCGGAAGCGGTTCCGGCTTTTGTGGATTCCCTTCCGCCGTTGCGGCGGGAAAAAATCCTCTCCCTGCGGGAAGAACGGAAACGGCTCCAATCACTGGCGGCGGGTCTCGTCTCACGGAATCTGCTGGCGTCCGTGGGGATTTCCGATGACCTGCTTGCCTATGAGGAGAGCGGAAAGCCCTATATCCAAAATCGCCCGGAATGGCATATTTCCATCTCCCATTCCGGGCAGTACGCCGTATGCGCCGTTTCCCGTTCTCCCGTGGCCGTGGACATTCAGCGGCACGGCGGCATTTATCAAGCTATCCTGTCCTCCGGATACACGCCCAAGGAAAGAGAATTTTGTGTTCGGGCGCGGAACCGGGAACAGGCGTTTTATGATTTATGGTGCCGGAAGGAGTGCAAGGCCAAACTGCGCCCCTATGCCCATCTGCGGGAGATTGACGCCCTGACGGCGGAACCGGGCTTTCAGTATTGGAAATTTTCGATACCGGGCTACGGCGGCGCGCTCTATGGGGCATGGAATTTCATCTGTATGGCGGCGGGAGCGGAAACTTTTCCCTGCGCACGGGATACCCTTCTTCCGATTTCCGATACCTTGAGACGTCCGCACGGACTTTCTTTCCGTCAGCCTGAATGACTTTCCGCTTCTCATAGAAACGGCGCAATATGCGCGGGTTTTACCGTTTTCCATGGATTCGTAAACTTTAGCGTTTCCGGAATTTGCGCGCTGACAACGAAATTACAGACAAGCCCGACTCATCCGAAGCGGGAAAGAAGAAAATAAAAGCAAGGAAAAGCGTCATCAGAGAAAAGAAGTTCCCGCCGGGACATGATAAAATCGTTACGCTTGGATTCTGCCCCGTGCGCCAACGGGAACCGAAACGGGTACGGGCGGCGCGTTGCAGGACACGGAGAAGCGCGGCGCGTAGGATACTGCCCCGAAACGGTTTCCGGAAACGTGCGGAAACGGCGTAAAATGAAAGGAGCGTACTATGGAAGAAAAGACAAACGCGGCGGTTCAGTCTGTCCCGGAGGAAAAAGTCACCCCGAAACTTCTGGTGGGCTACAGCATGGGCGAAATAGCCTGCCAGATGAGCTGGTACATGATTAACAACTACCTGAACATCTTTTACACCGATGTGGTAGGGCTGTCCGGCGCGGCGATTTCCGCCATTGTGCTGATTGCCCGTATCTGGGACGCCATCAACGACCCCATGATGGGCCAGATCGCCGACCGCACCTATGCTGGGGAAAGTTCCGCCCCTATCTGATGTTCGCGCCTCCCTTCCTCGCTATCTTTAACATTCTGACGTTTACCGCCTTCCCCGTACAGGGCATGACGAAAGTGATTCTCTGCGGCGTATGCTACATTGGCGCGGGCATGGCCTATACCGCCTGCTCCATTGCCTATCAGGCGATGTTGAACGTCATTGCCGTGGATTCCCGCGTCCGTCAGCTCCTTGCCACCGCCCGCAGTACCGGCGCGTCCGTGATTGGCATTATCCTTTCTATGGTGGCAATGCCCCTGATTCTCCATTTCAGTTCCGCCGTCAATGAAAGCGGCCAGCCCATGGCCGATGGGCGCGGTTATTTCGTTGCCACCGTCATTTTCTCTTTGATATTGATTCCCGTGTTCTGGCTGTGCGCCGCCATGTGCAAGGAAACCTATACCGATAAGCTCCACAGCGCCGGCCCGGCGGAGAAAACAACGTTCCTTGGCAATATGAAGGGCCTGATTCAGAATGACCAGCTTCTGATGGTGGTACTTGCAACCGTCATGGGCACGATTTGCGTCACCGGGCGTTACGGCATTCTGGTCTACCACGTCATTTACGTGGTAGGCGGTCCGCAACACATTGCCACCATGTTCACCGCCATGACCGCGGGCCAGCTTGTGGGCACGCTTACCGTGCCATGGGGGACCAAGACCTTCGGCAAGCGCAACTATATGTTTATCATGAATATCGTGATGGCGCTGGGATTTGTCGCTTTGTTCCTCAATCCCACGAGTAATCCCGTTTACCTGATTGGCGTTTCCTTCATCGGCTCTCTGGGCTTCGGCGCGCCCGCTATCTGCTACGGCATGGTAGGCGATTCTCTGGAGTACGGGGACTGGAAATTGGGCAAGCGTCAGGAAGGTTTAGCCGCCTCCATGCTGAGTTTCGGCGTGAAACTGGCAACGGCTCTTTGCGCGCCTGTGGTTATGCTGCTCTTCGCCGTGGGCTATGTCCCCAACGCCGAGCAGACCGAGGCCGCGAAACTGGGTATCAACTTCATGGTGAATATGTTGCCCGCCATCATCGCTATTATCTCCTGTGTCCCGCTCCTCTGGTACAAACTCTCCGACAAGCGGGTCAGCGAAATCCGGGCGGATTTGGAAGCCGGAAAACACGCGTGGGATAAGTAAGGCCAACAAACAAGCCGACAGGAAAGCGCGCCCCGTTTCCCGGTTCTCCGGACGGAGCGCGCTTTTACAAAAACCGCGTAAAGGTGAGAAGGAGACAGGAATATGGTAAAATCAGTCGTAAAAGCAGATGAACGGGGGATTCCCACGTTATATGTAGACGGAAAGCCGTTTTTCGCCTACAGCGGGGAAATCCACAATTCCGGCGCCAGCAGTCTGGCCTTCATGAAAGAGAAAGTCTGGCCCCGGCTCCGCGATTTGAACATGAACAGCGTGATTGTCCCCGTCTATTGGGAATTACTGGAACCGGCGGAGGGGCAGTACGATTTCACGCAGGTGGACGGCCTGATTACGCAGGCACGCGAAGAAAACATGCGTCTTATGTTCCTTTGGTTCGGCCTCTGGAAAAACGCCGAGTCCATGTACGTTCCCGCGTGGATGAAGCGGGATACCGAGACTTATTTCCGCGTCCGCAAGGCCAACGGCGAGCCAATCAATACGATTTCCCCGTTCTGCGGGGCCGCCGTGGAAAAGGACAAGGCCGCGTTCACGGCGCTGATGCGGCATTTGCGCGCCTGTGACGAGGAGAACGCGACCGTCATTGTGTGTCAGGTGGAAAACGAAATCGGCGTGCTGGGCACGGAGCGCGATTACGGCCCCTGTGCGGAGGAGGCGTTTTCCAGTGAGGTTCCCGCCGTTGTGCGGGAGGCCTGCCACGTTTCCGGCACATGGAGAGAGGCCTTCGGGACAGACGCGGAAGAAAGTTTCATGGCCTATGCCTTTGCCAGCGCCGTGGAAAAGATTGCTTCCGCCGGTCAAAAGGAATATCCGTTGCCCTGCTATACCAACGCGTGGCTGAGGCAGTATCCGTGGTATCCCGGCTCGTATCCCTGCGGCGGCCCGGTCAAAAACGTCCACGCCATTTGGAAAGCGGTTGCGCCGTCCCTGTTCACGCTGGCGCCGGATGTCTACGTGCCCTACTGCGCGGATGTCATGGACGAGTACGCTTATAACGGAAACCCTCTGTTTGTGCCGGAAATCCGTAAGGACGCCGTGGCGTCCTCCTACTGCCTGTACGCCTTCGGGGCGAAAAACGCCATCTGTTTTTCGCCGTTCGGCGTGGAAGATCTGGCGCTGGACCCCGACAAACTGGAACAGCCGCCAATGGAAGTCATGGTAGCTTTGAACATTGACCCGTCCGCGTTTAACACAACGGGCAGTAAGGAGTATTTGCGCGATACCTACGGGCTGATGAAACAGTTGGAGCCGCTGTATCTGAAGTACCGGGGGACGGAACATCTGAAATGTTTCGTGCGTCACGGAGAGAACGACTACGGAACGTTCCTCCGGTTCTCCGGGTACGACCTCAGCGTGTCGTACGCGCCAAGGGCCGCGGCAAAGCCGCTGGGGGCCGGGATTGTGCTGGAACTGGCGGAAAATAAATTCCTGATTCTGGGGATGATGTGCGGCCTGTCGTTCCGGCCCAAGCCGGGGGAAAACAAAAAGGCGGAATTTCTCCGTCTGGAAGAGGGGACGCTGGAAGCGGGGGAATGGATGCCCGGACGTATCCTCAACGGCGATGAAAAGATGGCTGTAAAGCTGTCAGACGGCCCGCAATGCTATATGGTCGAGCTGTTCAAATTCTGATTTCGCAATGCGAAAAGGGCTCCGCCTGCCGGAACATTGACAGGCGGAATCCTTTTTCTGTTTTCACATGGTTTCTACCGCCGCCCGTTCCACGGGCAACGCCTTCTTGTAGCGTTCCAGAAACGCGGAGAACCCTTCCACATCCGACGTATCAGCCATGAGAGCGGATGTTTTCGCGTTGGCGAATGCCCGCTTGTCGAGATAATCCGCAAGGGATTCGCCCTCTTTGCGCCGGAGCATATAGGCCGCCAGAAGCGCCATACCGTAGGGACCGCCTTCTCCCGCCGTCTCCATGACGGACACCGGAGCGTTTACCGCCGCCGAGAGCAGTCTTTGTCCCACTTGCGGCGTCTTAAAGAAGCCGCCGTGCCCGTAAAGCCGTTCAATCCGGACGTTCTCCTCCCGCGTGAGAATATCGAGGCCGATTTTCAGTGTGGCCAAAGCGGAAAGCAAATGCGCGCGCATGAAGTTGGCAAGGGTAAAGCGTGCGTCCGGGGTTCGCGCGAACAGGGGACGGCCTTCGTCAAAACCGGTCACGCCCTCTCCGGAGAAATAGTTATAGGACAGCAGCCCGCCGCAGTCAGCCTCCCCTTCCAACGCCTTTTGAAACAGTCTTGTAAACAGTTCGCCTTTTTCCATGGTAACGCCCAGCGTCCCGGCGAACTCGCCGAACAGGGAGACCCACGCGTTCATATCGCTGGTGCAGTTGTTGCAGTGAACCATTGCCACGGGCAGGCCGTCCGGCGTTGTCACCATGTCGATTTCACGATGTACGCCCGGAAGCCTGTCCACAACCACCATGGCGAAGTCGGACGTCCCCGCGCTGACGTTGCCGGTACGGGGCCGTATCGAATTTGTGGCGGTCATTCCCGTTCCCGCGTCCCCCTCACAAGGGGCAACCGGAATCCCGGCTTTCAAGACGCCCTCAGGGTCAAGGAATCGCGCCCCGTCCGCTGTCAGCGTTCCGGCGTTCTTTCCGGCGGGAAGCGCCTTCGGAAGCACGTCAAGCAGTCTCCATGCGTATCCGTACGGGGCGGTCAATTTGTCGAACTGCTCGACCATGGTCTGATTGTAGTCCCGTGTCCGGCTGTCAATCGGGAATATACCCGAGGCTTCCCCAATGCCCACGACTTTTTCTCCGGTCAGGCGCCAGTGGATATATCCCGCAAGCGTGGTCATGTACGCCAGTTCCCGGAGATGTTCTTCCCCGTTCAGCATGGCTTGGTATAAGTGCGCAACGCTCCACCGCTGGGGAATGTTGAAACGGAACTGCGCGGTCAGTTTTTCCGCCGCTTCTCCGGTCATGGTGTTGCGCCACGTGCGGAAGTCCGCAAGCTGTCCGCCGTCCTTATCGAAAGGAAGGTATCCGTGCATCATGCCGCTGACGCCGATTGCCCCGAAAGTTTCCGGCTCCTCCCCGTACTTCTTAAACACGTCCTTTTTGAGATTTGCGTAGCAGGTCCGTAAGCCGTTGTGAATGTCGCTCATGGAATAGGTCCATATCCCATCGGCGTAGCGGTTTTCCCACCCATAATCGCCGGAAGCTATCGGCGTATGGTTTTCATCAATCAGCGTAGCCTTGATACGCGTGGAACCAAACTCTATGCCCAGTACGGTTTTTGAAAAATCCATTTATGTTCCCCCTGTCCGTAAAAACGCGCGGGCGGCAAGCCCTGTCCGCTCGGATGGTTGAACGGGAGTTGCCGCCGCAGTCCGGTTACTTCCATTTCCACGCAAGGTCTTTCAGGAACAGTTCCTCCTCCAGTTTTTCTGGGGTGGTATCCTTGGAAATGTGGACAAATTCAATGTCCATCATCCGCGCCCAGTCGCGCATCATTTCGGCGCTTACATCGTAGCTCAGGACGGTATGGTGTGCCCCGCCCGCCAGAATCCAGCACTCAACGCCGGTCGTCAGGTCAGGCATGGCGCGCCACATCACACGCGCCACAGGGAGATTCGGCATGGGGAGAATCGGCTTTACCGCCTCAATATCCTGCGCAATCAGGCGCAGTCGGCCTCCCATGTCAATCAGGCTCACCACAATGGCGGGGCCGGCTTTTCCCTCAAAGACCAGACGGGCGGGGTCTTTCCGGTTCATGCCAATGCCAAGGCGATGGGTTTCAATCCGGGGTCTTTCGGCCGCCAAAGAAGGGCAGACTTCCAGCATATGGGCGCCGAGGGAATATTCCTGCCCTTCCACAAGATGATAGGTGTAGTCCTCCATAAAGCCGGAACTGCCGTTGCCGTTTTCGCCCATTGCCTTGAGAATTGCGGTCATAGCGCTGACTTTCCAGTCGCCTTCTCCGCCGTAGCCGTAGCCCTGCGCCATGAGATGCTGGGAAGCGAGGCCGGGAAGCTGTTCCATCCCGTAGAGGTCTTGGAAGGTGTTGGAAAACGCCTTGCAACCCTCCCGGTCCAACATCTTTTTCATGGCAATTTCTTCTCTGGCCTGATAGCGGATGGATTCGGTATTGTCGGTGGCAATGTCGTATTGTCTCCGGTATTCCGCGGTCAAGGCGTCAATTTCATCCTCCGTGACGGCGTTCATTTCTTGCACGAGGTCGCCTACCGCCCAAGTGTTGACCTGCCAGCCCAGTTTCTTTTGCACTTCAACCTTGTCGCCTTCCGTTACGGCCACTTCGCGCATATTGTCGCCAAAGCGCATGACCTTCATGCCGCGGCTGACGGCGACACCGACCGCCGCTTTCATCCAGTCCGAAAGACGCGCCCGGACGCTTTCGCTTTTCCAGTGACCGGCAATCACTTTCCGGGGCATGCGCAGACGCGCCGCAATGAATCCGTGTTCGCGGTCTCCGTGGGCGGCCTGATTGAGATTCATAAAGTCCATGTCGATTTCGTCATTGGGAATCTCCACGTTGTACTGCGTGGCGAGGTGGCAGTAGGGCTTTTGCAGACTGGCAAGACCGTTAATCCACATTTTCGAGGGGCTGAACGTATGGCACCATGTCACAATACCCGCGCACTCATCGCGGTAGTTGGCCTCTTTGAT
This sequence comes from Oscillibacter sp., assembly GCA_017446225.1. Classification (GTDB taxonomy): domain Bacteria; phylum Bacillota; class Clostridia; order Oscillospirales; family Oscillospiraceae; genus Oscillibacter. The sequence goes on from JAFSRH010000047.1 coordinate 20,291, forward strand.
GATGTCGCTGATTTCCTGATTGGATTTCGCCGTCACTTTATAGACCAGCGGACAGGGGAGCGCGGCGGAGAGCGCTTCCGCCATCTCACGGGCGCGGGCGTCCACA